>JAEWPX010000028.1 GCA_023399375.1 Pseudomonadota bacterium | reverse complement strand
CCCCCCCCCCCCCCCCCCCCCCCCCCCCCCCCCCCCCCCCCCCGCCAGAGGCGTCTTCTCCCCTGCTCCTGCCCCTTTCCCTTACTTCTCCTCGTCGAGCAATCTGGCTTCGGCGTCGGTGACGGGTTCCCAAGCGGACGGGAACAAAAGCATGATGGCGGCGAAAAAGACCAATGCGGCTGCGATGAGCGCATCTTTCATGGCTGTCTCCCCCTGGCTTTCCCGGCCCCCCCGGACCGGACTCCCTGGTTCCCTGTGATTCGTTCTAATCTTTTTTCCCCGCCCGGCAAGGGAAATCGCGGCGGCGGCACCCGCATGGTTTGCGCTACGGTGCGCCTTGGGCTACATAATGGACGGCCCTGTCCGGGAAACGACTTCAAGGAGCGCCATCATGGCCCTTTTCGGCAGCGACAAGAACAAAAAGCCCAAGGATGCGAAGAAGGCGGAAGAGCAGAAGCCCAAGCGCCTGATCCCCGAGGACAACCTTGCGGAATTGACCAAATTTTTCGAACCGATGCAGGAGCCGGTCGAGCTTGTCGTCTTTACCGATCCCAAGCGGAACGCGCCGTACAACACGTTCATGGAATCGCTGTGCCGGGAGCTTGCGGAGCTGACGCCGAAGATCACGGTCCGCTCCGAACCGTTGGACGGCGACGCGGCCAAGCTGTACGGGGTGGATTTTTCGCCGACGTTGCTTTTGGCGCCGGACCGTTACCGCATCCGCTACCTGGGCGCGCCGCTCGGGGAAGAGGCGCGCACGCTCATCGAGACGATCATGCGCCTGTCCGTGGGCAAGAGCGGGCTGGGTCAGATCTCGCGGCAGCTGCTCGGGGAGCTCGAGGAGAAGCGCGACGTCAAGGTGTTCGTGAGCCCGTCGTGTCCGTATTGTCCCGGCCAGGTGAGCCATGCCTTCCACTGCGCCATCGAGCGGCCGGATCTCGTGTCGGCGTCCTGTGTGGACATTTCCCAGCACACGGAGTTGGCCGCGAAGTTCAGTGTGGGCTCGGTGCCCCACACCTTTATCAACGACGATTTTCAGGTGCTCGGGCTCGTGCCCGAGGAGCGGTTCGTGGTGGAGCTCGTGACGCTCAAGAGCGCGGAGGAATTCCTGTCGCAGCAGCGCGGCATGGGCATGGGCGCGCCGGACGGCCTGGAGGTCCAGGAAGTGGACGTGGTCGTGGCCGGGGCCGGGCCGGCGGGGCTGACGGCGGCGATGTACGCCGTGCGCAGCGGGCTTTCGGCGGTGGTGCTGGAGAAAAACGTCATCGGCGGCCAGGTGGCGCTCACGCCCGTGGTGGAAAACTATCCGGGCTTCGCCAACGTGCCGGGCAAGCAGCTTATGGAGATGATCGCCAAACAGGCGCGCGGCTATGCCGACGTGCACGAGGGCGAGGGCATCGAGGAGGTCAAGGTCGGCAAGCACGTCGAGGTCTATACGGACAAGATGGTGTACGTGGCGCGGGCGCTCATCCTGGCCACGGGTGCGGCCTGGAAGAAGCTCGGCGTGCCGGGCGAGGACCGCTATTTCGGCTTTGGCGTGAGCTATTGTTCGACCTGCGACGGCTATCTCTACCGCGACAAGAAGGCCGTGGTGGTCGGCGGCGGCAACACGGCGCTCACCGACGCGTTGCACCTGAAAAACCTCGGTGTGGACGTGACGGTAATCCACCGCCGTGGAGAATTCCGGGCCGAGAAGCACCTTGTGGACGCCGTGGCCAAGGAAGGCGTCAAGACGCTATTGAACGCCGTGGTGGAGGAGATCCTCGGCGAGGACAACAAGGTGACGGGCGTCAAAGTAAAAAACGTCGCGGACGAGACCGAACAGGTCGTTGCGACCGACGCGGTGTTCGTGGCCATCGGGCTTACGCCCAACACGGAAATCGCCGAGGAGCTGGGGCTCACCCTCGACGCCGACGGCTTCATCAAGACGGACCGGGCAAAGCGCACCTCGATTCCGCGCATCTACGCCGCGGGCGACGTGACGGGCGGCGCGCGCCAGATCGTCACGGCCGTGGGCGACGGCTCGACCGCCGCGCTTTCGGCCTTCGAGGATCTCGCCCATCCGTACTGGAAGAAGGAGAAGACCGCCTAGCGGCGCGTTCATGTCTCCAGCTTCCTTGTCCAGCCATCCGGGGCAAGGAAATCGCCCAAAAGAGCCCACGTCGCCCTTCTACTCGGGACGACGTGGGCTCTCTAGCCATTTACTCTTCAAGACATCCCATCTCCGTCGATCCCATCCCACGTTCAAGCCACGGGCCTGCGGAGCAAATCCACAAAGCAGGCCAACCTCCCAAAACTTTCTTTGAAATTCACACTGTTCCCCAGAGCGCGTCCCCTCTTTTGAGCCGGCCTGTTTTTTATTGACATGAAAAATGAAAAAAATTAAAAATCATCATTAAATTTTAAAGCTGGCCAGGGAAGACCACCCCAAGATTCACCGGCCCGAAGGCGGACACATGGGACGAAAAAAAACAACTGCATCCGATGCTGCGGCAATCAAACTCCACATCATTGAGACTGCCGAGAACATATTCCGCCAAATGGGATACGCCAAAACAACCGTTACCGACATCGCCAAGGAACTTGGCATGAGCCAGGCGAATATCTACAGATACTTTCCCTCCAAGGCGAGTATCAATGAAGCGATCTGCGACCGTCTTGTCCATCATATTGAATCGCAATGCTGGGAATCCCTGGTCAGAGATGGCTCTCCAACAGAACGCTTGAAACGTTTCATCATAGAATATCACAAGACGGTCAAAAGCAGCATCATCAAGGAAAAGCGTTTGTATGACATGGTTTCCGTTGCCATGGATGAACACTGGTCCGTAATCCAGGGCCACAGCGAGCGCATAAAGGACTTGCTGAAAATCATCATAGAGCAAGGCATCGCCTCCGGTGAGTTCAGACATGTCAATAGCCTCAAGATGGCAAAAGCCGTTCATGGCTCACTTGCAGTCTTTATCTATCCGTCGCTTCTCGAACACGAGATCAACGATGAAGAAAATGACTGCGGGCAGGACAGTCTCGATGAAGATCTCGACCAATTGCTCGATCTCATTTTGCACGGGCTCATCTCGTGTGACAAATAACACAAAGCTTACAACGCAAGATTAGGATGGTCCTTCCATGTCCTTAAAGCACACATTCGCCCTGGCGAAAGATTTTGCACCGTATTGCCGTGCGCTGCTTGTCACGGCGGCACTGAGCCTTGTTCTCGCCGGTTGTCACGAAGCCAAGTCCAGCCCCCCCTTCCGGCCTGTGGTCAGCACCATGCGGATCGTCATGGACAAGGGGACGCAAAGCCGGACGTACCCCGGCGTCATCGTGGCGCGCCACGAAGTGCAGGAATCCTTTCGGGTGGGCGGTCGCATCGAGAAACGCCTGGTGGATGTCGGGGACCATGTGAGGGAAGGCCAGGCGCTGGCGACCTTGGACGAAAAGGATCTCCGTCTCTCCGTGGAGAGCGCGCAGGCGGAACTGAAGGCGGCCCTTTCCAACAGGGACCAAGCCACAAGCGACGAAAAGCGCTATGCGACGCTCCTCTCCAAGCAGGTGGCCAGCCAGTCCGAATACGATCTCAAGCACCTGTCGGCAGAGGAAGCCCGGTCGCGCGTGGAGCGGGCCGACAGTGCCCTCAGGCTGGCCATGAGCCAGCTCGGCTATGCCAAACTGCTCGCCAGCACGGACGGCGTGGTCACCAAGACGAGCGCCGAGGCCGGCCAGGTCGTTTCCCAAGGCCAGAGCGTCGTCACCGTGGCCCGGAAGGGCGCCTTGGAAGTTCTGGTCGACATTCCCGAACGCCGCCTCCAGGACATCAAGGAGACGCAGGCGGAAATCTCCCTCTGGTCAAACCGGGACGCCCGTTACAAGGCCGTGCTGCGGGAGACCTCCCCGTCTGCCGATCCGGCCACCAGAACCTATGCCGTGCGGTATTCGCTGCCTGACGCCGACGCCGCCGTGCACCTGGGCATGACGGCCACCCTCCACCTCTCCGAGGCCGCCGGCGCCCCGACCGCACGCATCCCGGCAAGCGCCCTGCTCAACCAGGGGAATGGGCCCGGCGTCTGGCGCGTGCGGGCGCAGACCGGGCAACTGACCTTTGTCGCCGTCGCGGTGGACCATTACACGCAGGGGGATGCCTTTGTGCGGGGGCAGCTCGAACCCGGCGACATCATCGTCACCTCGGGCGTCCAAAAGCTCGACAAGGGACTGACCGTTCGCCTGGCCGGCGGGGAGACGGAGGAAGCCCGGTGAAAGGGATCAACCTGTCCGAGTGGGCCGTCACCCACCGTCCGCTCACCCTGTTTCTCATTCTCCTCGTCTCCCTGTCCGGGGTCTGGTCGTATCTCCATCTCGGGAGGGCCGAAGACCCCGATTTCACGGTGAAACAGATGATCATCGGCGCGGCGTGGCCAGGCGCCACGGCCGACGAGATGCAGCGTCTCGTGGCCGATCCCATCGAGAAAAAACTGCAGGAAGTGCCCTACTTCGACAAGGTGCACACCTATTCCAGGCCAGGCAGCGTGGTCATGAAGCTCGAGATCCTGGAATCCACGCCCGCCTCCGAAGTGCGGGAATGCTGGTACCAGGTTCGCAAACGTGTGGGGGACATCAAATCCAATCTTCCGTCCGGCGTCCTTGGGCCCATCTTCAACGACGAGTTCGGCGACGTGGATTCCGTGCTGTATGTCCTGACCGGCCCGGACTTCACCATGCGCCAGCTCAAGGACGAGGCCGAACGCATCCGGCAGGCCCTGCTTCGGGTGCCTTCGGTGACCAAGGTGCGGTTTTACGGCGAGCAAACCGAATGCATCTTCGTGGAGATCAGCAACGCCAAGCTGGCCACGTTGGGAATCGCGCCCCAGGCCGTCTTCGACTCCATCGCCAAGCAAAACGAAGTGACGCCGGCCGGCGCCCTGGAGACGGCCACCGACTCCGTCTACATCCGCGTGGACGGCGCGCTCAAGGGCGTCGACGCCCTGGCCGAAGTGCCTGTCGCAAGCGGAGGCAAGGTCTTTCGTCTGGGAGACATCGCGACCTTCCACCGTGGCCCGCAGGATCCCCCGACATTCGTCACCCGCCATGAAGGCAAGCCCGGCATCGCCCTGGGCGTGGTCATGGCCAAGGGCGGCAACATCCTGGAACTGGGGCGCAACCTGGACGCCGCCATGGACCACATCAAGGAGGACCTGCCGCTCGGCTTCGAGATCAGCCGCGTCGCCGACCAGCCGCAGGTCGTCGACGAATCCGTGTTCGAGTTCATCCGGTCGTTCGTCGAAGCGCTGGTCATCGTGCTGGCCGTGAGCTTCCTGTCCCTGGGCTGGCGCACGGGCATCGTGGTGGCGCTCGCCGTGCCGCTGGTGCTGGCCATGGTCATGACCGTCATGAGCGCGCTCGGCATAAGCCTGGAACGCATTTCCCTCGGCGCGCTCATCATCGCCCTGGGGCTTCTGGTCGACGACGCCATCATTTCGGTGGAAATGATGGTGGTCAAAATGGAGCAGGGGTTCGACCGGGTCAAGGCCGCCACGTTCGCCTGGACCGCCACGGCCTTTCCCATGCTCACCGGCACGCTGGTCACGGCGGCAGGCTTCCTGCCCGTGGGATTCGCCAAATCCTCCTCGGGCGAATACGCGGGCGGCATCTTCTGGGTCGTAGCCATCGCCCTGGCGACGTCCTGGCTGGTGGCCGTCGTGTTCACGCCCTACCTTGGCCTCAAGTTGCTGCCGGATTTCCACGGCATCGGGCATGGGGATCCGCACGCCATCTACCGGACACCGATCTATCTCCGGCTGCGTCGCCTCGTCGCCTGGTGCGTCGCACATCGCAAGACGGTCGTCTGCCTGACCTCGCTCCTCTTTCTCGCCTCCATTGTCGGCTTCTCCTTCGTGTCGCGCCAATTCTTCCCGTCCTCCACCCGGCCCGAGCTCTTGGTCGAAGTGCGCCTGCCCGCCGGATCCGCGTTCAAAGCGACGGCCAAGGCCGTGGAAGACATGGAACGCTTTTGCAAGGGGGACCGGGAAGTCGAGACATACACCAGCTACATCGGCTCGGGCGCGCCCCGCTGGTTTTTGCCCATGGCTCCGGAACTGCCCGACATCAGCTACGGCATCATCGTGCTCAATACGACGGACGCCGCCGCCCGTGACCGCGTCAAGGCCCGCATCGAAGCCTTTGCCGCCCAGGGCGGACTCCCCGAGGCCAGGGTGCGCGTGACGACGCTGTTTCTGGGGCCGCCGGTCGGCTATCCCGTCCAGTTTCGCGTCATCGGGCCCGACGCGAAGCGGGTGCGGGAAATCGCGTATCAGGTCCGCGACATCATGCGCGCCAACCCCAACACCGTGGACGTCAACCTGGACTGGAACGAGCAGGCCCGGGCGATCCGGCTGGTCGTGGACCAGGATCGGGCCAGGGTCCTCGGGCTCACTCCGCGGGACATAGCCGAGTCCCTGCAGGCGCTCCTCTCCGGCGTCACCATCACCCAGGTTCGCGACGGCATCGAGCTGGTCAACGTCGTGACGCGCGCCGTTCCCGAGGAGCGGTTGCGGCCGGAAGTCCTGGCGGATTTGACCATCAGCATACGCGACGGAAAGATCATTCCCCTCTCCCAGGTGGCGCGGTTGGAATACGTGTATGAGGAGCCCATTCTCTGGCGGCAAAGCCGTGATCTGACGATCACGGCAAGGGCGGAAGTCGCGGAGGGCGTGCAGGCCCCGGATGTCACCATGCAGATCGCGCCCAAGCTCAAACCCGTCGAGAAAACGCTTCCCCCGGGCTACCGGATCGAGATCGGCGGCGCTTACGAGGAAAGCGGCAAGGCCAACCGTTCCATCGTCGCCCTGTTGCCGGTCGCCGGCGGGGTCATGCTCCTATTGCTGATGTTCCAGGTGCAAAGCTTCCCGAGCCTTTTCCTGGTGCTGACCACGGCCCCCTTGGGGTTGATCGGCGCCGTGGGCGCATTGCTGCTGTTTCGCCAGCCCTTCGGATTCGTGGCCATGCTCGGCGTGCTCGCCCTGGCCGGCATGATCATGCGCAACACCGTCATCCTGGTGGACCAGATCGGCAAGGACATTCAGGAAGGCATGGCGGCCCGGGAAGCCGTGATCGACGCGACCATCCGGCGGACGCGTCCGGTGGTGCTGACGGCCCTGGCCGCGATCCTGGCCATGATTCCCCTGTCGCGCAACGTCTTCTGGGGGCCCATGGCCGTGGCCATCATGGGCGGACTCTTCGTGGCGACCATCCTGACGCTGCTTTTTACGCCAGCCCTGTATGCGATGGTTTTTCGCATCGAGAGGACGGAAAAGCCGTAGTGCGGAAAACGCCAGGGAGAAAGCGCCGTCCGGATCGCCTTGGGGAGCCCGCGCCAGGAAGCGGCAGCCGTGCAGAAAACAGGGATGGGCTTGTGCTCCGGAGTTTCGCCCTGGCAAAGCGCCGCGGCGAGCCGCATCGGGACTGAGGTTTGCGGGCGCAACGACGAGAAGCCGCATGTCGTCGCGGATAGCAGCAAGATTTACGGCGCTGCGACAGCTTGCCCCCGCTTGCAAGGCCGCCGGAGTTCCAATAGGGATAACTTCGCTTGCCAGACCATGGAGGGAAACCATGCGCCGCACGAGATCCGCCTGCGTCACCATGTATGTGTCGTCTCTGTTGCTGCTCCTCCTCGGCCTTTGCGCTTCAATCTCCTGGGCCAGGGATATCCTGCCCGTCGGCGAAAAGACGGCGGTTGACGCCAAGGGCCGCGCCATCTACCAGACAATCGCCAACGGGATCAGAATCGGGTACAAGTTGATCGGCTCCGGAAGCCCCCTGCTGTTGCTTACCGGGCTCGGCGCCACCATGGAAGACTGGACGCCGGAATTCATCGAAGAGGCCGCGAAGAAGCACCAATTGATCCTCATGGACAACCGCGGGATGGGGTACAGCACGGACGACGGCCAACCCTTCGATTACAATCTTTTCGCCCGGGATGTCGTGGGCCTGCTGGATGCGCTCGGAGTCAGCCAAACGGACGTGCTCGGGTATTCCCAGTCCAGCGTGACCACGCAGAACCTGCTGCTCTCCTTTCCCGGCCGCATCAACAAAGCCGTCATCCACGCCACCTCGACCGATGGGAAAGCCGTGGCGGCAACGCTCAAACGCATTCGTCTGCCGGACAATCCCACAATCAGGAAACAGCTTCAGGCGGCGATGGGCTGGGAAACGCCCTTGGAGAAAATGAAGCAGATCACGAATCCGGTCATGCTGCTGGTGGGCACGGCGGATACGGTCGTTGGCACGGAGAGTTCGCGGCTCCTTGCCGGCGTGATTCCCGGAGCCTGGCTCGTGCAGTTCAAAAACGGCACCCATCACCTGCAATTCGAAGCGCCGGCCGCCTTCGCCCGGATTGTGCTCACCTTTTTGGAGATGGACGAAACAGTGCCGCGGCAGCCGTAACGCACACCTCGCCGCATCAGGCAAAAGACGCGCTCCGTCCCCAGGGTTTCAAGGCAGAATGGCGAACACCCGGGCCGGGAATCCCGAGCCGTCCTTCGGCTTGGGAAACGTGGCGACAAGCAATGCGCCGGCTTCGGGCACTGCGTCCAGGTGCGCCAGAAGCTCGATTTGATAATGGTCGCTCTTCAATATGTAGGTCTCCAGGGAGTAATCATCCTTGGACGTGGCCACACCGGGATCGGTATCCGTCGTCTCGTGCCCGGACGCGGTGATCTTGCGCTCTTCGTAGAGATATTTGAGGACTTCCATGCTCCAACCGGGATAGTGCGCAATCCCCGCGGCGTCCCTGTTCTGCATGGCGTCCATGCTGGGCCAGCGCTTCGACCAGTCGGTCCGCATCGCGACGAAGGCCCCTTCCGGGATCCGCCCGTGCTTTTTCTCCCAGCCTTTCACGTCATCGAGCGTCATCGTATAATCGGGATTTTCGGCAACGGCTTCATGGACATCGATCACCACGAACGGGAGGATCATTTCCTTGACGTCGATGCGATCGACGGTGCGCATGCCTTTTGCGAAATGCGCCGGAGGATCGACATGCGTCCCCCATTGTCCCACATGCGTGAAGGACTGCGCATAAAATCCGCTCCCGAGCTTTCCGACTCCTGGTTCATACCAATACAAGGTCTCCAGCTGCTCGTCGGGAAAGCCTTTCCAATGCGGAATACCCGGCGCAAACGCATGGGTGAGATCGACGAACTTCTTTTCCTTGATGACACGCCATGCATCCTCGAGAGTGAGTCCCTCCGCGGCCCTGCCATACGGCGCTGCCATCAAAAACATGCACGTCATCAAAAGTGTCAGCGTTGCAGCCCTGTCGATTCTTTTCATACTCGCCTCATGCATTTTGCCTCACGAGTAGCACGACATTTCAGGCAACGGCAACAGGTCTCTGACACGCACGCTCCGGGGCGTCCCGCGCGGATTCCACCCTACACGAGGGCGTTGAAAAGATACCCGACGAGCAGGATGCCAAGGCCCACCACGCCGGCAAAGACAAGGATCAGGCGGGGCTTTAACACCTTGCGCAGGATCACCATCTCGGGCAGCGACAGGGCGATGACCGCCATCATGAAGGCCAGAACGGTCCCCAGCGCGGCCCCCTTCCCCAGCAGCGCCTCGACCACGGGCACGATCCCTGCCGCATTGGAATACATGGGGATGCCGACCAGAACGGCGGCCGGCACCGACCACCACGCGCCCTTGCCCATGATCGACGCCATGAATCCTTCGGGCACGTAGCCGTGGATTCCGGCTCCCACCGCGATGCCCGCCACGACATAGATCCAGACCTTGCCGACGATGTCCTTGACCGCGTGCAGACCGGCCTCGATGCGATCCCCCCAGGTCTGCTCGTCCGCGGGAACGACGGAAGGATCGGTCCGGATCTGCATGACCCAGTCCTCGACATACGGCTCCAGGTTGAGCTTCCCGAGCACCCACCCCGCGAGGATGGCCACGGACAGTCCCGTGCCGAGATAAAGGGCCGCCACCTTCCAGCCCAGAAGCCCGTAAAGGAGGACCAGGGCGATTTCATTGACCATGGGCGCGGAGATGAGAAAGGAGAACGTCACCCCCATGGGGACGCCCGCCGTGACGAAACCGATGAAAAGCGGCACCGCGGAACAGGAGCAAAAAGGCGTGACGATGCCGAGCAGCGCCGCCATGACGTTGCCGACGGATTCCCGCTTGCCGGCAAGGATTCTCCGCGTGCGCTCGGGGGTGAAGAAGGTCCGGACGAGGCCCACGCCGAAAACCACGAGGGTGAGCAGCATGAGCACCTTGGGCGTGTCGTAAAAGAAAAACTCCAGCGAGTCGCCGAGATGGCTCCCCTGGGCGAGCCCGAACACCGTGTAGGTGAGCAGGCGGGAGAACGCCGGCAGCAGGCCATAGACCAGCCACCAGGCGGCCAGGACCGGCGCGAGCTGCAAAAGATAGCGGACGAGCTTCCCTTGGCCCTTCTCCGCGCTCTCGGGCGCAGCCTCTTTCGCGCAGCATGCCTTGCATCCCATCTGTTCCATTTTAAATCTCCTGGTTATCAGGGCGGCGCGCCAGTCGCCGCGCGGCGTGGCGGCTTCCTGCAACGCGCCAATCATTTGCTAATTGGCAAATTAGCCAAATGACGACGCAAGTCAAGTCTTTCCGCGTGCGACCCGCGTCCCGAAATCCGGCAAAGAGCGTTATCTACCGGGCACGCCTCGGACCGCTGCGCGCAAGGACCGCCAACCGGCGCATTTTAACGCATCTCGCGAGGCGTCGCTTCGCAGCAACCCTACGCCCAGGCCGCCGCGACAAAGAAACACGGATGCAACACTCCCCGCGACCTTCCGGTTGCGCCGGCGATATCGCGCAAAGCCTTGACACCCGTCTTTCCTTGATGTGATCGTTAGAAGCATCGCAGAGGAAGCTCTCCGGACAGTTTCTTTGCTTACGACATTTTCGAGCGTTCCCGCGGCTCCGGTTGTCAGGCGAACCCGGCAGCATCGCCGTGTTTTTCTCCAACTTGCAAAGGATGGCCCATGAGCAACGAGCAGCATCTTGCGCTTACCGAAGTCGGCACGAACGAAGTCGAGATCATGTGTTTTTATATCGACATTCATGCCGGGGAATCGGTCTACAGGGCCTATTACGGCATCAATGTAGCCAAGGTGCTCAAGATCACGAGGCTCCCCGAGCAGGTCATGCGCCCGCCGCTGACCACGCACGACTCGGTGTACGGCGCGTTCCACTTCAAGGACCGGGACAAAGTGGTGCCGGTGGTGGCCCTGGCCCGCTACCTGGAACAGCCCCAGGTCGAAAGCGACGCGCAGAAGTTGATCATCACCGAATTCAATCAGGTGATGACCGCCTTCCTCGTCTCCGGCATCACCCGCATCTACCGCCTGAGCTGGGCCGATGTGGAAAAGCCGGACAAATACATCAATGAATATTCCCAAAACGCCTTTACCGGGCTCGTGAACCTTGAGGGACACATCGTCTTCATCCTCGACCTGGAAAAGGTCGTCATCGAATTGAACCCGGATTCCGGCAAGGACTTTTTCGGCGTCGCCAACGCCGTCAAGGCCGACCGCAACATCCACGTGCTGCACGTGGACGACCAAGCCATCGTGCGGCGCATGGTCAAGCGCGCCCTGGAACAGGACGAATCGTTCACCGTGGAGTCGGCCGACAGCGGCCAGGAAGCCTTGCTCATGCTCCGGAACAAGCTGGCCGAAGCCAGGGAAAAAGGCTGCGCCGTGACGGATCTGGTCAATGTGGTGGTTTCGGATGTGGAGATGCCGGTCATGGACGGCTACACCCTCTGCCGCTCCATCAAGGACGACCCGGAACTGGCCCGCCTGCCGGTGTACCTCTTTTCCTCGCTCATCACCGAGGAAACACTGCACAAGGGCCGATCCGTAAGGGCGGACGGCCAGTTTCCCAAGCCCCAGACCGAGGTGATGGCCCGGGAAATCCTGGCCGACCTGGCCCGCAAGTGCATCGAAAGCCCCACCGCGGGCACGACCTGAAACAGCGCCACGCCCCCCGCCCGTCGCCGCCTTATCGCGCAAACTAGGCCAGCGTAGGTCTTCCTGCAGGCCTTCGTGCAGTGCGGCGCCGCACATCGCCCTGCCGCCGGCGGCAAGCCGAGCATGCCTTCAGTCTCTTCCCCCATGCCAGCACCGGCCCATGCGCCCGTCGAAGCCGTGTCCTGTCCCGGCGTCCGCGGCGCAAGGCTCGGCGGCCGCCTGGCGCAGACGCGTGAAACAGGCCGAAACGGCATCATCTTCCGCGTCATGACACGGTATACCTAATACGAGTGTCACTCGCCTGCCATTGCGTGACTCTTTGCGATACAACCCCGACCAATTACATACCACAACGATCCAGATAGGCACTCTGCCTATGGTAAATTTAATACAGTACAAGCACACATTCAAGACATATCGATTGCATCTTGCCAGAAGCATGGCCTGCAACAACAGTCACGCCATGTAAAAATTTCGTGATATATTGACTGCTTGTTTGCATGTCGTTAGTTGTGCGTGCTTATGCTGCAAAGGCGTTCGTCGCCTGTTCCGTCGCATGCGGCGTGCACGCCAATGGACGGAATGCGCCTGTCGCTTGAAGCCCTGCTGCACTGGGCCGGGCGTTGCGGGCGCTCCTGCGACCGCATTGGCGCGTCGATCCGACACACGGGGGGACTGCGTGACCGGGGAGCGCCGCGCCTGGAGCGCGCCAACGGCGGGACACGCGTGGCTGGCGGCAAGGCGCATGAGAAAATCCGGCCGGCGAATACGTCGGCCGGCAACACGTCAAGGCCGGACGCCGGGGCAAGGGACAGGGGCGAGTGTGGGGAAAAGCTCCCGACCGGCCTGCGGCCTGCGGCGCATCCCGGTTGTCGGGGCACCAAGTCGTAAAGGGAGGGAGTATGCGGTTTTGTCGTATCATCTGCGTCGCGGCCTTGTTGTCGGCGTGCGTGTGTCCGCTGCAAGCGGCCCGGGCCCAGGAGGGGAGATCGGAACAAACACAAGAGAAGCATGGGGACTACAAGATTCAGGACATCGAGGTCGTGGAGTCGAAACAGGTCGGCCCCATCGTGGAAGACAAATCGGAACCGGCCAGCGTCAGCACCTTGCCGCGCGAAACCATCGAGACGTTCGGCGGGCCGGCCCAGGTCAATCCCTACACCGTCCTCAACAAGCTCATGCCTTCGGTCAACAGCGAATCCATGGACGCCTACGGACTGGTCAACGAGTCCAACATCCGCATCCGCGGCCAGTCGGCCTTCACCTTCGGCAGCCTGTCCCAGACCGTAAACGGCGCGCCCATCGGCATCTCCACGGGCTACGGCGCTTCGGGCAATTACATCGACCTGGAAAACATCAATACCATGAGCCTGTACCGTGGCCCGATCCCGGCCGACAAGGGCTTCGGCTTCGGCGACGCCGCCGGCGTGCTGGACATGCAGGTCCTGGGGCCCTCCTATACGCCGGGTGCGACCGTCGAACAGAAGCTCGGCACCTACAATTTCAACCGTACCTACGGTCGCCTGGATTCCGGGGAACTGGCCACCGGGACGCGCGTCTTCGGCTCGTTTTCCCATGCCCTGGCCGACAAGTGGCGCGGCACGGGCGAAGCCGAGCGCCTGAATTTCATGGGCGGCCTGGCCCAGCCCTTTTTCGACAACCGCGTGAACGTCGAAGTCTACGCCCTCTACAACAAGTTCAACCAGGACGAATACCGTCCGCTTTCCTACGCCCAGACCACGAGCCAGAGCTTTTATCGCGGGTTCGACTTCACGGGCGAAATGACCGGCACTCCGTCCGTGGACTACGCCTACTACGGCTACAACCGGCAGTATTTCGACGAATGGTCCGTGTTCGGCAAGCTCGAGGCCAAGCTCTGGCAGGGAGCCACGGCTTCCTTCAGGCCGTATTACGCCGGCAACGACGGACGCCGCTACAATACGGGCGCCAACAGCGCCAAGGCGACCGGCAGCGGCTACACCTACACCGTCATGGACTACGAACAGCGGCAGTTCGGCTATCTCGCCCAGATCGAACAGAAGCTCGACCCGGTGACCGTCAAGCTCGGCTACTGGTACCAGAACCTGGCGATGTATCCGCCCGTGCCGGCCAGCGTGCGGACCTTCAACCTGCTGGACTACGGCTCCTATTTCAGCAGTTGGAGCAACCTGGCCGAGGTCGGGGACCGCATCTTCCATTCGCCCTATCTGCAAACCAAAACCGACCTCGGCAAGGTGCATCTGTCCGCGGGCCTGCGTTACCTGTCCGTCGATTTCCCTTCCGTCACCGCCTACAACACCACCGGCGTGCCGGACGGCACCTACGACGATGTCCTCGACACGCTGCTCACGCCCAATGCGAGCCTGAGCGCGAAAAAAGCCGCCAAGGACGTCTGGCTGCCCAACGCCGGCATCAGTTACGACCTGACCGACCAGCTCTCGGCCCGCTTCATGTACGGCCGCACCTACGCCTGTCCGCCCCAGGGGCCGTTTTACAACGGCTATTCCAAATACCTGACCAAGTTTCAGGCCGCCGGCATCACGTTCCAGAGCCTGTGGGACGACATGAAGCTGGAAACGGCGGACAATTTCGACGTCGGCCTACGTTTCGCCAACGACACGTTCAGCCTGTCGCCGACCTTCTACTACTCGCGGCACTACAACAAACAAGTCACCGTCTATGACAACCTGGTCGGCGGCTCCTACAGCCAGACCAACGCCGAGGCCGAATCCATCGGCGGCGAGTTGGAGGCTTCGTGGAAGGCCACGTCCTGGCTGACCCTCTTCGGAGCCGGCTCCTACAACCGTTTCACCTTCACCAAGAATCTGAACACGGCGCTCAACACCACCTTGAACATCAAGGGCAACCAGGTGCCGGACGTCCCGTTGTGGCAGGCGAAATTCGGGTTGACCGCCAAGTACGACAAGCTCACCTTCACGCCGACCTACCGTTACATGGACCTGCGCTACGGCGACGTCCAGAACAAGCAGTCCCTTAACGGCTACCATATCGTGGACCTCTCCATGGCCTACGATATCCCCAACGTGCTCGGCAGCAAGAAGGTGACCCTGACCCTGGATCTCCAGAACATTCTGGACCAGCGTTATATCGCCGTCATCCGCTCGAGCGACGACAGCACGGCGGATTCCTCCATCTATTACTACCCGGGCGCGCCGTTCAACGCCGTGGCCGGCATCCGGTTGGAATTCTAGGCCAGGGCCATGGCAACGTCGCGCCAGCAAGAGGAGGCGTCATGAACGACGCGTCGGAGTCCAGGGAGTCGCCGCTTCCCGCCGGGGAGTGGCTCTTCGAGGCAGCGGCCGCAGCCCTGTTGCGCCGCCTCGGCCCGGAGGCGGGGGAGCTGCGCATCGACAGGCTGGTGGTGGGGGTGTTCGCAACCGGGGTGCGGCTCTCCGACGGGCGGGGCGGCGTGGCCTACACACCGCCGGAGCTCGTGGCCCAGGCCAGCCGGCGCATCCTGCGCGGCGGCCTGCTCCGGCTGCGGGGCCTGCCGGCCCTGGACGTGGTCAAAGGCCGGCAGGCGGGGCCGTTCGCCCCGGTCGTGCGGCTGGCCGCTCTCAACGCCTTGTCCGTACCGGTGCTGGAACGCCTGGCACGGGACGGAGGCGAGGACGACGGGGAGGGCGAAGCCTTCGCCCCCCTGGTGGCCGGCCGCCGGGTCTGCATGGTCGGAGCCATGGTGCCGCTGATCAAGCGGCTGCTGCGGCTCGGCCCGGCCGCGTTGACGGTGGCGGACCGCAAGGCCGAAACCCTGGCCGAGGTCGCGGGCTGCTCCATCGTGGACGTCGCCCGCCTGGACGAGGCCCTGGCCGCCTGCCAGACCGCCGTCTTCACCGGAGCGAGCATCGCCAACGGCTCCCTGCCGCGCCTGCTGGCGGCCGTCTCCCCGGGCGCGGCCGTGGCCGTGGCCGGACCCACGGCCGGCTTCGTCCCCGACCCCCTGTTCGACCGGGGCGTGACCCTGGTCGCCACCACGGTCGTCACCGACGCCGACGAGGCGCTGGATATCCTCGCCGAAGGCGGCGGCCTGTATCCCCTCTTCGGCCGCTGCCTGCGCAAGGTCAACCTGTTGCGCCCAGGCCCGTTTCCCGGCCGGAATGCGTGCTGCGCCCCTTGAGACACGGCCGGTTCCAAGAAAAGAAAACGATTCGACCGTGTTGCCCTCCGGAAAACATCCGCTTTCTTGAGGCCGCGACGCGAGACAGGGGCTTGTGCCCGAGGAGTACCCCATGGACGAGGAATATCGCCAACAGTATCTGCAACTATTGGATGAGGCCGGCCGGTTTCACGGCGACGTGTGCCGGGGCATCGAGCTTGGCACCCGCATGACCATGCGGGGGTTGCGGGAGATCGGCATCGCCGATCCCAAGGGCGCGGACCGCAAGAACATCATCGTCTTCGTGGAGATCGACCGCTGCGCCACCGATGCCATCATGGCCCTGACCGGCTGCCGGCCCGGCAAGCGCACCATGAAGGTGCTGGACTACGGCAAGATGGCGGCCACCTTCATCCATCTGGAAACCAAACGCGCCGTGCGCGTGGCCCTGCGGCCCAAGCGCCCGGGGACCAGGAGCGAGGACGTGCCCCTGGACACCCTGTCCGACGACGAACTGCTCCTGGTCACGCCGGTGGACGTGGACCTGCGCCCCGAGGACCTGCCTGGCCGGCCGGTGCGCACGTGCATCTGCGCCCGCTGCGGCGAAAACATCATGGACGGCCGGGAAATCGAGGTCGCCGGTGAAACCCTCTGCCGGCCCTGCCGCGAGGGCGCGGCCTACTACCAGCCGGCCGGGTCCGGTCGCTGACAGCCGGGAGCGCGTGCAGCAACGGGCCACATCCGACAAACACCCGGCTGTCCGCCAACGGCCCCCTCCCCAAGGAGATCGCCATGCGTTTCCGTTCCCTCCCCTTCTCCCGCGTGATTCCGGTCCTTGTGCTGTGCCTGGCCTGCGGCGTCTTCGGCCAGGCCCGGGCCGCAACCTTCACCGACGCCGACGGCGCCGCCGTGACCGTACCCGACGCGCCCAAACGCGTGTACGCGCTCTCGCCGCCCGAGGCGCTGCTGGTCTACGCCATCAACCCCTGTCTGCTCGCGGGCTGGAATTTTCCCCAGACCGAGGCAGCCAGGGCATGGCATCCGGCTTGCGCCCGCGATCTGCCGGTGCTCGGCGGCTTCTTCGGCCAGGGGATGACACCGGACAAGGAAGCCCTGCTCAAGGCCGCGCCCGATCTCGTGATCGGCGGCACCATGGCCCCGGTGAACAAGGAATTCGAGGCGCTTTTCACCGGTCTCGGCATCCCGGTGGTCCGCATCGGCAGCCGCAACCTGGACGACTACCCAAAGGCCCTGCGCCGGTTCGGCGAACTGCTCGGCGACAAGGCGCGCGGCGAGGCGCTGGCCGCCTACGCCGAAAAAACCCTGGCGTCGGTCCGCCAGGGCGTGGCGACGATCCCCGAGGACAAACGCCTGCGCGTCTACTACGCCGAGGGCGAGGACGGCCTCTCCACCGACGGCCAGGGTTCGTTCCATACCCAGGTGCTGGAGCTGGCCGGCGGCCAAAACGTCCACAAGGCCCCATCGAGCCGCATCTCCGGCATGGACAAGGTCAGCATGGAAACGGTGATCGGCTACGCGCCGCAGGTGATCGTGGCCCAAACGCCCAAGGCCCGGGCCGCCATCCTGTCCTCGCCGACCTGGAAGGTCATTCCCGCGGCGCGCGACGGCCGGGTGCTCGGCCTGCAGACCCGGCCCGTCAACTGGTTCGACCGCCCGCCTTCGTTCATGCGCCTGCTGTCGCTCAAATGGATGGCGCAGGCCCTTTATCCCGACGTCTTCTCTTATGACATGGTCAAGGAAGCAAAGGAGTTCTTCAAACTCTTCTGGAACAAGGACCTCACCGAGGCCGAGGCCCGGGCCCTGCTGGAGCCGGCCGGAGCCGCCAGGCCATAGGCGCAAGCCCGCCCGGGCGGCCTTGCCGGTCCGGGCGGGCCCTGCCGCCGGCTTCGCCGCTTGCAGCGGCGGACGTCCGCTCGCGCGGACGCCGGAAACCCGAATCCTCGCGCCCCAGTTGCTGCCCATGTTTTTCCTCTCGGCGAAGAAGCGGTGTCGGAAAAAGAAAAAGGGCCTACGCTTTTGGCGTAAGCCCTTGACTTCCGTGGTTGCGGGGGCAGGATTTGAACCTGCGGTCTTCGGGTTATGAGCCCGATGAGCTACCGGTCTGCTCCACCCCGCGTCGTGGAGAAATGTTTCTAAGCGGATCCCCTCTTCCCGTCAAGCGGAAATTATGAAATCATCGCAAAAAGTTTCACGTCATAAAAATAAATATAGATATTCAAGCGAGTTATGGATTCATTCTGGGAGATCAGCCTGGCTGGCGCGGGATTGGCACTGCTCGCCGCTTCCCTGCTGCGCAAAAAAAGGGCAGGATGGTTGGCCGTGGCAGGCGTCATACTCCTCGGCGCGCTGGCCGTGCGGGAATCCGACCCCATCTTGGCCCTGGGCGCGCTCGCCCTGGCCGCGACCCGGTGCGTTAAGCCGGCGCGGCAGGATTCCCCGCAGGCCCGCACCGACGACGCCAAGGCAGCCCCTTTGCCACGCGGCAAACGTCCTTGACGAAACCGCGTTTGGTGGGTATTGGAAAAAGTTCATCACATCTTTGGAGATTATGCATGAGCAAGAAAACATACCAGCCCAGCAAGATCCGCAGAAAACGCACCCACGGCTTCCTCGTTCGCTCCCGGACCAAGAACGGCCAGGCCATCCTGCGCCGCCGCCGCGCCAAGGGTCGCAAACGTCTGGCCGTCTAGGCTTCCATCCGGCGCACAGGCTCCGGACGCGAAGGGAGTTCGCGGCCTGCTACGAGGCGGGCCGCCGTTATCACGGCAAGACGTTCCTCCTGTTCGTTCTGCCGCGCCAGGACCAGACCGCTCCCTGGCGGCTCGGATTGGCCATCAGCAAAAAAGTCGGCAACGCCGTCGTCAGAAACCGCGTCAAGCGGGTGCTGCGCGAATGTTTCCGCCTGGGTGCGCCGAATGCCGTCGCCGCTCTGGATATCGTGGTCATCGCCAAGAAAAGCCTCGATCCCGCGCTGTTGACGCTGGATACGGCCTGTCGCGACATCTGGCCGCTTTTTGCGCGCATGGCCCGTGACCTCGACCGCCCGGCCCGGCCGGAAAGCGTGACCGCATGCGAAGCGTCCTCCTCTGGGGCATAACCTTCTACAGGCTTGCCCTTTCTCCCCTCAAGCCGCCATGCTGCCGCTTTGTCCCCACGTGCTCCGAATACGCCCTGGAAGCGGTGGGGCGTTTCGGCGCGTTGCGGGGCGGCCTGCTCGCCCTGTGGCGACTCGCCCGCTGCCACCCCTTCGCCAGGGGCGGCTATGACCCTGTGCCCGACGCGCCCTGGCCGCGTCCCAAATCGACCGCGCACGAAACCCCTGGCCCGCGCCTCCACTCTTATCGATGGGATTTGAAGGACAATGGAAAACAAACGCGTAATTCTGGCCGTGGTGCTCTCCCTTGCCGTTTTAGTGGGCTGGAACTTCCTGTTCCCGGCCAAACCCCCGGCTCCTAAGCCCGAGACTGCGGCCCAATCCCAGGCCCAGGCCCCCGCCGCCCAAGCGCCCCAGGCCACGGCGCCCAAAGCCGAGCCCATCGCCGCCTTCGCCCCCACCCCGGGCAAGAAGGTCACGGTGGAAACCCCGCTCTACACCGCGGAATTCAACGCCACCTGCGGCGTCCTGTCCCAGTTTTCCCTGAAGAATTACCACCAGACCATTGCCAAAGATTCCCCTCTGGTCGAGCTCGTCAACGCCAAATCCCGGTCCAAAGCGCCGCTGGGGCTCATCCTCAACGGCTCGCCCACCTGGCAGAACGTCGATTGGGCCATCGAAGGCGGCGACCTGCGCCTGGGTCCGGCCGATTCCGGCAGCCTCACCTTCGTCGGCCGCATGGGCGACCTCACCATCAAGCGCATCATGACTTTCTCCGGCGCAGGCTACCTTATCGACGAAAAGCTCTCCCTGCAAAACACCGGCGGCGCGCCGCTCTCCAGCCGCCTGTCCATGACCGTGGCCGTGGACCGCCTCTCCGCCGAGGGCGACAGCTACAACCCCACCCAGGCCGCCTTCTACGACACCTCGGGCCTGGAACTCTTCTCCAGCGAAAAGAAACTGGCCGAGGGCATCGCCGACGAAAAACCCGTGCAGTGGGGCTCGATCATGAGCAACTACTTCCTGGTCGGCGTCATCCCCCAAACCGACAATCTGCACGGCAAGGCCAAGATCGAGGACGGCCTCTTC
Source organism: Pseudomonadota bacterium (assembly GCA_023399375.1). Classification (GTDB taxonomy): domain Bacteria; phylum Desulfobacterota; class Desulfovibrionia; order Desulfovibrionales; family Desulfovibrionaceae; genus Solidesulfovibrio. The sequence goes on along the minus strand of JAEWPX010000028.1, from coordinate 1,994 downwards.
CGCGTGGCCGTGGACAAGGAAGGCATCGACATCCCCGCCGGCGGGCGCTCGGATCTCGACATCAGCTACTATCTCGGCCCCAAGGACCCCAAATACCTCGCCGCCGCGCCGAACCACCTGTCCGCGGCCATCGACTACGGCTGGTTCGACTTCATCGCCAAGCCGCTGCTCAAACTCCTGCACTTTTTCTATGACTACGTCGGCAACTACGGCGTGGCCATCATCCTGTTGACCGTGCTCATCAAGGCGATCTTCTGGCCGCTCTCGCACAAGAGCTACAAGTCCATGGAGCAGATGAAAAAGCTCCAGCCCCTGCTCTCCCAGCTGCGTGAGAAGTACAAGGACGATCGCCAGAAGATGAATGAAGAGATGATGCAGCTCTACAAGACCTACAAGGTCAACCCGGCCGGGGGTTGTCTGCCCATGATCGTGCAGATACCGGTCTTCTTCGGCCTCTACCAGGCCCTGCTGCATTCCATCGAGCTCCGGCACGCCAGCTTCATCCGGTACCTGCCGTTCACCGACATGATTTGGCTCGCGGACCTCTCGGCCAAGGACCCGTTCTACATCACCCCGCTGATCATGGGCGCGACCATGTTCCTGCAGCAAAAAATGACCCCGGCCCCGGGCGACCCGACCCAGGCCAAGATCATGCTGCTCATGCCCGTGATCTTCACCTTCATGTTCCTGAACTTCCCTTCGGGGCTGGTCGTCTACTGGCTGGTCAACAACGTCATTTCCATCACCCAGCAGTACTGGATGCTCAACAAGAAGTCCTGACGCCCCTCGTCAGAAGCATCCCGGAGCCGCGCGTGGAAGCGGCGTAAGTGCAATCAAGGAGCGAATATGAGCGAATTCAGAACCTTTAGCGGCAAGACCGTCGACGAGGCCATGGAGGAGGCCTGTCGGCATTTCGCCGCGGCCCGCGAAAAACTGGAAGTGGAGATTCTCTCCGGCGGCTCCTCCGGCATCTTCGGCCTCGTCGGCAAGAAAAAAGCCCAAGTCCGCGCGCGCCTGCGCCAGGAAGTCAACCTGCTCCAGGACATGGCCGACGCCGGCAATCGCGACGAAGCCAAAAAAGCCGACAAACCCGCGCGCCAACCCAAACCCGCGCGCCAGCCCGCCCCGGCCAAAACAGAAAAGCCCGCGGAAACCGCCGCCGAGCCCGTGGCCGTCACGCCCGAACCGGCCCCGCAACCCGCCCCCGAAATCCCGGCCCCGGTCGCCCCCATGGCGGTCGAAGCGCCCGGTATGGCCGATGCCGCCTACGACGCCGGTAACGACGACGAGGACGACCTCGACTTCGCCGAGGCCGTCGAGGAACAGGAAGCCCCGCGCCGCTCCGGCCGCGCCCCGCGCGAAGACCGCAGGCCCGCCGCCCCGGAAACGCCCCCCGAGCCGCTGACCCCGGAACTCGAAGCCATCGTGCGCGAAGTCGTCTCTAAAATGCTCGAAGGCATCCTCGGCGAAATCCCCGAATTCGAAATCGCCGGACACAGCGAACGCGTGTCCGTGCTCATCCTCGACGAGGAAAATTCCGGCCTGCTCATCGGCCGCGAAGGACAAACCCTCTCGTCCATCCAGTACCTCGTCAACCGCATCGTCATCCGCCGTCACGGCAGCCCGGTCAAAGTGCAGATCAATACCGGAGCCTACCGCGAACGTCAGGACGACAACCTGCGCAAAATGGCCATCTTCCTGGCCGACAAGGCCAAAACCCTCGGCCGTCCCCAGTCCACCAAGCCGCTGTCCTCCTACCATCGCCGCGTCGTCCACCTGGCGCTCCAGGAAGACGAAGCCATCTCCACCCGCTCCAAAGGCGAAGGGCCGCTCAAACGCGTCCTCATCGTCCCCCGCGGCGCTCGCGGCAATGGCGGGAACGGCAGCGAAGCGCAGAACGGTCGGCAAGAGAGCAGGTAAGGAAGCAAGAGAGAGAAGAGAAAAAGAATGCCTCCGGCGGGGGGGGGGGGGGGGGGGGGGGGGGGGGGGGGGGG
>JAEWPX010000015.1 GCA_023399375.1 Pseudomonadota bacterium | reverse complement strand
TGGACATGCGCATCCCTCCGGGGAGGACGATGAGGAAGACCGGGGGAGGGAACCCCCTTTTTTGCAAAAAAGGGGGTTCCCTCCCCCGGTCTTCCTCATCGTCCTCCCCGGAGGGATGCGCATGTCCAGTAAAATGTGGGGCGGACGGTTTGGCGAGGGGACGGGGGCCTTGATGGAGGCCTACAGCGAGTCCGTTTCCTACGACCGCCGCATGTACCGCCAGGATATCGCCGGCTCGAAGGCCCATGCGCGCATGCTGGCCAAGCGTGGCGTGCTCGCGAACGACGAAGCCGAGCGCATCGTGGCCGGTCTCGACCAGGTGCTGGACGAGATCGAGGTCGGGGCGTTCCCCTGGCGCGCGGAATACGAAGACGTCCACATGAACGTGGAGCAGCGCCTGACAGAGCTCATCGGGCCCTTGGGCGGCAAGCTCCACACCGGCCGCAGCCGCAACGACCAGGTGGCGCTCGATTTTCGGCTCTACGTCGCCGATAGCCTGGAAACCTGGGCAAGGCTCGCCTGCGAACTCGTCACCGTATTCGTCAAGCGGGCCGAGGAGCACAAGGCGACGCTTCTGCCCGGTTGCACGCATCTCCAGCCGGCCCAGCCCGTGAGTCTCGCCCAGCATCTGCTCGCCTACGCCTGGATGCTGAAGCGCGACTGCGAGCGCATGGACGATGCGCTCAGGCGCGTCAGGGTCTCGCCCCTTGGCGCGGCGGCTCTGGCCGGCACGACCTATCCGCTCGATCCGGGCATGGTGGCGCGCAGCGTCGGCTTTTCGCACGCCTTCGCCAACAGCATGGACGCCGTGTCCGATCGGGATTTCGTGCTGGAGGCGCTTTTTTGCGCGTCGGTCGTCATGGCGCACCTGAGCCGTTTCTGCGAAGAGATCATCCTCTGGGCCAACCCCCGTTTCGGGTATGTCGCCCTGCCTGACGCCTACGCCACGGGCTCGAGCATCATGCCGCAGAAGAAAAATCCCGACGCCGCCGAACTCATGCGCGGCCGGGTGGGGCGGGTCTACGGCGACCTCGTCAGCCTGCTCACGGTGGTCAAGGGCTTGCCCCTGACCTACAACCGCGATCTCCAGGAAGACAAGGAGCCCTTTTTCGACGCCGACGACACCGTGCGCGCGAGTCTGCGCGTCATGGCCGGCATGCTCGGCGAACTGGCGTTTCGTCCCGAGCGCATGCGCGAGGCCCTGGCCCAGGGCTTCCTCAACGCCACGGAGCTGGCCGACTATCTCGCGGCCAGGGGCGTGCCCTTCCGCGAGGCGCACCATATCACCGGCCGGGCGGTCGCCTACGCCGAAGCGGCGGGCAAACCCCTCGAGCAATTGACGCTGGAGGAATTGCGTGTATTTTTCCCGGCGATGGACCAGGATGTTTTCGAGGCCCTGCGGTATGAAACCGCGGTGGCCCGCCGCAATGGACCCGGCGGCACGGGTCCGGAATCCGTGACTGCCCAGATGGCGGAACTCTTGAAATGGCTTCAAAAACGCTAAACCTCCAGCTCGCCTGCCTTTCGGCCATCAGCGGCGTCATCGACAAGGCGCTGGACCTGGAGCAGTCGCTCCAAAACATCCTGCGCATCCTGGCCGAAAAGCTCTCCATGAAACGGGCCACCATCACCCTGGTGGACCGTTCCACGGGCAAGCTCGTGATCAGCGTTTCCCAGGGCCTTTCCGCCGAGGAGAAGAGCCGCGGCGTCTACGGCCTGGACGAGGGCGTTACCGGGCTCATTTTCCAGACCTCAAAGCCTTACGTCGTGCCCGATATCCGCAACGAGCCGCTCTTTTTGGACAAGACGCAGTCGCGCAAGATCGAACGCGACCGCATTTCCTTCGTCGGCGTGCCCATCATCCTGCACGGCCAGGCCATCGGCGTGCTCAATGTGGACCGGCTTTTCGGCGACGAGGTGGATTACGAGGAGGATGTGGCCTTCCTGACCGTCGTGGCCACGCTGATCGCGCAGTTCATGAGCCTCAACCAGAAGTTCGAGGCCAAGGTCGAGACGCTGCGGCGCGAAAACGTCTCGCTCAAGTACAAGCTCTCCCAGGAGACGCAGGGGCTTTACATTGTCGGCAAGAGCCTGGCCATGGCCGACGTGCAGCGCCAGATCGAGAAGGTCGCGCCCACGCGCGCCACGGTGCTGCTGCTTGGCGAATCCGGCACGGGCAAGACGCTCATCGGCCGCATCATCCACGATTTGTCCGAGCGCAAGGATTTTCCCTTCATCAAGGTCAACTGCGCCTCCATCCCGGAGAACCTCCTGGAATCGGAACTCTTCGGCTACGAGAAAGGCGCGTTCACCGGCGCGGACCAGACCAAGCCCGGCCGGTTCGAGGAAGCCAACAAGGGGACACTGTTTCTCGACGAGATCGGGGAGCTGCCGCTGGGGTTGCAGGCCAAGCTCCTGCGCGTGCTCCAGGACAAGGAGTTCGAGCGCCTGGGCAGCAACAAGACCCGCCAGGCCGATGTGCGCATCATCGCCGCCACCAACAAGGATCTGGCCGCGCTGGCCGAGGAGGGCTCCTTCCGCCCCGACCTCTACTACCGGCTCAATGTCTTTCCGCTCAATGCCCCGCCGCTGCGCGAGCGCAAGGAAGACATCCCTTCGCTGATCATCCATTTCCTCAACAAGGTCTCCAAGGAATACGCGCGCAAGCTCACCTTCTCCACCGATGCCCTGGCCGTGCTCAAGGAGTACGACTGGCCGGGCAACGTCCGCGAGATGGAGAACCTGGTCGAGCGGCTGGTGATCCTTGCCGAGAACGAGCGCATCGACGCAGACCTCATCCGCCCCTACCTGACCATCCCGGCTCGTGACGAAGCCGCCTACGGCGAGGACGCGGAGGGGGAGGGCGCGCCTTCGCTCAAAAGCCTGGAAAAGTCCGTCGTCATCGACGCCCTGCGCCGCAGCGGCGGCATCCAGCATAAGGCCGCCAAGGAACTGGGCATCACCCCCCGCCAGATGGGCTACCGGGTCAAAAAGTTCAATCTCGAATCCCTGGTCGCCGTGCAGCGCGTCAAGAGCCGCTGACGGTTCTTGTCCAGCGATTTCGGGCGCGCGACGGCGCGCCGCGGCAGCCCCTGCGCAAAGCCCTTGCGGGCAGGGCCGAAACGGCTTATTTCTTCCGGGTTCAAGACCTTTCCACGCCACCTCTTACCACCAGACGCACGCCATGCCCAAACGGACGGACATCAAGAAGATCATGATCATCGGCTCGGGGCCCATCGTCATCGGCCAAGCCTGCGAGTTCGACTATTCCGGCTCCCAGGCCGCCAAGGCCCTCAAGGAAGAAGGCTACGAGGTGGTCCTGGTCAACTCCAACCCGGCCACAATCATGACCGACCCGGAGCTGGCCGACCGCACCTACATCGAACCTATCGAGCCCGGCACCGTGGCCCGCGTCATCGCCCGGGAAAAGCCCGACGCCCTGCTGCCGACCCTCGGTGGCCAGACCGGCCTCAACACCGCCGTGGCCCTGGCCGAATCCGGCGTCTTGGCCGAGCACGGCGTGGAACTCATCGGCGCGTCGCTCGACGTCATCAAGAAGGCGGAATCCCGCGAACTTTTCCGCGAGGCCATGGAAAACATCGGCCTCACCATTCCCCAAAGCGGCATCTGCCACTCAATGGACGACGTGCGGGAGTGGGGCAAGCGCATCCCGTTCCCCATCATCGTGCGCCCGGCCTACACGCTCGGCGGCACAGGCGGCGGCGTGGCCTACAACATGGAAGACCTGGAGAAGATTTCCGCCGTGGGCCTGGCCGCCAGCATGAAGAGCGAGATCATGCTCGAACGCTCGGTGCTCGGCTGGAAGGAATTCGAGCTCGAGGTCATGCGCGACCGCGCGGACAACTGCGTCATCATTTGTTCCATCGAAAATATAGACCCCATGGGCGTGCACACCGGCGACTCGGCCACGGTCGCGCCGATCCAGACACTCACCGACGAAGAATACCAGAAGATGCGCAACGCCTCGCTGGCCATCATGCGCGAGATCGGCGTCGAAACCGGCGGCTCCAACGTCCAGTTCGCGGTCAATCCCGAGAACGGCGAAATGGTGATCATCGAGATGAACCCGCGCGTGTCGCGGTCCTCGGCCCTGGCGAGCAAGGCCACGGGTTTTCCCATCGCCAAGATCGCGGCCAAGCTGGCCGTGGGCTACACCCTCGACGAGATCCCCAACGACATCACGCGCGAGACCATGGCTTCCTTCGAGCCCACCATCGACTACTGCGTGGTCAAGATCCCGCGTTTCACCTTCGAGAAATTCCCCGGCTCCGAGGATTACCTGACCACGGCCATGAAAAGCGTGGGCGAGGCCATGAGCATCGGCCGCAACTTCAAGGAAGCCCTGCAAAAGGGCCTGCGCTCCCTGGAGATCGGGGCCACGGGCCTCGGGCCCGACAGCGCCGCCTGCGACCCCGACCGCGAGCAGCTGCTGGCCGACATGCGCAAGCCCAATTCCAAGCGCCTGTTCCAGATCCGCCAGGCCATGCGCTGCGGCGTGACCCTGGAGGAGATTTTCGAGGCCACCTGGGTCGATCCCTGGTTTTTGCGCCAGATCAAGGAAATCGTGGACATGGAGTCGGCCCTGGCGGCGTTCCCCAAGGAAAAGGTCGCGCCCGGCGACGCCCAGTGCAGGGAGCTGCTCCTTGCCGCCAAGAAAAACGGCTTTTCCGATCCGCAGATCGCCGCGCTCCTGCGCCTGCCCACAGCCCTCGACGCGCGCAAGCTGCGCCAGGCCATGGGCGCGAATCCAACCTATTACCTGGTCGACACCTGCGCCGCCGAATTCGAGGCCTACACGCCGTACTACTACTCGACCTACGAGACCGGCCGGGAAGTGGCCGTGCGCCCGGCGCGCAAGGTCGTGATTTTGGGCGGCGGCCCCAACCGCATCGGCCAGGGCATCGAGTTCGACTACTGCTGCTGCCACGCCTCCTACGCGCTGCGCGAAATGGGCGTCGAGTCCATCATGGTCAACTCCAACCCCGAGACCGTGTCCACGGACTACGACACCTCCGACCGCCTCTATTTCGAACCGCTGACCTTCGAGGACGTGCTCTCCATCATCGAGCACGAGAAGCCCGAGGGCGTCATCGTGCAGTTCGGCGGCCAGACGCCGCTCAACCTCGCCGTGCCGCTGCTCGACGCCGGGGTGCGCATCCTCGGCACCTCGCCGGACAGCATCGACCGCGCCGAGGACCGTGAGCGCTTCCAGGCGATGCTGCACAAGCTCGGCCTGCGCCAGCCCGCCAACGGCACGGCCTTCGCCGTGGAGGAGGCGGCCGAGATCGCGGAGCGCATCGGCTATCCCGTGGTGGTGCGGCCGTCCTATGTGCTCGGCGGCAGGGCCATGGAGATCGTCTACGACTGCAAAGACCTCGAGAACTACTTTAAGGTTGCCGTGGTCGCCTCGGGCAAGCACCCGATTCTCGTCGACAAGTTTCTGGTCAACGCCACCGAGGTGGACGTGGACGCCGTGTCCGACGGCACGGACACTTACGTGGCCGGGGTCATGGAGCACATCGAGGAGGCGGGCATCCACTCGGGCGACTCGGCCTGCGTGCTGCCGCCGCACAGCCTTTCGCCGGAGCTCGTGGCCGAAATCGAGCGCCAGACCAAGGCGCTTGCCGCCGAACTCGGCGTCATTGGCCTCATGAACATCCAGTTCGCGGTGAAAGACGGCGACATCTATATCCTCGAAGTCAACCCCCGCGCCTCGCGCACCTCGCCCTTCGTGTCCAAGGCCACGGGCGTACCCCTGGCCAAGCTCGCAACCAAGGTGATCATGGGCCAGAAGCTCGCGGACCTCAATCCCTGGTCCCTGCGCAAGTCCGGCTACTATTCGGTCAAGGAATCGGTCTTCCCCTTCAACCGCTTCCCGGGCGTGGACGTGCTGCTCGGACCGGAAATGCGTTCCACGGGCGAGGTCATGGGCATCGACGCCTCCGTGGGCCTGGCGTTCATGAAGAGCCAGCTCGGCGCGGGCCAGAACCTGCCGCTTAAAGGCACGGTGTTTATTTCCGTGGCCGACGGCGCCAAGGACGACGTGTTGCCAGCGGCGCAAATCTTGAGCGAAGTCGGGTTCCGCATCCTCGCGACCAAGGGCACGGCCGCCTACCTCGCAGGCAAGGGCATCGCCGTGACGCAGGTCATGAAGGTCTTCGAAGGCCGGCCCCACGTGGTCGACCACATGAAGAACCGCGAGATCGACCTTGTCATCAACCTCGTTTCGGACAAGCGCACGGTGCGCGATTCCATGGCCATCCGCCAGACGGCGCTGCTCTACGGCATCCCCTACACGACCACGGCCGCGGGGGCCAAAGCCATGGCGCAGGCCATCCGCGAGATGACGGGGCAGGGGCTCACCGTCAAGAGCCTGCAAGAGTATTACGGGGCGAACTAGCCCGGGCGACGCGTCATGAAAAAGGAATACTGCGGACTTTTCGGCATCTACGGCCATCCCGAGGCCGCTCGCATGGCCTACTTCGGCCTCTACGCCCTCCAGCACCGGGGGCAGGAGTCGGCCGGCATCGTCACCTGGGACGGCACGCGCATCCGTGAGCAGCGGGGCATGGGCCTTGTGGCCGACGTCTTTTCCGAGCGCCACCTCGGCAAGGAGCTCAAGGGATCCGTGGCCGTGGGGCACATCCGCTACTCCACGACCGGCGCGTCGCTTCTGCGCAACTGCCAGCCCTTTCTGGTGCGCTTCGGCGACTACCACCTGGCCATCGCCCACAACGGCAACCTCGTCAACACCATGGAGCTGCGCGCGGAACTGGAAGCCTCGGGCTCCATCTTCCAGACCACCATCGACTCCGAGGTGTTTGTCCACCTCATCGCCAAGTTCCTAAACGGCAATTCCCTGGAAGAGGCCGTCATCAAGGCCTGCAACAAGATCAAGGGCGCGTACTCCATCCTGCTGCTCGCCAACGACAAAATCATCGCCGTGCGCGACCCGCACGGCGTGCGGCCGCTCATGCTCGGGCGCATGGGCGACGCCTATGTGCTCGCCTCGGAGACCTGCGCTTTCGACCTCATGGAGGCCGAAGCCATCCGTTCCGTGGCCCCGGGCGAGATGCTCGTCATCCAGGACCGCCGCCTGCAGTCCTACCGCATCTGCGACCCGCAACCCGTGCGCCAGTGCGTGTTCGAGCTCATCTATTTCGCCCGGCCCGATTCCGAAGTTTTCGGCGAGGTGGTCTACGAGCGCCGCAAGCAGATGGGCGCCACGCTCGCCGCGGAAGCGCCGGTTGACGCCGATTACGTCATGCCGTTTCCCGATTCCGGCTTCTACGCCGCCATCGGCTATTCCCAGGCCTCGGGGCTGCCGTTCGAGATGAGCATGGTGCGCAACCATTACGTGGGCCGCACCTTCATCCAGCCCTCCCAGGACATGCGCGACTTCAGCGTCCGGGTGAAGCTCAATCCCGTGAAAAGCATGATCAAGGGCAAGCGCATCCTCATCGTCGAGGACTCCATCGTGCGCGGCACCACCATCCGCACCCGGGTCAAGCGCCTGCGCGAACTCGGCGCGCGCGAGATCCACATGCGCGTGTCCTGTCCGCCCATCCGCTTCCCGTGTTTTTACGGTATCGACTTCTCGTCCAAGGGCGAACTCATTGCCGCGCACCAGAGCGTGGACGAAATCGCCAAGTTCATCGGCCTTGACAGCCTGCATTACTTGTCCATCGAGGGGCTGCTCGACTCCGTGCACTGCAACGGCGAGGAGCCTCCGTACTGTCTGGCCTGCTTCGACGGCGAGTACATCATCCCCCCTTGCGGCGAGGGCCTGAAGAACTGCCTGGACGACGCGACGCTGGCCCTTTCCTGGTAGCTGACTCCTATGGGATTCAATCTCAATATCGACTTTGCCGGGGCCAAGGACAAGTCCCTTTCCAAGCTGCTTTTGTCCACGGCCCGGCAGTATCTGCGCGAATACGGCGAGGTGCTCGACCTCGCGCTTGATTCGGCCGCGCGCAGCATCCGCGTCGAAGTGCTGCCCGTGGGCGAAAATGAGCCCATCCGGGCCACGGTCTTCGGCTACGGCTTGTCCACGGACGGTTCCGGGCGCGGCTATCTCACCTTCGAGGACGTGGCGTTTTCCCGCCAGTGGCTGACGCTGCTTGCCGCGCGCCTGCTTCCCGACAAGCGCCTGCCCCTGCCCTCGGGCACGCCCATGGGGCTGCTCCAGACGATGCTCTAGCCGTCCCATCCTGCCTGGGCGGCGGCCTCGAATTCCCGCGTCAGGGGCCGGCCTTCTTGCCGCATAGTCCTCTTGCTGCGCCCGGGCCAGGCTTGGTATTCGTTTTTCTCCCTCCCTCTTCGCAGCGTCAGGGCGCGCCGATGCGTGCTTCTCCAGCCCGGCGTTTACACGTGCCCGTCGTGATGGCATGATTTATCCTCTCGCGGAGAGGGGATTTGCTCTTCGCAAAACCGATGCGTGGACAGCGACAAGGAGTTTCATGCAACCCAACCCCATCGATCTTGCTCGCCGGGCCAAAGTGTTCAAGGCGCTCGGGCATCCCAGCCGGCTGCTCATGGTCGAGGCGCTCGGGAGCGGCGAGAAATGCGTGTGCGAGCTGCGCGAACTTGTCGGTTCGGATATCTCTACGATTTCCAAGCACTTGAGCGTGCTCAAAGAAGCCGGCATCGTCCAGGACGACCGGCGCGGCACGAATATCTACTATTCCCTGCGCATGCAGTGCGTCACGGGTTTCCTGTCCTGCGTGCGCAGGTTTTTCGACCAACAGATTGAGGAACAATTTCTGTATCTTGAGGACTTACGCAAGCAGGTCAAGTCCTAGGCGGTTTTTTGCCCTTGCCTTGCTCACACGAATTTTATAAATTCCGTGTGAACGACGCAGCCGAAAACCCGCTCCCCGGACGCTCGTGTCCGCGCGGCGCGGGATAACGGAATACAAGGCAGGTGGCCCATGCAGAACGCAACGCAGGGGGCGACGACCCTGGCTTCCGACACCCGTACCGATCCGTCCGTGAAGACGAAGAACCGTTACGACGCCATGGAGTGGGCCGGCGCATTCGGCGACATCGGCACGCTCATTCCCTTTGTCGTGGCCTACATCACGATCCTTGGCGTCGATCCGCTCGGGCTGCTCTTCATGTTCGGCGTCTCCAAGATCGCGGCCGGCCTCTACTACAAGACGCCCATCCCCATCCAGCCCATGAAGGCCATCGGCGCGGCGGCCGTGGCCGGCGGCATCTCGCCCGCCGCGCTGTTTGCCTCGGGGCTGACCACCGGGCTCTTCTGGCTGCTCATCGGCATGACCGGCACGATCAAGGTGGTCACCAAGCTCGCGACCAAGCCCGTGGTGCGCGGCATCATGCTCGGGCTCGGCATGTCCTTCGTGGTCGAGGGTATCCACCGCATGGTGGCTTCGCCGACGCTCGCCGCCATCTGCCTCGCCACGACCTTCGTGCTGCTTTCCAATCCGAAGATCCCGGCGATGTTCGTGTTGCTGCTGATCGGCGTCGTGGCCGCGCTGATCGGCAACCCCGAGCTTTGGGGCGAGCTGACCCAGGTCAGCATCGGTTTCCGCCTGCCGGAATTCGGCCTGCACCAGATCAAGTGGGACGACATCGTCACAGGCACGCTTCTTTTCACCCTGCCGCAGATTCCGCTGACGCTCGGCAACGCCGTGGTGGCCATCGCCGCGGAAAATAACGATCTCTTTCCGGACAGGCCCGTCACGGAAAAGACCATGTGCATAAGCCAAGGCATCATGAACCTCGTTGCGCCCCTGTTCGGCGGCGTGCCCATGTGCCACGGCGCGGGCGGCATGGCCGGGCACGTACGCTTTGGCGCGCGCACGGGCGGCTCATTGGTCATCCTTGGCACCATCGTCATCGTCATCGCGCTATTTTTCAGCCAGTCCGTGGCCGTGATCTTCAAGATGTTCCCGCCGGCCGTGCTCGGCGTCATCCTCTTCCTGGCCGGCGCGGAACTCGCCGTGACCGTGCGCGACATCGGCACTAAGAAGTCCGAATTCTACGTCATGGTCGTCGTCGCCGGCTTCGCCATGTGGCACATGGGCGTGGCCTTCGTCGTCGGCGTCATTCTGGACACCGCCCTGCGCAAGGAGTGGATCAAGATTTAGGCCTCTCTCAACCAACTTCTTCCACTGGTCGGGAGACGCTGTCGCGTGCGTCTCCCGGCGTTTTTTTAGGTCCATACTCTTTCGTTCGCCTCTCGTCGGGGGTAAAAAATGCTTGCAACGTGCGAGGCAAAGCCATATTTGGTTCTTTGACCAAATAGCAAAAGCCTTGTCCTGCCGCTCCCCAGCGTCGTCGGGAAGGGCATGGGGTTCGCGATGTCTTTACCGCCGGCGACTGCCGGTATTGATGGTTGCGGCTCCCCGCTTGCGGGGAATGTATTCGACCTTTTGCTGTCACGGAGGCTGTCATGCGTTTTCTTGCCCAATTGTTCCCGGAGTTCGCCACGCAACTTGACGCGATGGACGCGCTCTATGCCGAGAAACGGCTCATCGATGAAAAGACGTACCAATTCATCTGCTTCGCCGTATCGATCAAGGCGCGCTCCAAACCGTGCGTGCTCAAGCATTTCAAGGGCGCGCTAGATGCCGGGGCGAGCCTGCAAGAGCTTGCCTACATCCTGGCCCTTGTCATGCGCGAGGCGGCCGGAGCGGACGACTGCTGGACGCACGATGTCCTTGGCGATGTGGCCGACATAATCGCCGGCAAGGTCGATTGCGCCTGCAAGAAATAACCGGGAGGAAGGTCGATGTTGCTTCAAGTCTGCGGCACGGGCTGCGCCAAGTGCAACGAGCTGGAAAAACTGGTGAAGGAAGTGGTGGCCGAAAAGGGTGTTGCGGCCACGGTGGAAAAGGTCACGGACCTGCAGGCAATGGTCAAACTGGGCGTGTTCACCACGCCGGCCCTGCTCGTGGACGGCGTGATCAAAGCCGCCGGCAGCATGCCGCCCAAAAAAGACATCGCCGCCTGGATCGCCTGATTTCCTCTGCCGCATCCGGGGCCAAGGCCTGCGCATGGCCCCACACCCCCTTCGGGAGGTCTAGGAGGGGCTGTCGCCCCTCCTGGCCGCCGGAGGCGTCTTCCCTCTTCCCTACTTATGCTACCCCGAGCAGTGCCTGGGCGAAGTCCTGGCCGACGAAGGGGCGCAGGTCTTCCATCTTCTCGCCGAGCCCCACATAGGTGATCGGTATGCCGAACGAGAGGGCGATGCCGACCACCACGCCGCCCTTGGCCGTGCCGTCGAGTTTGGTCAGGATGATTTCGTCCACACCCGCAGCCTCGCCGAAGAGCTTGGTCTGGGATAGCGCGTTCTGGCCCGTGGTGGCGTCGAGCACGAGCACCGAGCGGTGCGGCGCGCCGGGGTGTTTCTTGCTCACGACACGATGGATTTTCTTCAGCTCTTCCATCAGGTTGGTCTTGGTGTGCAGGCGGCCGGCGGTGTCTAAGTAGAGCACGTCGTAGCCGCCGGCGAGCACCTTGTCCATGGCCTCGAAGGCCACGGCCGCCGGATCGGAACCTTCGCCCTTGCTGTAGAAGTCCGCGCCCACACGTTTGGCCCAGATTTGCAGCTGCTCGATGGCCGCCGCGCGGAAGGTGTCGCCGGCGGCGATGAGCACCTTCTTGCCGCGCATGATGTCACGGTGGGCGAGCTTGGCGATGGTCGTTGTCTTGCCCACGCCGTTGACGCCGATCATCATGACCACTTCCGGCGGATTGATCGCCTTGATGGTCTTGCCGGTCTTGAAGATCTCGGCCAGTTCCTCGCGCAGGATCTCCTTGAAGATCGATGGATCGGTCACGCCGCGCTTGCGCACGCGCTCGCGCAGCCCGTCCATGAGCTTGGCCGCCGGCTCGAAGCCCACGTCGGCCATGATGAGGATTTCCTCGAGTTCCTCCCAGAAGGCCTCGTCGATGACCTTGTGGTTCCCGAGCAGCCCGTCGATGCGCTTGACGATCTGCTCCTTGGTCTTGGCCAGCCCCTCGGAGAGCTTGAGGAAAAGCCGGTTGCGCTCGTCCTCCTCGTCTTCCAGGTCGAGCGCCAGGGCGAGGCGGTATTGCAGTTCCGAGCGGAACAGCTCCACCTCGTCGTACTCCATGACCGCGATCCAGTCCGCGAACTTGGCGACAAAGGCGTCGGCCTCGCCGACCGGGGCCTCGAGGCTGGTGAAAAGAAAGCGCAGCCGGTCCCAGAGGTCCGGGCCGGCGACGGTCACGTCCGCAAGGAGGATGTCGAGCCAGGCCGAGAGCCTGGGTTCCGCCTGGCGCAGTTCGAGGATGAGCGCGTTGCGCCAGGGGGCCTGCCCGTCGGCGTCCGCGTCTGTGGCGGAGAGGGTGGGTTCGGGTGCCGCGGCGGCCGGCGCGGGCGCGGCCACCGCGGCGGTGACAGGCGCGGCCGCAGGGGCGGCGGGCTCTGGCGTCGCTTGCCGCTCGGGTTGCGGTGCGGCGGCTGCCTCTTCACGCACGGGTTCTGGCGTGGCAACGGTGGGGGGCTCAGGCTGCGCTTGCGCTGCTGTGGCAGGCGCTGTGGCGGCCGGTTCCGTCTCCATGGCGGTCGGCGTTTCTTCTGCCTGTGGCGCAGGCGCTTCACCTGCCGTCGGCTCGAGCGGGGCGGCCGGCGTTTCCTGCGCCAGGGGAGCAGGGGAGGGCTCCTCCGCGACGGCTTGCGCCGCGGCTTCGGGTTCCCCGGCGGGAACGGCGGCGGTTTCGACGGGCGCGTCTTCGGCTTTCCAGAATTTCTTGAGCTTGGAAAAAAATCCCATGGGGCGTCGGTCCTCGTGTTCGCAAAGGGATGGGACAGCAGGCGCGCCGAACGGCGCGGCGAAACACAATAGCCGGCAAGGCAGCGCGGCGCAACCGCCGAACCGGGCCGTCGCGGGGCGGCCTTTGCCGCAATTGCCGTGTTGTGGTCGCCCGGCTCCTTGTGGCACAAGAGGGGGCCGCGCAGGACGCGGCTTTTTTCGCAAACAGGGGGAGCATCCATGACGCTTCTGGAGAGGCGCGGCATTGAAGCGGCCATGCTGGCGCAGACGTATGCCGTGCTCGTGGCGCGCCTGGGCCGGGACGAAGCCCTGGCCGTCATCGAAGACATCGTGCGCGAGGCCGCCTTCGCCGCGGGCAAGGCTTTCGCCGCGAAGGCGCCGCAGGGGCCGAGCCTCGAGCATTTCGCGGCTGTGGCCGAATTGTGGCAGGCCGGCGGTGCGCTTGTCATCGAGAACGTCGCGCGCCGCGACAACGTCCTTTCCTTCGCGGTGACGCGTTGCCGTTACGCCGAGACCTACCGGGAAATGTGCCTGCCCGAGGAACTGGCCACGCGCATCTCCTGCCTGCGCGACGGCGCGTTCGTCGCCGGCTACAGCGACAAGTTGCGGCTCGACCGCCCCGGGACCATCGCTTCCGGGGCCGTTTCCTGTCCTTTCACCTTTACCTGGAATGACGACGCATGAGCATACGGCGTACCACCGTCAAGGCGGCGCTCGCGGGCGGCGAAGGCCCGGGCGCGATCCGCGTCATGGGCTGGGTCCGCACCCGCCGCGACGCCAAGGGTTTTTCCTTTCTGGAGATCAACGACGGCTCCTGCCTGACGAACCTCCAAGTCGTGGTGGATGATGGCGTAGAGGGGCACGACCTGCTGCCGGAACTCGGCACGGGCGCGTCCGTGGCCGTTTCCGGCGAACTCGTGCCCTCGCCGGGCAAGGGACAGCGCTTCGAGGTCCGGGCCGGAAAGCTGGAGCTGCTCGGCCCGGCCGATCCCGAGAGCTACCCGCTGCAAAAGAAACGCCATTCCGACGAGTTCCTGCGCTCCATCGCCCACCTGCGGCCGCGCACCAACAAGTACGGGGCCATGCTGCGCATGCGCGCGGCCCTGGGGCAGGCCGTGCACGCCTATTTCGCCACGCACGGTTTCGCCTGGGTGCACACGCCCATCATCACGGGTTCGGACTGCGAAGGCGCGGGCGAGATGTTCCGCGTGACGGGCCTGACCGACGCCGAGGCCGCGCTGCCGCCCAAGGAGCGCGCGGAAAAGGACTTTTTCGGCAAGGACGCCTACCTCACCGTGTCCGGCCAGCTGACGGCCGAGCCGCTGGCCCTGGCGCTCGGCAAGGTCTACACCTTCGGCCCCACCTTCCGCGCCGAGCACTCCGACACCTCGCGCCACGCGGCGGAATTCTGGATGGTCGAGCCGGAGATGGCCTTCGCCGACCTCGAGGACAACATGGACTTGGCCGAGTCGCTGCTCAAGTCCCTCGTGCGCACGGCCATGGAAGACTGCGCCGAGGATTTCGGCCTGTTCGCCAAATACGTGGACCCGACCCTGCCCGAGACCCTGGCGGCGTTTGTCGCCGAGCCCTTCGTGCGCCTGCCCTACAAGGAGGCCGTGAACATACTTGTCGCCGCGAAAAAGGACTTCGCCTATCCGGTCGGTCCCGGGCTCGACCTGCAAAGCGAGCACGAACGCTACCTCACCGAGGAGCATTTCCGCCGCCCTGTCATCGTCTACGACTACCCTCGCGCGATCAAGGCGTTCTACATGCGCCAAAACGACGACGGCGAAACGGTCGGAGCCATGGACGTGCTCGTGCCGGGCATCGGCGAGGTGGTCGGCGGCAGCGCCCGCGAGGAACGCCTGGACCTGCTCGAAGCGCGCATCCGCGAACTGCGCCTGCCGCTCGAGGCCTACTGGTGGTATCTGGAGACGCGGCGTTTCGGCACCGCGCCCCACGCCGGCTTCGGCCTGGGCTTCGAGCGCGTGCTCATGCTCGTCACGGGCATCGGCAACATCCGCGACGTCATGCCCTTCGCACGTACGTGGCGGCATCTGGAGTTTTAGAGAGGGAAGGTCGGAAGGGGGGAGGGGAGATGCCTCCGGCGGGGGGGGGGGGGGGGGGGGGGGGGGGGGGGGCCGGGGGGCCGGGGGGGGGGGGGGGGGGGGGGGGGGG
>JAEWPX010000014.1 GCA_023399375.1 Pseudomonadota bacterium | reverse complement strand
CGGTGACCTGCGTGCACCGCCAGGGCTCGGGCACCTCGGCGCGCAGCCGGCTTTCCATGGCGAGCCAGGGCAGCATCATCGGCAACGACGTGAAGTTCTCCTACAAGTGGTTCGACCGCCGCGAGGAGCTGGAGCGCCTCGACGCCCTGGGCCTGCACGAAGGGGCTTAAGCGCCGGCCTTCCCCCTTGACACGACGCCGTTCGTGTCAATTATTTGAACATACGAAACCACCACTTTGGAGGTTGGATATGTTCAAGAGTCTTTTGCCGCGCCTGCGGGAAAAGTCCGTGGCGGCCAGGCGGCCGGCGAGCATGGCCGACCTGATGGAGGATTTCTGGCGCGAGCCTTTCGGCGCGCTGCCCGCCCTGTTCAAGGACATGGAGTATCCGGCCGTGGACGTCAGCGAAGCCGACGGCGTGGTCACGGTCAAGGCGGAGCTGCCGGGACTTGAACCGGGCGATGTGGAACTGTCCGTGGAAAACGACGCCCTGATCCTTCGCGGCGAAAAGAAGTTCGCCGACGAGGAGAAAAAGGACGACTACCACCGCATCGAGCGCTCCTACGGCGCGTTTTCCCGTGTGATCCCGCTGCCGGGCAAGGTGCGCGAGGCCGAAGCCAAAGCCCGCTTCGACAAGGGCGTGCTCGTCGTGACCCTGCCCCGCGACGCCGCCGAAGCCGCAAAGAAGATCACCATCGAAAGTTAGCTTCCCCTGTGCGGCGTTTCGCCGCGTCCCATCGACCGGGAGCGCCCGCAGGGGTGCTCCCGGTTTTGTTTCCCCGCCCCGGCCGTCCGCCCCCCCGCCTGCACGACGCTGCCGGCCGGTGCGTGCCCAACGCCCCTGCTCCGGGCCACGCGGGCCGACGCCCCGCACCTTCCCCTGCCGCGGCCCGCGCCCGGGCGCACCAATCCCCGGGCCGGCCCCATTTCGGCCCGCTGCGCAAGACCGAATAGCCTTTAATAAATTTATTTAATTTCAGTATATTGTAAATATTTTTCATTTCGCTGCAAATTCCTTGTTGACGGCGGGCCTCCGATTTGGCAGTTATTCGCCTCGGCAACGGCGGCCGCCCCGCCGATCCGGACCGGACGGAAAAAAGTGAAAGAAATTGATTGACAACCGGCCCGGACGCAAGTAACTAGACGGGTCCTTGAAACGAGGCGGCATAGCCAAGTGGTAAGGCAGAGGTCTGCAAAACCTCCATTCTCCGGTTCAAATCCGGATGCCGCCTCCACAGCCGATTCTGAGCGGGAATAACTCAGTGGTAGAGTGCAACCTTGCCAAGGTTGAAGTCGCGGGTTCAAATCCCGTTTCCCGCTCCACCGAAAAATCGAAGGCCGGCCCCAAAGCCGGCCTTTTTCTTTGCCTCTCCGGCCGATTCGCGGTAAGCCGCCTTTGTCTACCAAAACGGGAGTCAATCGTGAGCCGCACCATTTCCCTCGACGCCCCCCTGGACGAACTGCTCGATTTCGCCAAGAGCCGTTACACGGTCCGTTTCGAACCCGTGGCCGTGGCCGGCGAAACCTTGGACATCCTCCAAATCGCCGACCTCGAAGCCCTTGTCGACCGCCTGGCCCGGGAAGCGGGCAACGGCCAGATCACGCTGCCCTACTGGGCCAAGATCTGGCCCGCCGCCATGCTCCTTTCGCATTTCCTGCCGCACCTCGGCCCGGGCGAGGGCCGCACCCTACTGGAACTCGGCGCGGGCGTGGGCGTGTGCGGCCTGTTCGCGGCCCGGCGCGGCTTCGACGTGTGCATCACCGACATCAACCCCGACGCCCTGCTGTTCGCCCGGATCAACATCCTGCAAAACGGCCTATCCGACCGGGCGCGCGTCGCCCGCGCCGATTTTTCCGCCGACCGCCTGGGACGGCGTTTCGACGTCATCCTCGGGGCCGAGGTCCTGTACATGGAAGACCTCTACCGCGGGCTGTGCAAGTTCCTCCTCGCCCACATCGCCCCGGCGCCGGCCGCCGAAGTCGTGCTGATCAAGGACTTCACCCGCCGGGCCGGCCGCTTCATGACGCTGGCCGAAAAGGAATTCCACATCGCCGAACGCGTGGTGGGCTACAAGGAAACCGACCCCGCCGACGGCAAGCCGGAACGCAAACTGTGCCAGGTCTTCCGCCTGCGCCCCCGCAAGCATGCCTGAACCGGCCCGCGTCCGGCCCTGCCGCCACCCCTCTCTCCAGCAGCGCGGACGCCGCGTCCGACCGGACGCAAGAGCGCCCCTGCCGCCTGGGAACACAGCGAGCATCGCATGAACGCATCCCCCGCCGCCCTGCGCGGCCTGATCTCCCGGCCCAAGACCCATACCCTGGAACTGGACAAGACCTGCCCCCCGGCCGAGACCGTGGCCCGGGCCAAGGAAGCCTTCGCGCGCCTGGGCAAGGGCGTGCTCGCCGAAACCCGGCGCATCGACACGGGCCGCCTCGGCATCCCCGTGTACATGAGCCTGTGCGGCGAGGCCGCGCGCGGCGTCATGCCCACGCGCAAGCAGATGGGCAAGGGCGCGAGCCCCATCCAGGCCGAGGCCTCGGCCCTCATGGAGCTGGCCGAACGCTTCAGCTTCTTTTCCTACTTCGCCGACACGGACCGCTTCATCCCGGCCACCTGGAGCCAGGCCGAGGTCTTCTTCGACGAGGCGCTCCTGCCGCCGGAACTGATCGCCCACAGCGTCGGCGACGCCTGCGACGCGGCCACGGCAAGGCGCATCCTCGACCTTTACCCCTGGGACTTCATCCTGGTCCGGGACGTGGCCGAAGGGCGCGACGTGGCCGTGCCCCTCGACTGGTTCAAGCTCCTCAACGAATTCAACGGTTCCTCGGCCGGCAACTGTTTCGAGGAATCCGTGCTCCAGGGTGCGTGCGAGCTCATCGAACGCCATGTCTGCGCCGTGATCGACCGCACGCGGCCGAAGCTTCCCACCATCGCCCCGGAAAGCTGCGCCGACCCCGTGTTGCGGGAACTGCTCGCCGCGTTTGAAAAAAACGACGTCCGCGTCGTACTCAAGGACTTCAGCCTCGGGATGCCCGCACCGACCGTCGCGGCCATCGCCTACGACCCGGCCACCTTTCCCCACGCCTCTGAGATCGTCTTTACCGCCGGCACGGCCTCGTCCCCGACCAAGGCCGCCATCCGCGCCCTGACCGAAGTGGCGCAACTGGCGGGCGATTTCGAGACGGGGAGCAACTACGAGGCCTCGGGCTTGCCCAAATTCACGCGCCTTGAGGACGCCGCCTGGGTCATGGACGGACCGGTCGCGCCCCTCGCCAGCCTGCCGGACATCGCCGCGCCGGACATCGCCGCGGAACTGACGACCCTGGCCGACCGCCTGGCGGCGCTCGGGCATCCGCTTTTCACCGTGGAGACCACCCACCCGGAGCTGGGCCTTTGCGCCAACTACAGCTTCGCCCCGGGCCTGGCCTTTCGCGAACGCACCCCGGCCGCGAGCCTCGGACTTTTCACGGGCCGGATGCTGGCCGAGCGGGCCGACCCGGACACGGCGCGGGCCGGACTTGCCGCCCTTGCCGCGCTTTTCCCTCAGGCGGCCTACGTGCCTTTTTACGAGGGTATGCTCGCGCTGCGCCTGGACGACCCCGAAGGGGCGCTGCCGCACTTCGCCCGGGCCGAAACGCGGGAGACGCGCGAAGAGGACCGGGCGCTGGCCGCCTTCTATCAGGCCCACGCCCTGTCGCTTTTGGGCCGCCACGCCGAGACCCCGCCCCTGCTCGACCGGGCCATCGCCCTTTGCCCCGAGGTCAAGGAGTACTACAACCTGCGCGGCGTGGCGCGTTTTCGCGCCGGGGACTACGCGCGCGCGGCCGAGGATTTCCAGGCCGCCCTGGACCTTGACGCGGGCTCGGCCATGGATCTGGCCAATCTGGGGCTGTGCCTGGAGCGCATGGACCGTCTGGAAATGGCCGTCCACCATCTGGACGCGGCCTTGTCGCTCGATGCCGACATCGGCTTCGCTAGAGAGGCGCTGGCGCGCATCAAAGGGGAAGCAATTTGACACGCTTTGCCACAAGAAAGCGATTTCATGGACATTTTTGGCAATACTACACGGCAAATCCCGTGAAAGGCATTGACAAAACGGGCCTGCGGCGATTACGTTAAAAAAATAACTCGGGAGCCGGAGCCTTCTCATACGGCTCGCCAGTGCAACATTGACCCATCGGGCATCAAGGGTGCTCTGATTCATGGGTGAGGCATCCCGTAAAACGGGACGCCGTCAGGAACCCGCCCGGTTTCCGCAAACGATCCGGGCGCTTTTCTCACAACCTGTAAGGAGGATGCGCATGGCTACTGTCGAGTACAAAGGCAAATCGTTCGAAGTCGACGAAGACGGCTTCCTGCAGCGCTTTGAAGATTGGACCGTGGAGTGGGTTGATTACGTGAAGGACTCCGAGGGCATCAAGGAACTGACCCCCGAGCACAACAAGGTCATCGAGTTCCTCCAGGACTACTACAAGAAGAACGGCATCGCCCCCATGGTGCGCATCCTTTCCAAGGTCACCGGCTTCAAGCTCAAGCACATCTATGAGCTGTTCCCGTCCGGACCGGGCAAAGGAGCCTGCAAAATGGCCGGCCTGCCCAAGCCCACCGGCTGCGTCTAGGCCTACCTTTCCTCGAGGAAAAAAGGCGGCGAGGCGACTCGCCGCCTTTTTTTGCGCCCGCGGACCGCAACGGGGCGACGGCTGCGCCGCGCTCCTGCCCCGGGGACAATGCGGCGACGGCCCGGCAGGCACGACGGCCCGCGACGAAGCCCGCATGACCGCACGCAGGCGTGGCAATCGCTGTCCGGTCCGACAAGCCGGTACGCGCCAGGGCTGCACGCGCGGCAGCCCCACGGCGCATCATCCGTCCGCCTACTTTTTGGGTTTGGGCTTGGCTTTGGGTTTCGGCTTCTTTTTCGGCTTGGGCTTCTTCTGCGGCAGTTTGCCTTCTTCGGCGAGTTTGAACAGCTTGCGCTTTTTCGATTCGAAGGAAATTGCGGTCTTGATGGCGGCCAGCGCCATGGCGGCGATGGTCAGGATGATGACCAGCCCCTTTTGCAGCTGCCATTTCTGTTGCTCCATCATGTCCGCCACCCAGCCCTGGCCCGAAGTCTGGAACAGGTAGACGAAAAGCGGCACCAGAACCAGGGACAATCCCAGGCCCGCCACCTCCATCCACAGGAAGTTGCGGCCGAGCAGCATGCAGAAAAAAGTCGAATCGCGAACGATGCGCAGCGTGATGAGCCGCGTGCGCAAGGTGCGAATGCGCTCGTCCACCTCGGGCAGGTATTCGCGGCTCTTGTGGAAGTTCGCCGGCTCGTCCATGGGCGAGGTCCGCATCCAGTTGAGCTTGGTGGCGCAATAGTTGAAATCGTTGTTGAATTCCCGCAGAAGCGAGGGGAACGGAAACCAGGCCGCCTCGCGCTGCACGCTCTTGAGCTCCTCGTACTGCCTCGCCTGTTCCGCCTGCATCACCTTGATTTCACTGGCGAGCTTCTTGGCGACCTGGGTTTCGACATCCGCGACGCCGGCCTCGAACCCCTTGAAGGCCACGTAGTTGCCCACCTTGCCGAGTGCCAGCAGTTCCTGGATTTTTTCCTCCGAGGCGACGAGGTACGGCTCCCCTTCGAGAAAGCGCTCGCGCAGCGATTCCGAAAGCGTGCCGAGGCTGGCCACGAGCGCCTGGGACGCCTCCTGTGCCTGCTTCCAGACGCGCCACAGCGCGGCGAGGATGTGCAGCCGGCCCCGCTCCAGCTCCGGGTCGATCATCACCCGGTTGAACATGGACGGATCATTGGCCGTCAGCTGCGAAAAAAGCTGCATCGCCTGGTCCGTGAAACCCATCTTCACCAGGCACACGCCCTGGCGGTAGACGGGTTCAATCCAGCGGGGGCTTTCCTTGAGCGTGTCCCGGTACAGGCCGATGGCCTTGTGTTGCTCGCCCTGGACCTCGAAGGCCCGGGCCTGGAGCCAGAGAAAATAGGCACGTTGCAGCGCCGTGTAGCAAAGCCGGCCGGACTCCTGCCAGTAGTAGACCGCCTTGGTCCAGTCCCCGGCCTCCATGGCGGCGAATCCCTGGAGCGACTTGGGCTGGTAGGCGCGGGGATACTTGGTCAGGGCCTGGAGCATCGCCTCTTCGTATTTCTCGGCGTTGCGCTCGCGAAGCGCGGCCAGCGCGTCCCAGTAGAAATCCCCTTCGCGCCGACCTTGCTGCGCCAGCCCCGCGGGCAGATCCTTGCCCTTGGCGCGCCAGACCGCCTCCAGCATGCGCGTCTGCAACGGCTGGTCGATTTCGAAGACAGCGGCCAGCAGCAGGTCCGTGTCTTCCTTGCCGGTCAGGCGTCTCGTCATTTCGCCCAGGGTGTCGCCCGCCAGGGCGGCGTCGAGCTTCTGGGAAAGCGCCTCCAGCCCGGCGATGGGCAGCCGGCCGAAACGCTCCCAGACGTCCGGGCGGGGCGCGTCCAGAATCTTCGACGGGCACTGCCGGGGCTCGTGGTTGCCCAGGCCGCAGTAGAAGCAGGGCACGGCGTCGGCCACGGAAAGGTTTCCGGGCAGCGGCACGGCCAGGGAGCCGATTTTCTCGGACTCCTCCTCGGCCGCGACCAGGCTCACGTTGCACCAGTCGTCGACGTTCACGCCGCGGGAAAGCGCCCTGGCCTCGTGGATGACGAATTCGTCGCCGAGCAGAAAGGCCGAACGGAAGCTCATGTGCGGGAAATCCGGGGCCATTTGGTCCCAGTTGAGCCCCAGGCGGCGCGGCAGGTCCTTGCCGAAGGTGCGGCCCTTGGAAGGGACCGCGGCCATGACGCTCGGCCAGTAATGCCCTTCGCCGCCCGCGTCCTTTTCCGCTTCCAGGCGCATGATGCGCGAGACGGTGTCGCGGCACCAGGTGCGGAAATGCTTGAGCCCCGGGGCCTCGAACAGCAAAAAACCCTCGTGCCGCATGAACTTGAGGCCGAGGCGGTCGATGATGTCGTGCAGTTCCGCCGCGATGTTGCGCCAGCCCTCGGCCGTGTCGCGGCTCAAGGGGTCGCCCAGGGGGCGGATGACACCCATCCAGGAGAGCCCCGAGTCGTAGGCCAGGCCGGGGTCGGCCTCGAAACGCTCGAAATGCACCCGGGCCAGGCCCGAGGACGGCTTGACCGGCGTGCCCGACAGGCCCGGATTGCCGGCCAGCTGGGGCTTGAGGTTGGGGTGGAGCAATATCTCCAGGGACTCCGAGGGAATGACGTGCTGCCGCGACAGCTCCACGGAAATGGACAGGGTGCGGTCGAACTTGGGGCCGACGAGCAGCGAGGCCGGGAAGACCTCGATGAAGATCGGCAAGGCGTTGACGCGGCCCCAGACATGGATGCGGGCCAGGGCGCGCAGCCCCTCGTCGCCGAGAAAATACCACAGCGACTGGCCCGTGGTCTCGGCCATGCGGAAGCCGCCGTAATCCTCGAGCATGGCGTCGAAGGCCGTGTCGAGCTGCCCGTCCCAGGCCACCCACACGCCGATGCCCGTGTGCACCATCCGGGTGGAACCCACATGGGGCAGTTTCTCGAGTAAATTAGTAATGTATAGTGTGGACAACGGCGGGCTTCTCCCTTATCTGGCTCCCATGGACATCTCAAAAACCATCGCATCCCTCAAGGCCGAGCCGGGCTTTCTCGAAAAGGTCGGCATGGTGCTCGTGCACAACGGCGTGGCCCGGGCCACGTCGCGCAATGGCGCCCCCGTGGGCAAGCTCGAAGTCCGCGTGGACCAGGACCTCGTCGAGGCCATCCGCCGCGAGGGCGAGGCCATGCCCGGCATGTTCCGGGTGCTGGTCGAAGCCCGCGCCGGCACGTTCACGCCCGGCGACGACCTGCTGTTCATCGTCGCGGCGGGCGACATCCGCGAGCACGTCCTGGCCGGGCTCACCCACACCCTCACGCGCATCAAGGCCGAAGCCATCACCAAAAAAGAACTCGCGCCGGAGTGAGCAAGGACGGGGCAACGCCTCCGGCGGCCAAAGGGCTGCCGCCCACTGGACTCCCGTGACGATTGTCCTTCCCGCTCCTTTCACGCTGTCGCTCGCTCCCAGGTGATGCGGCCAATCGCGGCGGCCTTCCCGGCCGTCCGGTTCAGCCTTGACCCGTCCCGGCGGCGCGCATCAGTTCCAGCACCCGCGCGGCCTCTTCCGGCTTGTCGCGCTTGAGGCAGCCCTGCGCGTAGCGCATCGCCTTGCGCCGCAACTCTTTTTTTATGCATTCCCTGTGCCAGTCCGTGATATCGTCGCGGGCGAGGAGCTTGCACATGGAACGGATGCGAAAGAGGTCCTGGCCCAGGTAGATGGCCGAAAGCTGGTCCGCGCGTCCGCCATGGCGCACGGCCAGGGGCGCGTCGAGCAGCCCCACGGGATGGCGCAGCAGGGTGCGCAGCCACAGGTCGTAGTCCTCGCAGGCCGGCAGGGTCTCGTCGAATCCCCCGACCTCCAGCCAGAACTGCCGGGTGAACATGACCGTGGAGGGGCTGACCAGGCACCGCGCCAGCGCCTGCTCGAAAAAAAAACCGTCGGGCTTGGCGTGGACGCGTCCCGGATTGACGCGCCGGCCGCCGCGCATCCAAATTTCCTGGGTCTGGCTGATGGCCAGTCCCCGTGCGCGCATGCATTCGAGCTGCCGCGCGGTTTTCTCCGGCATCCAGACGTCGTCGGAATCAAGCAGCGCGAAATAGGCGCCCCTGGCGGCGGCAAGCCCGGTGTTGCGCGCCGCGGAAACGCCCCGGGAACGCGCATGAGCGAGCACGCGCAGCCTGGTGTCGGCGATGCCCGCGAGCGCCGCCGCCGTGCCATCCGTGGAGCCGTCGTCCACCACCAGCACTTCCAGGGAAACGCCCGTCTGCGCCAGGGCCGAGGCCACGGCGCGCCCGATCATCCCCGCCCGGTCCCGCACGGGAATGACGGCGGTGACCAGGGGCGCGTCCGCTCCGGCGCACTGCCCGGCATGGCTTGCCTGCTCCATGGCCGCGAGCTTACATGCCCGCTTCCCCCCTGCCAAGCCCGCCCTTCCCAGGCGCGCCGGCCTGGCGTATTTTGCGGCACGCGCCCCAAGGGAGGACCGCCATCCATGCCGTCCGTATTCACCGATTCCGTACGCGCCTACCGCCAGGAACTGCTCGCCCGCGCCGGGGAGCAGGCCTTCCAGGTGGTGGTGGCGCAGACCGACCTGTTCGTCCTGGCCGCACGCGACCTCGGCCGGGAAGTGGCCGCGTTCGTCTCCGACCTGCGGCGCGGGCTCGAGACGTACATCCTGCTCCACCCGGATTTCCGCACATCGCTTACGCCCGTCGCCGTCGGCGACGACGCGCCGGCCATCGCCAGGGACATGGCGGAAGCGGCGGCACGCTTCGGCGTGGGACCGTTCGCGGCCGTGGCCGGGGCCTTTTCCCAGGCCGTGGCCGACGCCTTTGCCGCGGCCTCGCCCGAGATCGTGGTGGAAAACGGCGGCGACATCTTCCTGCGCGGCGCATCCCCGCGCACGGTGGCCCTTCTCGCCAGGCCCGTTGACGGCGCGCGCCTGGCGCTCACCTTCGAGCCGGCCAAGCTCCCGGCGGCGGTGTGCGCCTCCTCGGCAACGGTGGGGCATTCGCTTTCCCTCGGCGAGGCGGACATGGTGACCGTGGTCGCGGACCGCGGCGCGGTGGCCGACGCCGCGGCCACCGCCCTTGGCAACATGCTGCGCACGCACGCCGACCTGCCGGCCGTGCTGGCGACGGCGGAAAGCCTGCGCAGGCGCGGCGTGCGCGGCGTCTTCGCCCAGCTCGGCGAATTGGTCGGCGTGGTCGGCGACATGGAGCTTGCGGCCATCGAGGCCTGACCACTTCCCACGGAGCGGCATTTGTGCCAAGAATTGCCTACGCTCTCCATTCCGGGAACGGCAGGCAAGACCATGGAACAGGAACACACCTCGACCGAACGGCTCCGCGGGGAACTGGCCGCGGCGCGGCAACAGATCGCGACGCTCGAGGCGGCTCTCGCGGCGGCGGGACAGGACTCGCCAGAGAGCTGCCGGACCAATGTGCCGGCCAACTTTTACCTCACCATCTTAAACGACGCGCCGGCGCTCATCTGGCGGGCCGGACGCGACGCCAAATGCGACTGGTTCAACAAGACCTGGCTGTCCTTCACCGGGCGCGCGCTCGCGCAGGAACTCGGCGACGGCTGGGCCGAGGGCGTGCATCCCGACGATTTCCAGCGCTGCCTCGATACCTATCTGCACGCCTTCCATGCCCGGCAGTTTTTCGAGATGGAATACCGCCTGCGGCACCACAGCGGCGCGTATCGCTGGATTCTCGACATCGGCTGCCCGTTTACGGAACCCGACGGCGCGTTCGGCGGCTACATCGGCTATTGCTTCGACGTCACCCAGCGCCGGCAGGACGAGCAGTTCCGCCGGGACGTGGACCGCATGATCCGCCACGACATCAAGGCGCCGCTCAATTCCCTGAAAACTTTGGCCCTGGCCCTTTTTTCCGACGTGCAGGACGCGGAGGTCAAACCGCTGTTGCCGCGGCTGCACCACGCCATCGGCAACGTCGTCAACCTCGTGGACTCCACGGAGAAGATCCTCCAGATCGAGCGCGGCGAATACGCGCCGCCGACGACCCGCCTGGACCTGCGCGCCGTCTGCCGCAACACGGCCGCTACCCTGGCCTCCCAGGCGGATGCCCGCGGCGTGCGCATCCTCTTGCCCGAAAGCGGCCCCGACGACGCCCCATTCTGTCGCGGCGAGGAAGTCCTTCTCGAAACGCTTCTCACCAACCTCGTCAAGAACGCCGTGGAAGCCTCCCCTCCGGGCGCGGCCGTCACGGTGCGGTCCTTTTCCCGACCCGACGCCGTGTGCGTGGCCGT
Organism: Pseudomonadota bacterium; assembly: GCA_023399375.1. Lineage (GTDB taxonomy): Bacteria > Desulfobacterota > Desulfovibrionia > Desulfovibrionales > Desulfovibrionaceae > Solidesulfovibrio. The sequence continues at coordinate 35,425 of JAEWPX010000014.1, read as the reverse complement.
CCACAACCAAGGGACCATCCCGGAGGCGATCCGGGACGTCTTTTTCGAAAAAGGCGTCACCTCAGGCAAGGCGGGCGGCGCGGGCCTCGGCACATACAGCGCGGCGATCATCGCCAGGGCGCACGGCGGACGCATCGACTTCGCCACTTCGGAGACGGTGGGGACGACAGTGACCGTGGCCCTTCCGCCCGCCTCCCGAGGGTCGGACGAAGACGCCTGATTTCGCGGCCGTCGGATACGGCCGACCCGCCCGGAGCGTTTCCCCGCGATAGCGCTTCAAGAGCCCGCGCCCGTGTGCCGGACGCGACGCCGGAGCTTCCAAAAAAACGAACGCCGGACGCTTGCGCGCCCGGCGTTCGCCTGGCCAATGGCGGCCTCCCCCTAGCTGGCGATGGCTGATCGTATGTCAAGGCGTGCCGCAAAACCGGCCGCCCGACCGCAATGCGGCCGGGGACGCCGGGGCGCGCGACAGCGCGGAGCCGGAAGGTACGGGGAAAAATCAGGCATGGACGCTCTCGATGGTCCGTTCGAGTTCCCGGCCAAGGGGGGTGCGCAGGGACAGGTGGCGCTCGATCGACGTGATGCCCTTGACCACGGTGGAGTGGCGACGGTTGAAGCGGTTGCCGATATCCACGAGCGACATGTCCGTGTGCTGGCGGGCCAGGAGGAAGGCGGTGTTGCGGGCGAGCACGTACTGGCGTTTGCGCGATTTCGAGATGAGCTGGTCGGGTGAAATGCGGTAGACGTCGCAGACGTAGCTGACGATGTCGTCGAGGGTGAGCGGCCGCGCGGCCAGATCGTAGTGGCGCAGCACGTCCCAAGCGAGGTCCACGGAGATGCGGCAGTTGAGGAGCCGCGCCTTGAGCACCAAGTTTTGCAGGCAGCTTTCGAGCTGGCGCACGTCGGCGTGCAGCCGGTCGGCCAGGAGCGTGGACACCTCGTCGGGCAGGAGCACTTGGTGGATGGCGGCCTTGCGTTCGAGGATGCGCTTGCGCGTGGCCAGGTCGGGTTTGTCGATGACCGCCAGGAAGCCCGAGGAGATGCGCGAGAGCAACTGCGGATCGAGTCCCGTCAGGTCGCGGGGCAGGAAGGAGCTGGTGAAAACCAGGCGGCATCCCCGGGAATTGAGCGCTTTCAGGGTATTGAGCAGTTCGTCCTGGATGCGCGGCTTGTCGCGAAAAAAATGCACGTCTTCGAGCAGCAGCACATCCACGTTTTCGCGAAACGCGGCCTTGAACCGCTCCACCTGCTTGGTCTTGAGCGCCATGACCAGGCGGTTGGCGAATTCCTCGGCCGAGAGGTAGGCCACGCGCAGCCCGCGGCCGTGATCCTCGCCGGCACGGCACAGGCAGCGGCCCATGGACTGGATGAGGTGGGTCTTGCCGAGCCCCGGCGCGGAACTGATGAAGAGCTGGTCGGCGGAGAGCGACATGTCGCAGATGCCCTTGCTCGCCACGTAGGCCAGTTCGTTGGAGGGGCCGACCACGAACTCGTCGTAGCTGAAACGGAACCGGTCCGGGGCCAGTTCCGGGGCCTTGGGCTCCATGGGCAGGGTCAGGGACTTGTGGGCCTTGGCCGGGCGCGGTGCGGCAATCGCCGATTTTTCGGACGATTCTCCTGCGCTGCGGGCGGCGACGACCACCTTGGGCCGCGCGCCCATGACCACGGCCGCGGCTTCGGCCACGGCGTCGGTCAGCCGGTCCCGCACCCAGGCCGCCACGAAGGCGTTGGGGGCGGAAAGTTCCAGAACTCCGTCACGGGCCCGGGCCGAAAGCGGCTTGATCCAGAGGTTGTAGAGTCCAGGACTCAAGGTCGATTCAAGAAGCTGCTTTGTTTTGGGCCAGATCGTTTCCATGGGGGGCACCTTACGGAGGGGGGGACACGGGGCAAAGGCCGGTTAGGAGCCGCTTTTCCGGTGGCGCGTTTCCGGTTCTCTACAGCATAACATATCAAATTCATGAAACTAATTTTTCAAGCAAGCAAGGACGGGGCTTTTGGGCCGTCCCTGTGAGGCCGCGCCGGACGGGGCTTTCCGGCTGCCGGCAGTTCTTATGCACACATGTGAAAGTGTTTTCCACAAGCGCATCTCGCATTATCTCCATTTTCCGCACTGAAGATTTATTTTTTTCGTGTTCCAACAACTCACTTTTGGGTTGACCACAAGAGAAACCCGCTTGGCCGTTGCCGATCCGTGGTCAAGCCCCCCCAAACGGTCATGCACATGTCACGAACAACAGCTTAATTTCATTGTCAAAAAAAGATTATCCCGCATCCGTGCCCGGTTGCGATCGAAAAAACGTAAAAAACCCGCCACGGAAATGGCGGGTTTAAAACAAACACGGGAAGGGCGAAATTCGGGATTTAGACCGAACTAGACGACATTTGCGCCAATCGAGGATAACGGCCGCAGGAAAACCGTTCGTCTTCCGGGCAATAGCCCAGTCGTTCGCAACGCGCACCGGCTCCGGCGAAGATGACCGGCAGCGCCTCGCGGCAGAGGTCAAGCATGGCGCAGGCCAGGGCCCGGATCTCCCACTGGGCGCGCATGCAGCAGCGCAGCTCGAAAAAGTGCAGAAGCGACCGGCAGTTCATGGTCACAACGACTTTCGTCTCGCAGGCGTTTGGCAATACGAACCGGGCGTCCTCGTTGGCCTTGGCTCCGCGCCCGCTTACGGCGAGGATTTCCTGGATCTCGGCATAGGCCGCACCCGCCTGCGCCATGGCCGCTTCGAAACGTTCCCGCGCCTCGGGAATGGCGGCAATCTGCGGCGGCAGCACATAGTCGAAGCCGGCGGCGTCCACGTAGCGCTGGGACTGCTGGGAATAGCTCGCGATGCGGTGGCGCACGAGCTGGTGGGAAAGCGCCCGGGACACGCCGGCCACGGCGAAGGTGAAGGAGACGTGCTCCACCGGCGACTCATGGCCCGAGGCCAGGATGCGGGAAACGAATTCGGCCTGCTTTTCCGGCGCGATCTCGCCCGAAAGCAGGCGCGGCCACATGTCCGCCACGTACCCGGGGTGGTAACATTGCCGGAAGGCGGCGTAGATCAGCGAGAGCGCGTCCGGGGTGTGGGCGAGAAGACTTACGGCAAGAGTCGTTGCGGGCATGTCAGTCCAGCATTCCTTTCTTGATGTGCGCATACGCCTTGGCCGTGGCCACACGGCCGCGCGGCGTGCGTTTGATGAGCCCGCACTGGATCAGGTAGGGCTCGTAAATTTCCTCGATGGTGCGCACCTCTTCGCTAAGGGCCACGGCGAGCGTCTTCACCCCGACCGGGCCGCCCTCGTAGTGGCCGATGAGGATTTCGAGGATCTTGCGGTCCATCTGGTCGAGGCCGTGCGGGTCCACGTCCAGGCGCGTGAGCGCCTCGCGCGCGAGTTCCTCGTCGAGGGTCGTCGCGCCGGCGACCACCGCGAAGTCGCGCAGCCGGCGCAAAAGCCGGCCAGCGATGCGCGGCGTGCCCCGCGAACGCTGCCCCACGACCAGCGCCCCGCCCGGGGTGATGCCGATGCCGATGATGCCCGCCGCACGGGTCACGATGCGCGCGAGTTCCTCGGGCGTGTAGAATTCCAGGCGGAAAATCACGCCGAAGCGGTCGCGCAAGGGCGAAGTCAAAAGGCCCAGGCGCGTGGTCGCGCCGACCAGGGTAAAGGGTTCGAGGTCGATGCGTACCGTGCGCGCCCCGGGCCCCTGGCCGATGATCAGGTCGAGCTTGAAGTCCTCCATGGCCGGATAGAGGATCTCCTCCACCGCCGGGGGCATGCGGTGGATCTCATCAATAAAGAGGATGTCGCCGCGGCGCAGGTTGGTGACGATGGCGGCGAGGTCGCCACAGCGTTCGAGCACCGGCCCCGTGGTCGTCACCAGATTGACGCCGAGCTCCGAGGCCATGATCTGGGCGAGCGTGGTCTTGCCGAGTCCCGGCGGGCCGTAGAGCAGGCTGTGATCCAGCGGCCTGCCCTGCTCCATGGCCGCACGGAGGAACACGCGCAGGTTGGCGCGCAGATCGTCCTGGCCGATGAAATCGTCCAGGCGCGACGGCCGGATGGAGTCGTCGGGATTGGCGGTGAAGGGACCGGCAGGCGGGCAGGCGTCGTTCATGTCTTCTCGGAGGCCAGGCGTTTGAGCGCCTGGCGCAACGCCCCGGCCACGTCGAGGTCGGGCTCGTCCTCGAGCACGGCCGCGCCGACGCGCCTGGCGTCGGCTTCGGCATAGCCCAGATTGGTCAGGCCCGCCACAACGTCGGCGAGCACGCCCGCGCCGACGCCGGCCGGCGCGGCCAGGGGCGCGGCCGCTGCCGCGCGGCCTTCCAGCTTGTAGGTCAGCTCGATGAAAATACGCTGCGCGCTTTTTTTGCCGATGCCCGGCACGCGCACGAGGGCGTCCATGTCGCCCGTGGCCACGAGCCGCGCCAGATCGTCCGCGGAAAAGCACGACAAAATCCCGAGGGCCGTGCGCGGCCCGAGCTTGCTGATGCCAAGGAGCAGGCGGAAGGTTTCGCGGTCCTCGAGGGTGGCGAAGCCGAAGAGCTCAAAGGCGTCCTCACGCACCACGGTGTGGACGAAAAGGCCGCACGTGCCGCCCGCGGCCGGCAGGGACGCGGCCACGGGAGCGGGCAGCTCCAGCTCGTAGCCCACCCCGCCCGGGGTGAGCACGATGGCGAAGCGTTCGCGCCGGGCCACGACCCGGCCTTCGATATAGCCGATCATCGCGCCCCGCACAGGCGGTTCAGCCGCCTCTGATTGAGATGACACACGGCCGCGGCCAAAGCGTCGGTCGCGTCCACGGCGAATGTTTCCCGGCATGCGAGCACCCTGGCCACCATGAAGGCCACCTGGGATTTTTCGGCCCGGCCCGTGCCGACCAAGCTCTTTTTAATGATGGTCGGCTCGTAGGAGGCCACGGGCAGCCCGGCCACGGCGCAGGCCGCCAGGGCCGCGCCCCGGGCCTGGCCCAGTTTCAGGGCCGTTGCCGCGTTTTTGGACACGAACACGTTTTCCACGGCGACCTCGACAGGCGCATGGCGGCTGATGAGCTCGGCCACGGCGCTGTAGATCACGCCCAGGCGGCGGGGAAAATCCGTTTCCGCGCCGGTGCGCACCACGCCTGCGGCGACGAGCTCCAGTACGCCCGAACGCTCGCGCACGAAACCGTAGCCCGTGACGCGTGAGCCCGGGTCGAGCCCGAGCACGATCAATTCCTGCGCCTCCCCCATGCCTGCCGTATCCATTCTCCCGTACTGAGCCCGATGCGCGCTCCCCCCGCCCCCTAGCGAGGGGGGCCGGGGGGCATGATGCCCCCCGGCGGAGAGGTCCAGGAGAGGCGCTGCCTCTCCTGGCGGGGTCCAGGGGCAGCGCCCCTGGTTATCCCAGCAGCTCGTCGGGCAGGTCGCCGTTGGTGTGCACTTTCTGCACGTCGTCGTTGTCTTCGAGCATATCGATGAGTTTGAGCAGCTTCTGGCCGTTTTCCGCGTCCAGGGAGACGGTGTTGGCCGGCATCATGGCCACCTCGGCATCCTCGGAAACCATGCCCGCGGCCTCGAAGGCGGCGCTTAGGGCATCGTAATCCTCGGGCGCGCAGTGGACTTCCCAGACGTCGCCCTCGTCTGCGACTTCCTCGGCTCCGTGCTCCAGGGCCACTTCCATGAGCTGATCCTCGGTGAAGGACGCTTTGGGAAAGGAGAATACGCCCTTTTTGGAGAACATCCAGCCGACGCAGCCGGCCTCGCCCATGGCCCCGCCGCCCTTGGCCAGGATGTGGCGCACTTCGGCCACGGTGCGGTTGCGGTTGTCCGTGGCGGCCTCGATGAGAATGGCCACGCCGCCCGGGCCGTAGCCTTCGTAGAGGACCTCGTCGAAGTTTTCGCCGGCCAGCTCCCCCGTGCCTTTCTTGATGGCCTGTTCGATCTTGTCCTTGGGCAGGTTCACGGCCTTGGCCGCGGCGATGGCGGATTTGAGGCGCGTGTTGAGCGCCGTGTCCGCGCCGCCGGCTCTTGCGGCGAGCATGAGTTCCTTGGTGACCTTGGTGAAAAACTTGCTCTTCTTGGCGTCCTGCACCGACTTACGGGCCTGAATGTTATGCCATTTGCTATGTCCGGCCATTGCGCTTCCTCACTCTCTGAAAACCGGGCGCGCCCGGTCGCTGTCATTCCCTTGTTGCTTCAATCCGTATTTTCCCTAGCCGTCCCGTCCGGATCGGGCAAGGGCGGGGGATCAGGCTCGGGCAGTTCGGCGCGAGGGCGAAAGCCCGTGGCCACGTAGAAAATTTCCTTGCTCTCGGCGCGGGAGCTTTTGGGCTTGGCCACGCGGACTTTCTCGAAATAGTCCCGCAGCCCCTTCTGGTAGGCCGGGGCGTCGGGACCCTGGAAGATTTTCACCACGAACGCGCCGCCGGGCTTGAGACGGGCGACGGCCACGGCCAGGGCCGCCTCGCACAGTTCCAGCGACCGGGCCTGATCCGTGAACTTGACCCCGGTGGTCTTGGGGGCCATGTCCGAGAGCACCACGTCGAAGGGGCCCAGGCGCGAAAATGCCTCGCGAATCTCCGGCCCGGGATCGAGCATGTCGCCGGTCAGGTAGGTGACGTGGCCGGGAAAGGCCGTGCCGGGGGGATTGAGGTCGATGGCGAGCACCCGGCCGGCGGGGCCGACGCGCGAAGCGGCGTAGAGCGTCCAGGAGCCCGGGCAGGCGCCAAGGTCGAGCACGGCCGCGCCGGAAGAAAGCAGGTGCGAGGACTTCTCGATCTCTTCCAGCTTGTAGACCGACCGGGCCGGATAATTTTCCTGCTTGGCCTTCTTGAAATAATGATCGCGGTACGTTTTCATGGCGGGCTGCCCGGGATACCGTTATCCGAAACAGGTTTCAAGGGAAAGACGCCCGGCGCGGCCGCAAAGCCGGCCCTTGCCGCCGCCGGGGCAGGCCTTATTTACCGCACAGACCCAAGGAGCGAAATGCCGATGGCTGGCATCACCCGGGACGCCGTGCGGCGCGCCCTCGACTGGGCCTGGGAACGGGCCGCGCGGGGACTCCCCGGCCAGAAGACGGCCAGGGAACTGGCCGATCGCCACAACGACCCGTCCGTGCCCCTGGCGCAGCGGTTGCGCGCGCTCGCCAAACACCACAAACGCCAGGCCGCGGCCGCCGGGTTCCTCACGAACGCAGGCGGGCTGGCGCTTCTGCCCGTGTCCGTGCCGGCGAACCTTGCCGGCACGCTCTACGTGCAAGTGCGCATGGTGCAGTCCATGGCGCTCGTGTGCGGCCACGACCTCGCCGACACCCGAGTGCGGGCGCTGTGCGGATTGTGCCTGTGCGGGGCCAAGGCCGCGGACGTGGCCGCGGCGGCCGGAGCGTTCGCCGGGGGCAAGCTGACGGAGCGCGCGCTTTTGGGCCTTGGCGCGGAAAGCATCCGGCGCATCAACGAACTGGTGGGATTCCGGCTGCTGGCCCAATTCGGGGAAACCGGGCTGCTCGGGGCTTCGCGACTCGCGCCCCTGGCCGGCGGGATCGCCGGAGCCGCCGTCGGTGTCACGGCCACGGCCGGCATCGCCAAGGCTTCCATGGCCCTGCTCGCCGACCTGCCGGACGATGACGCGGCGGGAGCGGCTTCGAAATGACCTCGTGCCGCTTCCTCCGGGAAAGCGGGCCGTTCTCCCGGACAACGCCTTTGAGCTCTCTTTTTCCTTGAAGAAATTTCGACGGGAAAAGGTCGCCGCTAGTGCCGCGGCAGTCGCCAGGACGGATCGTACGCGCCCTGCCGCGGCCGGCGCGAGATGCCGCCGTGCAGGCCGCGGCGGATCATGTAGAGCAGCCGGCGCGTGAATTTCGCCGCCCAGACGTCGCAGGCCTTGTCCTGGCGGATGCGCTCGACCATGGTCGCGGCGGCCGGCGGCAGGCCTTCGCGGCGGGCGATGCGCCGGCGCAGGGCGTAATGCCCCAGTTCGTCGGCCAGGGCCATGGTCTTGCGGAAATCACGCACCGAGCGGTTGATGAAAATATTGTAGTGGCCGTCGCGAAACAGCAAAAATCCCCAGCTATCGATGTCGTCGACCTCGGTCACCTTGAGGTCGGCGCGTTTCGCGGCAAGTTCGAAAAGCCTGGCCAGCAATCCCGCCATACGTGCTCCTTCGTCGGTCAGTCACGGTCCGACAGGGAAAACATAACCCATGGCCGTCGCCCGTCAAGGCGGCCGCCACTGCGCTGTTGCGCGGCGACGGCGCGGGTGCTAGGCTGCAAGGGCGTGACAGGACGCGATTTTCGCCTGAAGTATCCAGGGCTGACGTCATGGCGCTGCTCGAATACAAACGCTGTCCCCATTGCGGCAAGGCCACCTGGCAGGAGTTCATTCCCCAGGCCCCGCCGGCCTCTTCCTATTGGCGTTGCCGCGACTGCGGCGACCGCCGCGACGCGGAACGCATCAGCGTGGGCAACGGAGCCGACCTCAACCGCGGCCGCGTCCAGACCGAGGAACTCTGCGCCGACGTGCTCATCGTGGACATCAGCCGGCGCGGCGCACGGCTGCGCTGCGACGACGACCTGCCCGTGCGCGTCGCCCTCGGCCAGCGGGTGCTGTTCAACCCGCAGCTCCAGCCTTTCGGCGAACTCGCCCACTACCAGTCCGGCGTCGTGCGCTGGATTCGCGAAAACGAATTCGGCATCTGCTTCGAACGGCCCCTGAACGTGTCCACAGGCGACATCACGCGCATCGTCAAGAACTGACGCCGCGTGCGGTTGCGCCCGGCCGGGCAAGCGGCTATCATTTCGCAAAGTCGCGGTCCGATCGGCGGACGCGACGCAAGCAAAGGCACGGCCCGGCCCATGCAGGACTACGAAAAGATACGCCACGCGGTCAAAACCGGGGACAAGATCATGGAACTGGCGGCGTCGCTGGGCCTCGACCCCCGTCGCAGCACCATCAAGGACCTGGCCGACAAGCTGCTCGAAAACGCCCTGGCCGAGGACGCCCCGCCCGCCGTCACAGGCGGGTGAGTGAGGAACGGGGGAAGAGAAGAATGCCTCCGGCGGCCAGGAGGGGCCGAGGGCCCCTCCTGGACCACCCCGAAAGGGGGGAGTGGTGGCAGGCGTTATGACGAAAGCCCGGGGTGAGGAGCGCAAAAAAGCCCGACGCCGTAGCGCCGGGCCTTTGAAAACGCATGCGTCGGCCAGCGGCCGGCGGCGTCAATTCTCCAGATCGATGATGACCGGCCCAAGCACCGTGGGCAACGGCCGCGACAGGAACTCCTCCCGCTTGATCTCCTTGCCGTCGTAGAGCATGCTCTCGATGTGGATGACCTTTTGCATCCAGACGTTGTTCTCGATAGTCTTGGGAACTTCCGTCTCGACGATGCGGGCCGTGATCTTGTCAATATCGATCTCTTCCACGTCACTGAAGGAATAGGTGTGAATATATTCCTCGTTGTAACCGAAACAATACAGCAGGCTATTCTTGACGTAGGGCTGAAAGATCTTCTTGGCCGGGTGACTCTTGACCTCGCAATTGATCTTGTTTAGGCTGACCCGGAGCTTTTCTTTTTCGTTCACGATGATGTAGACAACAGGCCGATTGCTTTCCAGGAGATCCTCGCCGGAGGAATGGATGTTGTTGTCCGCTCCGTGAAAGATGTACTCAATGTAACGTTCCCGGTTGGTTTCCCTGGCTTCGCGGACCAGTTCCTTTTCAATATAGGAATAAAAAACCCGCTGACCGAAACCCCTGATCTCGATGTTGAACTTCATCCTTCGCCTCCTGCGCAGATTCCCTGGTGTTCCGGCCTGGTCCGGGAAACGGCCCCAGCCTTTCCGGCCCGGTTATCCTACCCACACTACGCGGCTTTCCAGGCGCGGTCAATTTATTGCAACAACCTTCCTGCTTGCGCTCGCCGCAGGCCGGGCCCCGGCCTTTGCCGCGCCGGCCGCCGATCCGGAAGCGCTGTTGGCCCCCCTTGCCGGCATGCCCTACCGCGACGACGGCGTGGACGCCCCGGACGGCCGCCACACGCTTTTCGCCGACCCCGCCGTCACGTTCCAAATGCCCGGCTACAACTGTAGCGGCTTCGTGGTCACGGCCTCGCGCGCCCTGCTGCGCCGGCCCCTGCCGCTTAATGCCGTCAAGCGCGACCGCAAGGGCGATTCCGGCCCCGGCAGCCGCCAGGGCGAGGATTGGGATTTCGGCTACGACCTGATCCTCAACACCAGCGAAGGCCTGCCCTGGCGTATCCTGGCCCCGGGCGCGCCCCTGCCCGATCCGGCGACCATCGACGCGGCGAAAACGCGCGGCTTTCCCCTGCACGACGCCGCGGCCTGGAAGGAGGCGCTTTCGCGCCTGCGGCCCGGGGAGATGGCCTTCGCCGCACTCAGCAAGGACGTCAAAGGCCGGCTGCTCTACTACCACGTGGCCCTGGTCGTGCGCGACCCGGCCGGGCGCGTCTTCTTCCACCATGCCACGCCCGGAACCGGTGTCCACCGCCTGGAAATCTCCGCGCCGGCCGGCATGGCCGCACTGCGCAAGGAATTCGCGGAGAAGCGCTTCGGCGACAAATGGGTGCTGCTCGTGGCCGTGCCCCTGCCGTAGCAAGCGCGGTGCTGCGGGCGCACGACTGCTCCGACGTCCGCCGCGCCCCCGCCGAGCGCTCCCCTCCCCTTCAGGACAACGCCATGCGGCCCGGTCGCCCGTTCGGGGCGAGCCGGAGTGCGGGACGGCGCGTTGCGGCAATGCAGCTTCGCCGGCGTGGCAGCGCAGCGAAGCCTTGAGCATCCTGGGGCAAAAGGACTTTTCTTAAAAAAACACGCGCGCCGTGACGGCCTGTTCCCTGCCGTCACGGCGCGCGTTCACGTCACAAGGCGTCCCCCCCTCGCGACCCGGGCCGCTCTGCCCTTGCCGCCGGGGGCTTTCCCCCATCGCTACACCGTCGTTTCCTTTTCTTCCTTATGGCCGGAAATCCAGGTCTGGAGCTGGTCCATATAGGTGTAGAAGACCGGGGTCAGGTAGAGGGTGACCAACTGGGAGATGACGAGGCCGCCGGCCACGACCAGGCCCAGGGGCTGGCGGGCGTCGCCGCCGGCGCCGACGCCGAGCGCGATGGGGAAAATGCCGGCGATGGCCGCCACCGTGGTCATCATGATCGGGCGGAAGCGCACGACGCAGCCCTCGAACACGGCGTCAAACGGCGTCTTGCCCTCGCGCTCGGCCTCGATGGCGAAGTCGATGACCATGATCGAATTCTTCTTGACGATGCCGATGAGCATAATGATGCCGATGAAGCCGTAGAGGTCGAGCTGACGACCGAAGACGAGCAGCGTCACCAACCCGCCGAGCGCCGCCGACGGCAGGCCCGAAAGGATGGTGATCGGGTGGATGAAGCTCTCGTAGAGAATGCCGAGGATGAGATAGATGATCATGATGGCCAGGAAAAGCAGGAACGGCACGCTGGCCAGGGACTGCTGGAAGGCCGTGGCCTGGCCCTCGAAGATGTAGCTGATGTTGGTGGGCAGTTCCTTTTTCGCGAGCGCCTGGATGGAGGTCACGGCCTGGCCCAGGGAGTACTTGCCCGCGGTATTGAACGAGATCGTCACCGAGGTGAGCTGCCCGGTATGGTTGACCACGAGCGGCCCCACGCCCTCGCTCATTTTCACCAGGCCGTTTAAGGGCACCATGATGGGATTGCCATTGGCGTCGACGTTGCTCGACTTGACGTAGAGCTTGTTGAGCAGGTCCGGCCGGCGCTGGTACTCGGGTTGGACCTCGACGATGACCTTGTAGGTGTCGGTGGAGCCGTAGAGGTTTGTCACCTGGCGGGCGGAGTAGGCGGTCATGAGCGCCGTCTCGATGGAGGAGGCGGTGATGCCGAGCGCTTGCGCCTTGTCGCGGTCGATGTCGATAAAGACCTGCGGCCCGTCGATCTGCATGTCGGTGTTGACGTCGGTGATCTCCGGCAGCTTGCGCATGGCCCCGGTCATCTTGCGGGCCACGGGGTAGAGCTCGCCCGGATCCGGCGAGAGCAGCGTGAACTGGTAGAGGGCCTTGGTCTGCTTGCCGCCGATCTGGATGGACGGCGGATTGTACATGAAGGTGAACATGTCGGGCAGCTGGGCGAGCTTGGGCCGCAGATCGTCGATGATCTGCTGGGCGCTGCGCTTGCGCTTGTCCAGGGGTGCGAGCAGCGGGAACATGGCGGCGTTGTTCATGGAGGTGTTGGGGCCGCCGACGCCGACCACGCCGATGAACTTGAACACGTCCGGATCGGCCATGAAGATGCGGCCGACCTTGAGCACGCGGTCCTTCATGGTTTCGAAGGAGGCGCTCTGCTCGGCCATGCCGAAGGCGTAGAAGATACCCGAATCCGTGGCCGGGATGAAGCCTGTGGGAATGACGGTAAAAAGCCAGAACGTGAGGCCGAGGATGCCCACGGACAGGATCATGACGAAAAAGCGCCAGCGCAGGGCGAGGTGCAGGGATTTCTCGTAGCCGCGCTCGAACCATTTGAAGAAGCGCCCGGACTCGGAAATCTTGCCCGAGAGGAAGCGGCTGCACAGCATCGGCGTCAGCGAAAGAGTGACGAAGCCCGAGACCAGGATGCACAGCGTGATGGTTACGGCCATTTCGTTGAGCACCCGGCCGAGGATGCCGGCCATGAACATGATGGGGATGAAGACCACGGCCAGCGACAGCGTCATGGAGATGATGGTGAAGCCGATCTGGCGCGCGCCGTCCAGGGAGGCCTGCATGATCTTCTTGCCCATCTCGGTGTGGCGCACGATGTTCTCGATCATGACGATGGCGTCGTCCACGACGAAGCCGACGGCCAGGATGATGGCCATGGCCGAGAGGTTGTCGATGGAGAAATGGAACGCGACCATGAGCGAGAGCGTGCCGATGAGCGCCGTGGGCAGGGCCAGGCTCGCGATGATGGTGGCCGGGAGGTTTTTGAGAAACATGTAGACCACGATGACGACGAGGGAGATGGACAGCAGCAGCGTGAACTGGACGTCGTCGATGGCGGCCTTGATGGACAGGGAGCGGTCGTAGAGGAATTCCAGGTGCACCGAGGGCGGCAGCGTGGCCTCGATGCCCGGCATCATGGCGCGGATGGCCTGCACGAGCTGGATGGTGTTGGTGCCGGCGGCGCGCTTGACCGCGATGACGATGCCTTGCTGCTGGTCGAAAAACGCGGCGTTCTTGTCGTTGATCGTGGAATCGATGGCGCGGCCCACGTCCTGGAGACGCACGGGATTGCCGTTGCGGTAGGCGATGATCTGGCGGTTGTAGGCCGTGGCGCTGGTGAGCTGGCCTTGCGCCTTGATGGTGAAGAGCTTGTCGACGCCGTAGAGGGAGCCCGTGGGCAGCATCACGGTTTCATTGTTGAAGGCGCTCGCCACCTCGTCCACGCCGATGCCGAGCGAGGCCAGCTTGTCCGGGTTGACCTGGACGCGGGGGGAATAGGTCTGGTCGCCGTAGACGGCCACCTGCGCCACGCCGTTGATCATGGAGATGCGCTGGGCGATGTAGACCTTGGCGTAGTTGGTGACGCGAAAAAGCGGCATGGTGTCGCTGGAGACGCGGATGTAGATGATGGGCATGTCCGCCGGGTTGACCTTCTGGAAGGTCGGCGGCGCGGGCATGGTGCTCGGCAGGCTGCCCTGGGCGGCGTTGATGTAGGTCAGCACGTCGGTTCCCGCGCCGTCGATGTTGCGCGAGAGGTCGAACTGGAGCGTGATGGTCGTGGTGCCGAGCGAGTTGCTCGAGCTCATGGACTGCAGGCCCGAGATGGAGGTGAACTGGCGTTCGAGCGGCGTGGCCACGGCCGAGGCCATGGTCTGGGGGTCGGCGCCGGGCAGGGAGGCCGTCACCTGGATCGTGGGGAAGTCGATGCTCGGCATTTCGCTGATGGGCAGCGAAAAGTAGGAAACCACGCCGAAAAAGACCAGCGCGGCCATGAGCAGCGTCGTTGCGACCGGACGCTTGATAAAAAGGTCGGTCATATCACTTCCCCTGGTCCTGGCTGCCCGGACTCAGCGCCGACTTGTCCTTGCCGGCCACGGCTGCCGGGGACACGGGGCCTTCCTTGTAGGCCTGCGCGTCCACGATCTTGAGCGGCACGCCCGGGAACAGCTTGATCTGGGCCGAGGTGATGACCTTGTCCCCGGGGGAAACGCCCTTTTCGACGACGGTCTCGGCGCCGATCTTGCGGCCGGGGGTGATCTTGCGGACCTCCACGGTGTTGTCCGGCTTGGCGATGAACACCGACGAACCGTCCTGGGTCTCGGCCACGGCGCTCGAGGGCACGAGGATGGTGTCGGCGGTATCGGCCAGGATCACCGAGGCGTCCACGAACTGGCCGGGCCAGAGGAAGCGGTCGGTGTTGGGGAATTCGCCCTGCAGGGTGATGGTGCCGGAATTCACGTCCACGGTGTTGTTGATGACCGTGAGCTTGCCCTTGGAGGCCTTTTCCGGGTGCCCCGGATAGCGGGCTTCCACGGCGAGGGCGCCCTTGCCGGCGTAGGCGCGGATGTCGGGCAGGTATTTTTCGGCCACGGCGAACTGGACGTTGATGGGTTCGATCTGGTTGATGGTGACGATGATGTAGTCTTCGGATTTGATCAGGTTGCCGGTCTTGTACTGCTGCAAGCCGACCACGCCGGTGCAGGGGGCGTTGATGTAGCAATAGCCGAGGTTGACCTTGGCCTTGGCCACGCTCGCCTCGTCCACGCGCACCTGCTCCAGGTCCTGTTGGTAGGCGGTGCGCTTTTGCTCGTAGTCTTCCTGGCTGATGACGGCCTGGGCCACGAGGTCCTTGTAGCGCAGCCAGTCGCGCTTGGCCTGGGCGGCGATGGCCCGGTCGCGGGCCAGGGTGCTCACGGCCTCGTCCAGGGCGGCCTTGTAGGAATCGGGGTCGATGAGCAGGAGCGGCTGGCCTTTCTGTACGAGGTCGCCCTCGGAAAAATACGTTTCCTTGAGCACGCCGGACACCTGCGACCGGACGTTGATGGTGGTCAGGGCGTAGACATGGCCGATGCCGTCCACGGCCAGGGGCGCGGTGGTCGCCTTGGCCTCGTAGACGGTCACCTCCACGGGCGTGGGCGGCTCGGCCTTGGGCTTGCTCCTGTCGCATCCGCCCAGGGCGAAGAGGACGAGCGCCGACGCCAGAACGAGCGACGATCGGTACGAACGAGGGAAGCTATGAAAAAAAAAGACGGGCATGGATGCGCTCTCCTCTCGGCAAAGGTCGTCCGGATGGTGCCTGACCGGCCGACGCTTACGCCTCGCTATTGGGGGGAACTTTTACCAACTCCTCTATTCCATTCATAAAGTCAAGGCAGCTGCACGTATTGTCATGTTCCCGCCCCATTGCGGGGATATAGCGGCAGGACGGTGACGGTTCCGTGCGCCTTGCGCGCGTCAATGCACGCCCGCTTTGCCCAGGTAAGGCCCAAACACACGCCGGCGGTAGGCAGAGTCTTCCAAACGCCGCAGCAGGGCGATATTGATCGTCTTGCGCAGCGTCGACCCCGGGGGAAAGGCAAATCCATAGAGTTGGGGATCGAAAAATCCCGGCAGCACCTGTATGCGCCCGGCCTGTTCGTGCGCCTGATAGTAAAGCAGAATGGGCCTGTCGTGCACGAAGGCCTCGATCTCGCCGGCGACGAGGGCGCGCAGGCCGTCCTCCAGCGTCTCGTACGCGTGATGGCCGATATGCGTGGCCGTGAGCTCTTCGGCGGCGGAGGCGTCGTGCAGCACCCCCACGCGCACATGCTGCAAATCGTCCGGGCCGCGCACCGAACTGCCCAGGGATTCCACGGTCAGAAGCGACGTGATGCCCGCGGTGAAGGAGGCGAGCAGCGCCACGGAAACGAACATCCAGACCAGGGCCACGGAGCGGCCGAGCAGGGTTTTGGGCGTCTTGTCGCCGTAGCCGACCGAGGTCATGGTCACGGCCGACCACCACAGCCCATCGCCAAGGCCCCTGCGCCCCGGCCGGAAATGCTCGGGATTGCGTCGGCGCTCCACTGCCCAGACCACCGCGCCCACGACAAAGAGCAGCGCCAGCAGCGACCCGACATAGGCCAGCACCTTTTCGGAAAGCACCCGCCCGAGCGTCGCCTCGATGCGGTCCAGGGCGTTGCGGGCCGGCACGGCGATGCCGAGCCCGGTGTAGTAATAGGGCTGCGAGAAATCCATCAGACTCTCGCGCTCCGGAGTAATGGACAGCGCCGACACGCCGACGTCCACGTCCCCCGTCTCGATGGCCCGCAGCAGCTCTTCGAGGCCGAATTCGCGCACGTCGTAGGTAAGTCCCGTATCCTCGGCGATGTCGTGCCACAGGGCGAGCGCCATGCCATGATAGTGCCCGGCGTTGGTGCGTTCCAGAAAAGGCGGCGCGACGTAGACGCCGACATGCACGTGGCGCTTCGCTTCGGGTTGCGGCGCTTGCGGCAGGGCCTGGGCCCAGGCGGCGCATGCGCCTCCCCCGAACCAAGCCAGGGCCAGGACGAACCAGAGGGCGCGTCGCATCTATTCCTCCTCCGTCCGTGCGGCCGACGCGGCGGGCCAGCGGAGCCTGGCATGGGTGCGGCGCAGCCGGCGGGTCTTGCCGAGCACCTGGGCGCGCTTGGCGCGCAATTCCTCGCGCATGGCTTCGAGCTGCATGGCCTCGCTGCCCTTGGGCTTGTACTTCACTTTCACGCTCTGGAAGGCCAACAGGATCTTGTTCTCCTGGAACTCCCTGTCGATGGCCGCGGCCAGTTCGGACTGGACCTGGAACTTCTTCATGAAGTTGTCGATCCAGACATGGAGGTCGAATTCCAGGCCCAGGCGGCTGAACGCGTTCATGAGCACCTCCGGGGCCGGCTGCTTGAGCACGTCGGGATGCTCCTTGGCGATGGCGAGCAGGATCTTGCGCACCTTTTTGGGCTTGGTGCCCGGGGCCACGGTCACGGGAATGGTCAGTCGCAGCGTGGCGTCCTGATAGCTCAGGTTCACGATCTCGCCGCGCAGGAAGCTGGCGTTGGGGATGATGACCGTGGTGTTGTCCAGGGTGCGCATGATGGTGTTGCGCACGGACAGGTCCACCACTTCGCCGATGTTCTTGCCCTGTTGGATGATGTCCCCCTTTTTCACCGCGCCGCCGAACATGATGATGAGCCCGCTGACGAAGTTGTTGACGATGTCCTTGAGCCCGAAGCCGATGCCCACGGACAGGCCGCTGGCGATCCAGGTCAGCGCGCCGAGCGGCACCTCGAACAAATGCAGGGCGAACAGGAGAAAAAGCAGCCACGTCGCATAGGAAAAGACCGCGCCGAGCGTGTGGGACAGCCCCGGGTCGATGGCTTTGCCGCGAAGTGTAGTCAGCCCGAGCAGCCGCACGAACCAAGCCTGGACCAGGCGCAGCAGGAAAAACGTGAGGAGCAGCACGACCACGGCTTCCGGGGAGATCGTCACGCTGCCGATCTGCGCCTTGAGACCGAACACGTAGTCCATGAGCCCAGGCCCGCCGAGAAAGACCAGCACCCAGGCCACGTAGAGCGTGGCGAGCACCGTGACGGCAAAGGGCGCGGCCAGCCCGGCCAGGGACCGCCGGCCGCCGTCATTGCGCGCGGCGAGGTTGCGCTGGACCGCGCCCGCGACGCCGAGAGTCAGATGCAGCATGAAAAGCGCCTGCACCAGGGCCACGCCCTGGGGACCGTAGCCGAACACTCCGGCGACGCCCGCCGCGGCCAGCGCCACCGCGTCGGAAGTCAGGCCGCAGCCGCAACGGCGCAGCCGCCAGATCGCCGCGGCCGCGAGCACGGGCAGCATCGCCCCGGCCACCGAAGCCGGGACGTTGCCGATGTCGCAGACAGCAGTCGCCGCAAAACAGACGAACAGCGTCCGCAGGCGCGCGCCGCCGCCGAGCATGCCCACAAGACCCCAGCTGACGGCGAGCACCCAGGCCAGCGAAGTGAACTGATTGGCCGCGAAAAGCACCGTCTGCCGGCCGGCGAAAAGGGCCAGCCCGACGACGATCCAGACAAGCGGCCCGAGAGGGCGGCCGGCGATGGCCGGAAAACGGCGGCGACACAGGTGCAGGACGCCGAGCAGCAGGATGCAATACGCAGCGGCGGCGGCGAGATAACGCTCCCACAGCGTCCAGGAGGCCACGGGTTTCCAGAAGCGCGGCGCGGCGTTTCGCCATTGGAAAAAATCGTCCATCATGCCCGCCAGCCCGGAAACGGCGAGCAAGGAACCCGACGACGAGAAATAGGCCTGCGTGAACAGGGCGACGAAGCGGTCCACCTCCTCCTTGCGGGCGACCTCGATATCCGCGTCAAGGGCCGTCGCCTGGGCCAGGGAAGCGTCCACCTCGGCCTTGACCGCATCCACATCGCCCTTGAGTTCCTTGAACTCCCGCCCGGGACCGGACAGCTCCTCGCTCACGAGCTCGGCATACTCGCGGCTGGCGTTGCGGGCCCGGATCTGGCGCAGGACGGCGTATTCCTGCTTGGTGCGCGCGAGCACGTCGCGCATGTCCCGAAGGGGTTCGCAGGCGACGTCCACGGCGGCGGTCAATTCGCGCAACTGCATGAGCAGGCTGCGCGAGGCCCAGGGTGTTTCCCCGGCCACGCCGCGCAAAAGCAGAATCTGGTCGAGCCGGCTGCTCACGTCGCCAAGGGCCGCGTCGAGCGCCGCCGTATCCGCGGGCAATGCCTTGCGGATGCGCTCGAGTTCCTGGCGCTTGATTTCGATGTTGCGGTGCAGGCCGTCGCTGATGGACCGCCAAAGCGGCGTCTGCCCGTCTCCGGCCCGGGCGGCGCAGGAAAAGGCGAGCGCGAGCAGGCAGCAGGCGAGCGGAACGGCGAGGCGGCACAGAAAGATGGCCTGCATGGGGACTCCCTGGGCTGGCGGTTCGGATCGTTACGGTTTTCTAGTCTGTCGGGGGATTTCGGGCAAGCCCCGGGGCCTTAACGTCCACGCCGCGCCGGGCGTGCTTGCGCTGCCCGGCCACGGCCGTTATGACACGGCCCAACGATGAGGAACCCAGCATGAAAAAACTCGTTTTCGGCATCATCCTGCTTCTGGCGGCCATCGCCGCAGCCTGCGGCTATTTCTTCCTGACGGACACCGTCAAACCGACCATCGCGCTTTCGCCGCAAAGCGACGTGGCCGCGCCCAAGCGCGAGTTCACGCTGCGTCTGGCGGACGCCGGTTCGGGGCTTAAAAACGCCAAGGTCACGGTGACCCAGGGCGACAAGCAGATCACCCTGCTCGACCAGTCCTACGCCACCCCGGTCAAGGACGCGGAAGAGAAGTTCACCCTGGAGCCGGCCGGCCTGCGCGACGGGACGTTCGGCCTGACGGTGACGGCCACGGACCGCTCCCTGGCCAATTTCGGCGCGGGCAACACCGCGCGCTTCGAAAAGACCATGACCCTCGACACCACGCCGCCGCGCGTGGAGGTGACGAGCCTAGCCCACAACGTGCGCCAGGGCGGCGTCGGCGCCGTGTCCTTCCAGGTCAACGAAGAGCCCGAAAGCGCCGGCGTGGTGGTGGGCAAGGACTTCTTCCCGGCTTACAAAATGGAGAACGGAAAATATTTCGGGCTCTACGTCTTCCCTTACGACATGGACCCGAAAGACTTCGTGCCCAAGGTCAAGGTGACGGACAAGGCCGGCAACACGGCCATCGCCTCCTTCCGCTACCAGGCCATCCCGCGCAAGTTCCGCCAGGACAAGATCAACATCTCCGACGCGTTCCTGGAATCCAAGATGCCGCAGTACTACGACATCATCACCGACACCCGGGACAACCTCCAGATCTACCTGCGCGTCAACAACGACGTGCGCAAGCAAAACGCCGTGTTCCTGCGCGAGCTGGCGCTCAAGTCCGCTCCGACCATGCTCTGGGACAAGAAGGCTTTCCTGCGCCTGCCCAACGCCGCGCCCAAAGCCGGCTTCGGCGACCACCGCACCTACTACTACCAGGGCAAGGAAATCGACCAGCAGACGCACATGGGCGTGGACCTGGCCTCCCTCGAGGGCGCGCCCGTGCCCGCGGCCAACACCGGCAAGGTGGTCTTCGCCGGATTTCTCGGCATCTACGGCGAGACGGTGATCATCGACCACGGCCTGGGGCTGCAGACGCTCTACGCCCACCTGCGCCGCATCGACGTGAAGGTCGGCCAGGAGATCAAGAAAGGCGAGATCCTCGGCCGCACCGGCGTCAGCGGCCTGGCCGGCGGCGACCACCTGCACTTCGGCGTGCTGGTCTTCGGCGAGGAGACCTCGCCCATCGAATGGTGGGACCAGCACTGGATCGACGACAACATCCTCAACAAGCTGTAACCCCCTTCTCCCCAAATAAAACGGCCGCCCGGGTGCACCCGGGCGGCCGTTTCCATTTCTCGGGAGGTCCTGGAGGGGCCGCGCCCCTCCAGGCCGCCGGAGGCGTTATCTTAGAAGACCCTTACCACTTCTTCAGGCGCTGGGCGGCCAACGCCTCGGCCTGCTCCTTGAAGGAATCGAAGCCGGCCTGACGCATGGCGTCGTAGACCGTGCTCGGCCAATCCCAGGTGGCGTAGAGCACCGGCTTGTGGAACAGGCGGCGGAACGTCTCCATCTCCTGGCGGTAGAAGGAGGCCTTGGGGCTTTCCAGGTTCTCCCGCAGCTGTTCGGCCAGGCGGGTCAGTTCGCCGTCGTACCAGTCCTTGATGTCCGCGGCGGTATCGTACTTCTTGGCGATGTGCTCGTACTTGTTCTCGCGAAGCACGGCCTTGAGGCGCTCCAGATGCTGCTGCCCCAGCCACTCGCCGAGCCTGCTCACCGGGATGTCCTCGGCCTCGACGTGGGCCATGTCGAACTTGGTGCGGAAGTAGGTGTCCGGCACGACCGAGGCGCAGACGATGCCGGCAATGGCGACCAGGCCCCGGATGATGAGGCTGTTGGACACGCCCTGGCCGCAAAAGCCCACCTTCTTGCCGTACTTCTGGCCGGCGAAGATGGTCACGAGCAGCGCCCAGACCACGGCCGGGTCCTCTTCGTCGTAGATGTGACGCAGCGCCGGATTGTCGCGGTCGGTGCCGAGCACCATCTGCGTCATGTCGTTGGAGCCGATGGAAAAGCCGTCGAACTCCTGGATGAACTGCTTTGCCAGGATGGCGTTGCTCGGAATCTCGGACATGATGAACATCTTGAGCCCGTCGTCGCCGGAGTGCAGCTTGTGCACCCGCTCGAGGTAGCGCTTCATGGAGGTGGCCTCCTCCACGGTGCGCACGAAAGGCAGCATGATGTGCAGGTTCTTGCCGCCGAAGATGCCGCGCGCGAGCTTGAACGACTCGATCTCCCAGTCGTGGATGTTGCGCGAGACGCCCCGGTAGCCGAGCATGGGGTTGTCCTCCACGGCCTCGAACAGGCTGCCGCCGAGGAGGTTGCGGTATTCGTTCGATTTGAAGTCCGTAGTGCGGTAGAGGATGGCCTTGCCGTGGAAGGCCATGGCGAAAAGCCCGAGCCCCTGGGAAAGCGTCTGGACGTAGAGCTCCTTGCCGCTGCGGAAGCCGCGCGAGAAGAGCTGCTTGCGGATCTTGGCGAGCAGCGACTGCAGGTCGTCGATCTGTCCCTTGATGCCGACCTGACGCGCCACTTCCTGGCGCATGGCCGCGATCTTGGACAGGGTGTCCTTGACCATGGGGTCCTCGGCCACGGCCGCCGCGCGCTCCTCGATGCGGGCCTTGATCTCGTAACGGCGCTTGACCGCGTCGGGATCGACGGCCTTTTCCTGGAGTTCGTCCCAGTAGCCGAGGATGATGGCGACGTGGGTGGCGAGGTCCGCCGAGGTCTTGAGCAGGTCCAGGCGGCGGGTGACCTCTTCCAGATGATGGTCGAGGCGCTTTTCCAGCTCGCGGATCTGGCGGTGCACGGCCATGACTTCGTCGGTGCCGCGGGCGCCGGCGTGGTCGGCCAGGGCGTCGAGCTCGCCGGCCAGGCCCGTGACGAGGCCGACGTAGCCGCGCAGCTTGATCTGCACGTTGATAAATCCCGCCGCGAGCTGCTCGCGCACGATCTTGGTCAGCTTGGCGTCGAGTTCCTTGACCTTGCTCTCGATCAGGGTCGGCAGGGTGCCGTTGTCGTAGGCTTCGAGGGCTTGCGGGTGGACGCCGATGTTGCCGAGCATGAACTCGGCGCGCAGCAGGCCCACTTCGAAATCCGGGACGTTGCGCAGGCGGGAGAGGAAAAGCGCCTGCCCGACGTCGGCCAGGATCAGGCCGACCTTGGTTTTGGTCGCCGGGAGCTGCGACAAATCCATCTCGCCGCCGACTTCCTGCAGGGGCAAAAGGCCCCGGTAGACGCAGCCGCGCGAGCCGTCCACGGTCACGTACTGGCCGTCGAGGGAGCGCAGGGTCTCGGCGCGCTGGATGCCGATGACGGCGGGAATGCCGAGCTCGCGGGAAGTGATGGCGGCGTGGCTGGTGTCGCCGCCGGCGTCGGCCAGGATGGCCGAGGCCACGCGCATGCCCGGCACCATGTCCGGGTCGGTGCGTTCGGCGGCGAGCACGTCGCCCTTCTGGATCTTGTTGAGTTCGAGCGCCGAGCGCAGGAAGCGCACCATGCCCTGGCCCGCCCCGCGCGAAGCGCCGTTGCCCTCGAGGATGACCTCGGCCGTGGCCACGGCCTTCTTCTCCACTTCCATGCGGCGCATGAAGATGGTGTGCGGATGGCGTTCGAGCTCCTCGTTCCAGCGGGTCTCGGGCCGGGCCTGCACGAACCAGAGCCGGTCGGACTGGTCGATGCAGAATTCCGTGTCCATGATGCAGCCGCCGTAGGCGACGCTGATGGCGCGAACGCCCCGGGCGACCTCTTCGGCCTGAGCCAGGGAGAGCGCCCAGCGGTAGGCTTCCTCGTCGCTCACCTTGACGAGCTTGGTGCCGCCTTCCTTGTCGTCGTAGACGATCTTCTTGTCCTTGTAGCCCATGTTGCGGATCACGACCTCGGACCCGTCGTCGCGCTGGAAGACGAAGAGCTTGTCGGGCGTGACCATGCCGCCGACCACGGCCTCGCCGAGGCCGTAGCTGGCGTCGATGGACACGAGGTCGTTGCGCGAGGTGCCCCGGCAGCCGGTGGCCGTGTCCGCGGCGAAGGCCGTGCCGGAAATGACCGGGTTGATCATGCGCATGATGCACACGGACAGGGACGTGTTTTCGATGGCCCACTCGATCTTGGCGTTCTCGGCGATGGAGTCGTCGCCGGTGCGTTCGGCGGCGGCCACGGCGTCGAGGATCGCCTCGCGGCGGTAGGTCATGGAGCGCAGGTTATAGGCCGAGGCGCAGTCCCACTGGTAGGCCTTGACGGCCTGGGCCGCGCCCACGATGTTGAGATAGGTGTCCTGGAGGCCGGCGAAGGCCTTCTTGCGGCTGTCTTCGCCCGCGGCCGAGGAGCGCACGGCCACGGGGACGTCCTCGAGGCCGGCGTCCCGGCAGATGTCGTTGTAGGCGTTGGACACGGCCTCGCGGACTTCGGCCGGCATGTCGACGGAGAGGATGGCGACCTGGACGAGCACGGAGCGTTTGCGCAGCTGGTCGATGCCTTCGGGAGAGGTGGCGAAGCCCTCGACCACGTTGTTGATGAAGGTGCGCAGCTTGATGGTCGTGCCCGAGGCGTCGGCGATCTTGCCCCTGGCTTCCTCGGCGAGGTCGCGCACGAGGTTTTTCATGTATTCCGGGTCGCTGTTGACATCCTCGTCGTTCCAGTTGACCCGACGGTAGCCGTCGTTGACCACTTCGCGGATCAGCGACGCGTTAACCTTGGTCTCGTCGAGCACGCGGTGGAAGGCCACGGAGGACACGGCCCGAAACTGGGGTGCGCGGATGCCGGCGATCTGGCTGATGAGCGCCGTATTGTAGTTCTTGCCTCCGACGAGAATTTCGGCTTCTTCGCCGATGCCGACGATGTCGGCTCCGGTGAGAATGAGCGTGGTGGCGGTATCGATGGCCGCGTCTCCTTGTTTGGCGGGCTTGGCGGACGTGGCGTCCTCCTGACGCGGCGTATCCTTGGCTTTTGTCTTGGCCATTCTCCCCTCCTTGTCTCTTCCGGGTCGGCAGGCCGCTCCGTCGAGCGGCCGCCGTTACATGTTCGTCGCGAAACCTACACCTGCTGACCGCAGTTGGGGCAGTACTTGTAATGCTCGTCGGCTACCGGCTGGCGGCAGGTCGGACAGTCGCGGGTCACGGGGCCGAGCTCGACGAGGAGCTCGCCTTCGCGAACCGGGACCATCTTGCGGTCGTTGGCGTAGTCGGCGCTTTTGAGCACCCGCTTGACCATGGCGTCAACAGGGGATGCCACGGATTTTTCCTGTTTCATGACCGAGATGTTGAAGAGTTCCTCCCCGGCCTTGACATAGTCGTTGGGGCTGACCTGCATGACCCAGAGGTCGCCGGAGACCGGCGCGCCTACATGATAGGGGTTTTTCGGGTCGGCCATCTCCACCTTGGGCGCGGCGGCGCCGCCCTGGGGCGCGGCCACCTGCACCTGGTGGGTCAGAATCTCCGAATCGAGCACGTAACGCACCGTGGCCGCGCCGCTGGCGTCGGGCTGGGAGATGTTCATGATCGCCATGTGGTGCGGCTTGCCCTGGCTGTCGGAGAAAAGCAGCTCCTCGCCCGGCTCCAGGCCCTCGAACCAGACGTCCAGGGGCAGCTTGTTGGGATCGCCGAATTTTTTGCGGAATTCGATGGTCTTGAGCGCGTCGCCCGGGTGGTTCAAGTAGAGCACGAACTCCTCGTTGGTGGGTTCGCGGCCGATCTGCTTGGTCAGCGACGCCATCTCGGCTTCCATGTCCACCTCGCCCAGGCTGTCCAGGGGCGAAGCTTCGGTGCGCTCGGCCACGGCCTGCTTCCAGTCCGCGCCGAAGGCGCTCTCGTAGACCCAGTCCGGCGGGAACCCGAGCGGCATCTTGCCGAACTTGCCGAGTAGCAGGTTGCGGAAGGCGTCGTTGCAGTTGGCGTAGAGCAGCAGACGGTCGTGCTTGGCGGCCTGGGTCAGGCACTCGTCGCAGTTTTCCGACACGGCGTCGAGCACCTCGAGCATGTCCCTGACCGCCCGCTCGCCGCCGGCCTTATAGGCGCTGGTCACGGCCAAAAACGCCGTGTTCCAGGTGATCTGCGAGCCCGGGGTGACGTCGTGGTAGCGCACGATCTTGCGCGTGCCGGCCAGGAACTTGAGCATGTAGGGAAGCAGGTGGATGTAGCCCTGCTTCATCGCCCCTTCCTGGGAGGACGAGGTCGCGCCGCCGGGCATGGCGTGCTCGACCACGTCGTAGTCGATGCCCTGGAAGTACGGGGCGGTGTAGCGGTCGTAATAGGGCATGATCTGCTTGAGCACGAAGTTGGCGGAGCGGATCATGTCCTTGTCGGCCTTGGTCAGGGCCACGGACACGCCGAGGTCCTCCTCGATGTAGGCAGCGGTGGAGAGCACCTCGCCCTGGCCGTACCAGCGCACGGACGCGCCGAGCGCCGTGTCCACGATGTGGCAGCCGGCTGCGGCCGCCGCGCCCACGGCCGGCACGAACAGGCCGTCGGTGTAGTGGCGGTGGTAGTCGAGGACGAGTTCGGGGTAGGCCTTGCGGATGGCCGCGACCATGGCCGCGACGAAGCGCGGCGGGCACATGCCGGCCATGTCCTTGAGGCACAGGATGATGCTCTTCGCCGCCTGGGCCTTGGTCATGCCGCCGGCCTTGGCCACCTGGTCGAGGATGGCCTCGAGCACGCCCATGTAGTGGGCGACGTCGAAGCCCTGGGCGTAGGAAAAGGAGATCGCCGGCTCGAAAATGACGCCGGGACGTGACAGGGCGACCTCGGCGAAGGGGTACATGTTGTCGATGTGGTTGAGGAAATCGAAGCAGCGGATGATGTCGTAGTGCTCGCAGATCATCTCGCCGGTCAGGCGCATGAGGTTGCGCGGCTGGGGCTTGTAGCCGAGCACGTTGGTCGAGCGAATGAGCAGCTGCTTGAGGGTCTTGGGCGCGAACCGGTTCCACTCCGCCGCCTCGGTGAAGGGGTAGGTCATGTTGGCCATCATGGCCACGTGGAAGTGCGCGCCGCCGCCGTTTTCGAGCGAGAGGAAGCCGCAGTTGTCGAGGTAGGGGCCGACCAGTTCGTCCTCGGCCAGGCGGAAGCGGTTGCCGCTGTTGGACTGGGTGATGTCGCGGCAGGTGGTATCCACGAAATGGACCTTGCCCGAGTCGCGCACCACGTCGAGGACGCCCTTGCGGTCGCCGCGCGGATAGGGGCTCTCGTGGCGGCGGAAGTCGACGTCGGGCAGATAGGGCTTGAAGCGGCCCAGGCGGTAATCGCTGCGGCCGCGGTATTTGCCGAGCATGACGTGGGGGTTGTAGCCCCGGGCGGCGATCTCGGACACCAGGCAGGACAGGCGCAGCGACTCGGGCTCCTCGTCGAGGTAGTTGAGCAGGTAGGGGTTGTCGCTGATGAACTTGGTGGCGAACTCGCCCTTGATGAAATCCGGGTTGCGCAGGATCTGGCGGTGGAAGGGAATGGTCGTCTTGAGCCCGCCGATGATGTACTCGCGCAGCGCCCGCTCCATGACGGCCACGACCTTGGGCCAGTTGCGGCCGTAGGAGATGAGCAGCGCGCCGGCGGAGTCGTACTGGGTCGGAAACTCGTAGCCGGCCGACAGGCAGGAATCGAGGCGGATGCCCTGGCCGCCGGGCGAAAGGTAACGGGCGATCAGGCCGGCGTTGGGCGAAAAGCCGTTTTTCGGATCCTCGCAGTTGATGCGCAGCTGCATGGCGTGCAGAAACGGCCGGGTGTCGCCGCAGTTGAAGCGCAGCTTGCCGCCGAAGGCGATATTGATCTGCTCTTCCACGAGGTCCACGCCATAACGGCATTCGGTGATGCCGTGCTCCACCTGGAGGCGGGTGTTGACCTCGATCAGGTAGGGCTCGCCGTCGGCATCGACCAGAAATTCCACCGTGGCCAGGGAATAGTAGCCGGTCTCGCGCACCAGGCGCTCGGCATAGTCCTTGAGGCGCTGGCGCAGCTCGTCGGTCATGCCGCGCCAGGGCGAAGGCGTGATCTCCACGAGCTTCTGGTGGTTGCGCTGTACGGAGCAGTCGCGTTCGTCGAAGGCGAAGACGTTGCCGTGCATGTCCGCCGCCACCTGGATCTCGATGTGGCGCACGGAGGTGAGCAGCTTTTCGACAAAAAGGCGCGGGTTGCCGAAAGAGGCCTGCGCCATGGCCGACGCCTTGGAAAAGGCGGATTCGAGCTGGGCTTCGGAATAGATTTCGTAGATGCCCCGGCCGCCGCCGCCGCCCTCGGCCTTGAGCATGATGGGAAAACCGATCTTGCCGGCGATCTCCCGGGCCTCGGGGATGGAAACCGAGCCTTCGGAGCCGGGCACCACCGGGATGCCGAGGCCCATGGCCAGCCGGCGCACCTCGACCTTGTTGCCGAGGCTCTGCATGGCCTCGGCCGAGGAGCCGATGAAGATGATGCCGGCTTCGGCGCATTTGCGGGGAAATTCGCTGTCTTCCGAAGCGAAGCCCCAGCCCGGATGGATGGCCACCACGCCATGGGCTTTGGCTTTTTTGATGACAGTATCGATATCGAGATAGGCGCGCGGGTCCGCGCCCAGGGTGATGAGCTCGTGTGCCCCGGCGGTGGCCGGGGAGGTCATGTCCACGTCGGTGACGGTCAGTACCGGGATGGCGCGCAGCCGTTCACGGATGGAACGCAGCACCCGCCGGGCCGAGATGCCCCGGTTGGCGACGAGTATCTTCTTTCCTTCGACTTCGGAAAGCACTTCCTGAAACGTCTTGGCGATCATGCTGTCCTCTAACCCCTGGGGCGAACTGCCCATTGTCTCGAGTGACTGTCCGGCGGGGGCCGGCATCAAAGGAGGGATATGCTCCCGCTAAGAAGCGTCAAAACCTGCCCTGGACCCGCCTCGTCCCGCCGCAGCCGAAGTCCCCCGTCCTCGGCCAGTCCGACGATGCGCGCCCGATATTCGTGCGACCCGCCCTCGCAAACATGCACTTCCCGGCCAAGCCAGGCCAACCGGCCTTCAAGGAAACGGGACAGCGCTCGGGAGCCCGATACCGCAACGCACAGGCGATAGCAGGTTTGGGCGGACTTCACAAGATCGACCCAAAGCGTAACCGCGCCGGGAACCTCGCCAAACGCGGCAAGGCAGGACGCCTCGGCGGCGTGGTCGCGGCGCAGGGCCGCCGGATCCGGGGCGCTCGCCAGATTAAGTCCGATGCCGGCGAACACCCGGCTCCCCCGCTCTTCGACGAGAATGCCGCCCACTTTGCGCCCTTCGGCGAGGAGGTCGTTGGGCCACTTGACCTGGGCCGGAAAGCCCCGGTCGTAGAGCGCATCGGCCAGGCACGCGCCCACCACCACCGGCGCGGCCGCGCCGAGGTCGCCCGCGTCCGCGGGCCAGGACAGGGCGGCGTAGAGGTTGCCCGGCGGCGAAACCCATTGCCGCCGCATCTGTCCCCGGCCGCCGGTCTGGGAAAGCGCCAGCACCGAAGCAAACGGCGGCAGCAGCCCGGCGTCGCCGAGCGCCCGGGCCACGTCCAGGCTGGAGGCGCAGGCCCCGGCCACGAGGACCGGATCGGCGCAGGCTCCGGCCGCGCCGGCCGCCGCGAGCCAGACGCCGGCCGCCGGGCCGTGCTGCGGCCCGAGGAGCACCTCGCGAAAAGGGGCCAGACGCGCGACGTCGGCCGCCCATAAGGGATGGGCGGCCGCCAGGGCCTGCGGGGAAAGGCCCTCGGCCAGTCCCGGCGCGCCGTCGCGCCACAGCCACACGCCGCCCCCGGCGAAGGGGTTTCGCGCGGGACCGGCATTGGCCGCTGGATTTTTCACGCCATTTGGGACAATGTCCGCGCCGGAGTCATGCATGAAACGGTATCTCGTAGGCGGCGCAGTCCGCGATATTCTTCTCGGCCGCCCTGTTGTGGATCAGGATTACCTCATCGTCGACGCCACGCCCGAAGCGTTTTTGCGTAGGTATCGGAGAGCCCGGCAAGTCGGCAAGACCTTTCCGGTTTTCATGCTGGGCAGCGCCCAGTACGCCTGGCCGCGCGGCGACGACATCCACGAGGACCTCCTCGCCCGCGACCTGACGATCAACGCCATCGCCATGGGCGATTCGCGCCAGATCGCCGGCCGGCTGCACTTCCATCCGCTGGCCCTGCCGGACCTGCGCGACCGCATCCTGCGCCCCTGCGGCGAGACGTCCATGTTCGACGATCCGCTGCGGGTCTACCGTGCGGCGCGCTTCGCGGCCTCACTGCCGGATTTTTCGCCCCACCCGGAACTCGCGGCCCAGATGCGGGCCGTGGCCGCCTGCGGGGCGCTCTCCGACATCTTCGCCGAACGCGTGGCCCAGGAGGTGCGCAAGGCCCTGGACGCGGCCAAGCCGTCGCGCTTTTTCCGCCTGCTCGCCGAGACCGACTGCCTCCTGCCCTGGATGCCGGAACTCGAGGCCTCGCGGCACATCCCGGCCGGGCCGCCCGAGAACCACGGAGACAACACCATCTTCGACCATATGTGCGAACTGGTGGACATCCTGGCTGGCCAGCCCATCGCCGGCTGGATGGCCGTGTGCCACGACCTCGGCAAGACGCTCACGCCGCAAAGCGAATGGCCGCGCCACCTCGGCCACGACGACGCCGGGGCCGACGTGGCCGAGGAGCTCGGCCGGCGGCTGAAGCTCCCCAATCGCGTGCGCGAGGCGGGCGTGGCCGCGGCGCGGCTGCACATGAAGGCCGCCCGCTACGCCGAACTGCGCCCGTCCACGCGCGTGGACATGCTTTCCTGGCTGCACAAGCACGAGATGGTGGAACCGCTTTTCGACGTGGTGCGCGCCGATTCCGGCCACGACGTCTGGCCGCTGGCGAAGCGCGACCTGACGGTCATGCTCTCCGTGCACCTGCCCGGCAAGCAGCGCATGCGCGGCCCGGCTTCGGGTGAAAAACTGCGCGGCCTGCGCTGCCAGAAGCTCGCCGCGGCGGATAAGGCGCGTGGAGAGAGCCCGGAAGAGGCCGCGCCGCCCGCGCCCTGACGCCGGCGCGTCTTGCCGGAGGAGCCGCCTTCCCGGACGCGGCGTGCCGGCCTCCCGCGCCGCGCGCCGCAACCGGCGCCGACACCTTGCCGCTTCCGAACCGACAGCGCACTGCGCTTCAAAAAAGCCGCGTCCGCCCTATACTCCCCCCGATGCGCCGCGTGCCCCCCCGCTGCGGGGCGGGCCGGTATCGACAATTTCATCATTTTTGGTATGCAATCAGATTTGGCGGACCGGACGCGACAACCAATCGGGTTTGACTTCGCACGCGCCACCCAGCAAGCCCGGCAGCAGCGCGAGGAGGCAAGGATGTTGAAGCACGTCAAAATCGGGTACAAACTGCTTGGCGGCTTCGGCCTCGTCATTATCATTTTCCTTGCGTTGGCCCTCTACCAACTCCAAGTGATCGAGCACCTGGGCAACCTGCAAGACACCGGGGCCAAACGGGCGCTGGACACCCAAAAAATCATGGATGTCGCCCTTCGCGTCAACGCACTGACCGCCGTCGTCACCGATGGCGAGATCAATCGCGACCTGACCCGGACCAGGGCGGAATTCGCCAAAGCCAAGGAACAGGCCCGGGAAGACATCCAACTTGTCCTTTCGCTGGCGGAAAGCCCTGAGGAACGCGCCGCGGCGAACGGATTTTCCGAAAAGTACCGGAACTATCTCGATGTGTTCGAAAAACAAATGCTGCCCCTGATCGAGACGCTCGTGAAGACGGATGCGTCCGGCGCCGCGGATTCGGAGCAGCGGCTTCGCACCCTCGACGACGAGTTGGACGGTTACCGCGCGGCCACCATCAAGGATCTCCGCGCCATCATCGCCTCTCACGACCAGGCGAACAAGGCCGGCGACGAGCTGTTCGACGCGCAGCGGATGACCGCCTCCCGCGTCCTGATCGGCATCAGCGCGGCGGGAGCCCTGCTCGCCGTCCTGATCTCCCTGTTGACCTCGCGTTCCGTGACCAGGCCCCTGGACAAGAGCATCGCCTTCGCCAACCATCTGGCCCAGGGCGACCTGGAGCATGCCCTCGACATCGAGCAGCGCGACGAACTCGGCAGACTGGCCGATTCCCTGCGGCAGGTGGCGGCATCGGAGAAATCCGTGGCGGAACTGACGGAACACCTCGCCAGGGGCGACCTTTCCGTCACGGTCGCGCCGCGCGGGCCCAAGGACACCATGCTGCTGGCCCTCGGCGAACTGGTCGCCGCCGAGACGCAGGTGGCGAAAATCACCCGCCAGCTTTCCCAGGGCGACCTGCGGGTGAAGGTCGCGAAACGCTCGGAGGACGACGCCCTGCTCGCCTCGCTGGCGGAGATGATCCAGACGCTTTCGGAAATCGTGATCGAGGTGCAGACCGGCGCGGACAACGTGGCCGCCGGGAGCGAAGAGCTTTCCGCTTCGGCCGAGGCCATTTCCCAGGGGGCCACGGAACAGGCCGCCGCCGTGGAGCAGTCCTCCTCGTCCATGGAGGAGATGAGCTCGGCCATCCAGCAAAACGCGGACAACGCCCGCCAGACCGAGACCATCGCGGCCAAGGCTGCGGGAGACGCCAAGGAATCCGGCGAGGCCGTCTCGCGCACCGTGGAGGCCATGCAGGAAATCGCCGGCAAGATCACGATCATCGAGGAAATTGCCCGGCAGACCGACCTGCTGGCCTTAAACGCCGCTGTCGAGGCGGCCCGGCCGGCGAACACGGCCGGGGCTTCGCCGTCGTCGCCGCCGAGGTGCGCAAGCTGGCCGAGCGCAGCCAGCATGCCGCGGCGGAGATCACCAAGCTCGCCAAGGACAGCACCGACGTGGCGGTCAAGGCCGGTGCCCTGCTGACCCAGCTCGTGCCCAACATCCAAAGGACCGCCGACCTCGTCCAGGAAATCAGCGCATCGAGCCAGGAGCAAAGCTCCGGCGCGGGCCAGGTCAACAAGGCCCTCCAGCAACTCGACCAGACCATCCAGCAAAACGCCAGTTCGTCGGAAGAACTGGCCTCCACGGCCGAGGAGCTGTCCGGCCAGTCCGAACAGCTGCGCGCGACCATCGCCTTTTTCAAGGTGGAGGACCAGCGGATCGGCCTCCCCGCACGCGTCATCGGACGGCGCAAAACCGCCCTCGCCCTGCGCCAGGGGAGCGAAACCCGGCGACGCGACAAGACCGCCGCCTCCGGTGCGCGCATCGTCCTGCAGTCGGACGAAAAGGATCCGGACGGCGATTTCGAGAATTTCTAGCCCGGGCGCTTGAGCGCAATGCAAAGAGCCGCGGCGTAAGCGCCGCGGCTCTTTTTTCTCCTTCCCGAGGGCATTGCCCCTGCGGATGCCGGAGGCGTCTTGCGCAAGCAGCCTAATGCCGCTGTTCGGGACGGTATTCCTCTTTGAGCAGCGACTCCGCCAAGGGAACGTCGTTGGCGTCGCGGCGGCAGAAGACCTTTTCCGGTTCCGGGCAGACAAGGGCTTTCGAAAGCACCTCGTCCATGCTCTCGACCTTGATGATTTCCATGTCGTTTAAGATCGTCTCGGGCACGTCTTTGAGGTCCTTCTCGTTTTCCGCCGGGATGATGGCCGTGCGGATAAGGCCCCGGTGGGCGGCGAGGAGCTTCTCGCGCAGGCCGCCGATGGGCAGGACCCGGCCGCGCAACGTGATCTCGCCGGTCATGGCGAGGTCGTTGCGCACGGGGATATTGAGGAGCGCCGAGATGATGGTCGTGGCCAGCGTGATGCCGGCCGAGGGGCCGTCTTTCGGGATCGCGCCCTCGGGCACGTGGATATGAATGTCGATTTCCTTATGGAAATCGGGCTTGAGGCCGTAGAGCCCCGAGCGCGAGCGCAGGTAGGAAAGCGCGGCCCGCGCCGACTCCTGCATGACGTCGCCGAGCTTGCCCGTGATCTCCACCTTGCCCGTGCCGGGCATGATGGCCGCTTCGACCATGAGGATCTCGCCGCCGACCTCGGTGTAGGCCATGCCCGTGCAAAGGCCCACGCGCGGCGCGGCTTCCATCTCGCCGTGGCGGTGCTTGGGCACGCCCAGGTACGATTCGAGGTTGTCCTTGGTAATGGGATGGACCACGTCCTCGTTTTTGCCTTCCACGATCTTGCGCGCCACCTTGCGGCACACCGAGGCGATCTCGCGCTCGAGATTGCGCACGCCGGCCTCGCGGGTGTAGCGCCGGATGACCTCGAGCAAGGCTTCTTCGGAGAAGTCGAGGTTGTCGTCCTTGAGCCCGTGCTGCTCGATGTTCTTCGGCAGCAGGAACCTGCGGCCGATCTGCAATTTCTCCGTCTCCAGGTAGCCCGGGATGCGGATGATCTCCATGCGGTCCTGGAGCGGCAGCGGAATGGAGTGCAGGGAGTTGGCCGTGGTGATGAAGAAGATCTTGGACAGGTCGTAGTCCAGATCGAGGTAATGGTCGTTATAGGCGTAGTTCTGCTCGGGATCGAGGACTTCGAGCAGCGCGGACGAGGGGTCGCCCCGGAAATCCGTGCTCATCTTGTCCACTTCGTCCAGGCAGAAGACGGGATTGTTGAATTTGACGCGCTTGAGCGACTGGATGATCTTGCCGGGCAGCGCGCCGACATAGGTGCGCCGGTGGCCGCGGATCTCGGCCTCGTCGCGCACGCCGCCGAGCGACAGGCGCACGAACTCGCGGCCCATGGCCTTGGCGATGGACTTGGCGAGCGACGTCTTGCCGACGCCGGGGGGGCCGACCAGGCAGAGGATGGGGCCCTTGATGCGCTCCACGAGCTTTTGCACGGCGAGGTATTCGAGGATGCGCTCCTTGGGCTTTTCGAGGCCGTAGTGGTCCTCGTTGAGAATGCCCTCGGCAGCCGTGATGTCCAGGTCCGCTTCCTTGTAGACGTTCCAGGGCAGGTCCAGGATCCATTCCACATAGTTGCGCACGACCGTGTATTCGGCCGAGGACGGCGGAATCTGGCGCAGCTTCTTGATCTCTCGAAGCGTTTTCTCCCGGGCCTCGTCGGGCATGTTCTTTTCGCCCAGGCGCGTCTCGAATTCGGCGGCCTCGGCGCCGGGATCGTCCTCGCGGCCCATCTCCTTGTTGATGGCCTTGATCTGCTCGTTTAAATAGTACTCTTTCTGGTTCTTCTCCATCTGCTGCTTGACGCGGTTTTTTATCCGCTTCTCGATGGAGGAGATTTCGATCTCGCCCTGGAGGAAGGCGTAGGCCTCTTCCAGGCGCTTGACGGGCTCGAGCTCCTCGAGCACGCCCTGCTTCTTGATGTAGTCCACCTTGAGGTGGGGCATGACGGCGTCGGCGAGCCGGCCCGGGGCGGTGATGGAATTGATGGCGAGGATGGTCTCGGGGGCCAGCTTCTTGTTGATGCGGCCGTACTGCTCCAGAGCCTCCTGGGTCGCGCGAATCAGCGCGTCGGACTCGGCCCCGGCGGATTCCTCCTCGGGCACGCGGCGCACGGTGACCATGGGATAGTCCGCGTCCTCGCCCACGCCCATGGACTCGACGTCCCACTCGGCGCGGTACAGGCCCTCGAAGAGCACCTTGATGGTGCCGTCGGGCAGGCGCAGCATCTGGAGGATCTTGCTCACGGTGCCCATCGCGAACAGGTCGTCGGGATTGGGCTTTTCCGTCTCGGGCGAGCGCTGGGCGACCAGGAAAATCTTCTTGTCGTGGGCGGCCACGGCCTGCTCGATGGCTTTGATCGAGGCTTCGCGCCCGACGAACAGGGGGGCGATGGAGCGCGGGAACATGACCACTTCCCGCAGGCTCATCATGGGCATGCGTATGGCGTCGGCGGCGAACCGGTCGTTGTCGAAGGTAAAACCCGTCATGCAACCTCCCGCTTACGGGGTTATCTCATCGTCAGGACCGGGCCGGCTCGTGGCCGGCCCGGCTATGCTGTTGCGGCAGGTTTGAGTGTAAGGCCGATGTCGCCGTTGTCAAACGGGGAAACCGGGCGGCCTAGGCCGTCTTGACTTCCTGGTGGTAGAAAAGCAGCGGTTCGAGGCCCTTTTCCACCACGGCCTTGTTGATCACGCACTCCTTGACGCCGGTCAGGGACGGCAGCTTGTACATGATCTCGAGCATGATGCTTTCCATGACGTTGCGCAGGCCCCGCGCGCCGGTCTTGCGTTCGATGGCCTTCTCGGCGATGGCGTCCATGGCGTTCTTCGTGAAGCGCAGGCGCACCTTGTCCAGCTCGAAGAGCTTCTGGTACTGCTTGACCAGGGCGTTTTTCGGCTCGGTCAGGATGCGCACCAGGTCTTCCTTGGTCAGCTCCTCGAGGCTCGTGAGGATGGGGATGCGGCCGATGAATTCGGGGATGAGCCCGAACTTGATGAGGTCGGCCGGATGCGTCTGGGCGAGCATGCGCGTGGCGTCGTCGTCGTGACGCGGTTCGACCTTGGCGCCGAA
>JAEWPX010000185.1 GCA_023399375.1 Pseudomonadota bacterium | reverse complement strand
GCCCCCGCCCCTCCGGTGCCCGCAGCCCGCCCCGCGCCACGACGCCGAACGGGGGGAGCGGGGGGAGCGACTCCCCCCGGCGGGTCCAGGGCAGAGCCCTGGCAGGGTCT
Source organism: Pseudomonadota bacterium (assembly GCA_023399375.1). Taxonomy (GTDB): domain Bacteria; phylum Desulfobacterota; class Desulfovibrionia; order Desulfovibrionales; family Desulfovibrionaceae; genus Solidesulfovibrio. Next base: position 15,216 of record JAEWPX010000185.1, on the reverse strand, counting down.
GGGACAGCGTCCCAGCGGGGCCTGGGGCAGAGCCCCAGCCTTACAGCACGTCGGTACGGATGAGCCCTTCGACGCCAAGGGCATCGAGGGAGGTGGACGGCCCGAGGACGACGATGGCGGGGTTTTCGGCGGCTTTGTTCAGGGCTTCGCCGAATTCCCGGAAGCGGGCTTGTTTCGCGCCGAGCACCTGGGCGCGGGTCGTGGCGCGGATTTCGGCGGTGTCGTTGACGAGGCGGCGCACCATGGCCACGTGGCCCTTGGCGTCGGGCAGCATATGGCTGTCGATGTCGCCGATGGCGCCAATGACGGCCCGTTCCATTTCAGCCTCGTGCAGTTCGGTCTCCATGAGATAGCGGCCGGCGGCGCGGAAGGCTTCGATGGTAGCGTCGGTATTGGGGTCGCGGTAGGAGACGAACACGGCCTGGCCGGCGATGCGGTCCAGGGAGCAGAACGCGCCGTAGGCTCCGCCGCGCACGCGCACGCGGTCCCAGAGGTAGGCCATGCGCAGGTAGCGCGCGGCCACGAGGTCGGCCCCGTCGAAGGCCCAGCCCGTGCCGGCGAGGTCGAGGCCCACGCCCACGTAGTGCACTTGCGCCGGGATGGCCACGCCTTCGGCGGCGGGCACGGCGAGGCGGCTCCAGGTCTGCGCCGGGGGCGCGGCGTCGGGCAGGTCGTCGAGGAATCCGGCCACGGCGGTTTCCAGGCCGTCGAGGTCGGCGGGCGAGGCGGTCAGGCCGACGACAGCCCCGTTTCGCGTGAGCACGACGTCGCGCAGGGTTTCGAGGTCGGCGCGCACGCCGTCGTAGTCCGCTTCGATGCGCGCGACGAGTTCGCGCAGGAAGAGCAACTGGCTGATGCCGCGCAGGCGTTCGCCCAGGTTGCCGGCCAGGGAGTAGCGGGCGCGCAGCCGCGCGCCGGCCGTGGCGTGGCCGGCCGGGGCCATGCGGCGTTCCAGGCGGGCTTTGGCCTCCAGGGCCATCTGGGCGAAGCGCTCCTTGTTGCCGAAATCCGTGCCGGCGATGATTTCCCGCAGGATATCCAGGAATTCCACGTTTTTTTCCACCGTGGCCTTGCCGCGCAGCACGAGCCGCGCCGCCGCGTCGTCCGGGCCTTCGCCGTAGCGGGAGGCAACCAGGGCCTCGCGGGCGATGCCGCCGGTCTTGGCGGCGATACGCCGGGTCAGGGTGATGGCGTCGCTTTTGTCCGTGCCGAGTTCGAGCAGGGCCCGGCCGAAGAGCGGCACGAGGGGCACGAGCGCATCCGGCACGCCGGCCAGGGGAAAGGCGAGGTCGAGGTAGGCGATGCCGGCGGTTTCCAGGGGATGGCAGTAGAGGGACGTCTGCGCGCGGTCGTAGGCGCGTTGGGGAATGGGCGTTTCTTCCGTCGGCAGATCCTTGACGGCCAGGCTCGGGATCTTGGCCAGGTCTTCGGGCGCATCCGGCGTTTCCTGCAGGCGGCGCAGTTCTTCCTGGCCGGCGACGATGGCCTGCTTGCCGGCCTCGTCAAGGCCGGCGGCCACGCCCGCCAGTTCTTTTTTCTCGTCTTCCAGGCGCTTGGCGTCGAGTTCCGTATCGGGCGTCAGGATGAGCGTCACGCGATGAGGGTTGTCGAGGAGCCAGGTCTTGATGGCGTCCTCGAGCACGCGTTCGCCGGCGGCGAGCCGTTCCTTGAGGCGCTTAAGCGGCGCGGAGAAACGCAATGGGGCGAGGGGATCGCCGTCGTGGAGCCAGGTGGTGAGCGCTCGCAGCATCATGGACAGCCCGCGCGGGAACGAACCGGTGTTGTTTTCGCGAAGCGAGAACTCCAGGGCGTTGACCCCGGCCTCCACGGCGTCGGCAGGCAGGCCGGAATCGACCAGCCAAGTGAGCGCCCCGTGGATCACGCGTTCGACGTCGGCGGACGTGCCGGACTTGATGCCCTTGAGGCCCACGGAGAAAAACATCTGGCGCAGTTCGGTTTCCAGGCCCGTGCCGGCGAGGTCCTCGCCAAGGCCGCTGTCCAGGAGCGCCTTGCGCAGGGGCGATGTGGGCAGGCCGATGAGCACGTGTTCGAGGACGTCGAAAAGGAGCACGGTGTCCTGGTCGGCGGTGTCGGGCAGCAGCCAGTTGACGGTGACGAAGCCGCGCTCGGCCTGGCCCGGGGCCGCGGCGTAGGGCATCTCCTTGGCGGCCGGGGCGCTGAAGGGCTTTTGCAGGACGACGTGGGAATCGACGGGCCGGGCGTCGAAACGGTCGAAGTAGTCGGCGAGGATGCGCAGGCGCTCGTCGGGGTCGTCGTCGCCGGAGAAGAAGGCCCGGGCGTTGGACGGATGGTAGTAGGCTTCGTGGAACGCCTTGAATTCCTCGTAGGTCAGGGCCGGAATGACGGTGGGGTCGCCGCCGGAATCCAAGCCGTACGTGGTGTCTGGGAAGAGCAGGCGTTGGGAGAATTCGCCGAGCACGGCGTCGGGCGAGGAGTAGACGCCCTTCATTTCATTGAAGACCACGCCGCTGCGGATGAGCTCGCCGGCGTCGGTGAATTCGTAGTGCCAGCCTTCCTGCTGGAAAATGTGCGGCGGGATGCGCGGATAGAACACGGCGTCGAGGTAGACGTCGACCAGGTTGTAGAAATCCCGGAGGTTGGTCGAGGCCACGGGGTAGCAGGTCTTGTCAGGGTAGGTGAAGGCGTTGAGAAAGGTTTGCAGCGACCCCTTGAGCAGTTCGACGAAGGGCTCCTTGACTGGATATTTGCGCGAGCCGCACAGGACCGAGTGTTCGAGGATATGGGGCACGCCGGTGGAATTGGCCGGCGGCGTGCGAAAGCTTATGCCGAAGACCTTGTTGGCGTCGTCGAGGGCAAGGGAGAGGACTTGCGCCCCGGTGCGATCGTGGCGGTACAGGACGGTCTTGGCGGCGTATTCGGCGAGGTCCTCTTCGCGAAGGACCGAAAATCCGTATTTTCCGGACATTGTTGCTCCTGCTGTTTTTTCAATGCCGTGGCGCGTTTTGGCACGGGCATTTTTTTTCTACACATTTGGGAGAAATTTGCTAGAGTGACCCCGTGTCCGGTCAAGGGTCCCGACCGGCTTGGCAGGGGAGAAGAAGCGCATCCTCTTGCGCTGGCTTGCAAAAAGCACTATATCTTTAACCGGAGAACAGAGGGACCTCGCAAGAATGCTTGAATTCGTTAATGATTTCAGGTTATTTTGCGAGGTGGGTCGTCTTCCCCCTCGGGGGCGGCCGGTCCGTTGACGATTGAAGAGGGTGTTTTTTTGGCAAGGGTGAATACCATTCACTGCTCCGAGGAGGGAGTTATGAACAAGAAACTGCAAGTGTTGCTGGTGGCCGTGGTCGCCCTGCTGCTGGGCTTCAGCGGCCCGGCCATGGCGAAGAAGCAGGTGCCGAAGGTCGACAACTTCATTTACTTCATCGACCATTCGAGCTCCATGGCGTTCTCCTACAAGGGGCAGCGCTATGTCCAGTTCGGCGGCGTCTCCAAGATCATGATGGCCAAGTCCCTGGCCCGTGAGCTCAACAAGATGACCCCCGAGCTCGGCTACAAGGCCGGCCTGTACACCTTCGCTCCGTACAAAGAGTACGCCGCGATGGCCCCGTACAGCCAGGCCACCATGGCTGCCGCCATCGAAAAGATCCAGACAGACTACAGCGTCTACGGCCGCATGACCCCCATGGGCAAGGGCCTGGAAGACCTGGACAAGCTGCCGCTTTCCACCCTGTCCGGCAAGACCGGCGTGTTCATCTTCTCTGACGGCGACTCCAACTGCGGCGTCGACCCCGTCGCCGTTGCCCAGTCCCTGAAGGCCAAGTACGGCGACAACCTGTGCTTCTACATCGTCGACCTGTCCGACAGCAAGCATGGCCAGCAGGTGCTGAAGGCCATCGCCGCCATGGGCAAGTGCAACTGCATCGAGCTCGGCGAAGAGCTGCTCCGCAACGAGGCCGCCCGCGAGAAGTTCCTCGAGTGCGCCCTGTACGAGTGGATCGAAGACGAAATCGTCGTCTTCCGCAGCATCTACTTCGACTTCGACAAGTACAACATCAAGCCCGAATTCGTGCCCGTTCTTGAGGAAGGCACCGCCATCATCAAGTCCAAGCCCGGCATGAAGGTCATCCTCGAAGGCCACACCGACAGCATCGGTACCGAACAGTACAACATGAAGCTCGGTCAGCGCCGCGCCGACTCCGTCAAGTCCTTCTTCGTGAAGAAGGGCATCGACGCCAGCCGCATCGAGACCATCAGCTTCGGCGAGTCCGATCCGGTCGCCACCAACAAGACCGCTCAGGGTCGCGCCCTGAACCGCCGGTGCGTGATCAAGTTCAAGAGCATGTAAGCGGGACGGTTCGCCGTCTCCCTGGCCAGACGCCCCTTCGGGGGCGTCTGGCCTTGTCTTTTGCACGGAGTGCCTGATGCCAAGCGCTAAAACCCTCGTCGCTCTCGCCTTCCTTCTGTTGGCCGCTCCCGCTTCCGCCTGGGCCGGACTCAATGTCTACCGCGCGGACGGACCGGCTCCACAGCTCCAGATCGAAGAGCCCAAGCCCCTGGAATACAAGGTCCAGAAGGGCGACTCCGTGGCTACGATCGCCAAGAAATTTTCCGTCACGGCCAAGGATCTGATGGCAGCCAACGGCCTGGCCGACGCCAAGAAGCTCAAGGCCGGTCAGACGCTCAAGATCCCCGGCAAGACGGCTTCCGCGCCCGTCGCCAAGGCCGCCGCTCCTGCTGCGGCGCCCGCCGCCGCCGCGGCCACCGCCAAGGCCGTTCCGTCCAAGCCCGAACCCATGCCCATGGAGGCCAAGGCCGACGCCTCGGCCAAGAAGGCTTCCAAGCGTGGCGAGGTACTGGATCCGGGCGTTGACGAAAGCACGCCGATCAAAGGGAAAAAAGGGAAAAAGGGCAAGTTCGAGCCTGCTCCCGCCCCTGCGCCGTCCATCGATGTGGACGACAAGATGCGCGCTTCGTTCGGCAAAACGGGCGTCATCACCAACAGCAGCAATGTGCCGCAAAACATCCGCGACGAGTTCCTGACCTATGCCCGGAACTGGGTGGACGAACTCGACCGTCTCGGCGTCGGTACTGCGACGCACAAAAAGATCCGGCAGGTCGGCGACCATTGGGAAGCGACCTACCGCGTCATCATCCGCGAGTCCCTGGGCGCGGAAGTCAAGAAGGTCGATTACGATCACACGCCATATGTGGGGCACATCACCTACATGCAGCGCGTCTACACCTGCGAGGCTCCGACCAAGCAGGCGGCCCTGGCCGGGCCGTTCACGTCCAAGGACGAGGCCATTCGCGAAATCTTCAGCTATTCCGGTCAAAAGAAAGCCTGGCGTTAAGAGCCGGGGACACGAAACGCACGAACGCCTCCCGGGCTTGCCCGGGAGGCGTTTTTTATTGGAGTCGCCAAAGGAAGAAGCGCAACGTCAAGTCGACAGCAGGAATTTCAAAACCGATGCGGTTCCGGCTGCCTCCTGTTGAAACAACGCGGCGTCGCACCAGAGCAAGGCGCTGCGTTCAGGACGGGCAGCCGGCGTCGATGACGGAATTGCGCAGCACACCGTAGCCCTCCAGCGCCACTTCCACCATGTCGCCGGGCTTGAGGTAGCGCGGCGGCGTCAAGGCAAAACCCACGCCGGAGGGCGTACCCGTGACGATCACGTCGCCGGGAGAAAGGGTCATGGCTTCGGACAACGTCGCCACAAGCAGTTCAACGGGAAAGAGCATTTCGGAGGTGGATGCCTCCTGCATGACCTCGCCGTTGACCGTGGTGCTCAGGCGCAGGCCGCACGCGCCGGGCGGCAGTTCGTCGGTGGTGCAGAGTTCGGGACCGAACGCGCCGGTATCGTCGAAATTTTTGCCGAGAAACCATTGGCTGGTGCGGAACTGGTAGTCGCGCACCGAGGCTTCGTTGAAAAGCGCGTAGCCGGCGACGTGCGCAAGCGCGGCTTCGCGGGGAATATTGCGTCCGCCGATGCCGATCACGGCCGCAACCTCGCCTTCGTAGTCGAGCATGCGCGAAACGAGGGGGCGCACGAGGGGCGCGTCGTGGCCGACGAGTGTCGAAGCCAAGCGCGCGAAAAAGACGGGATGCTCCGGCAGGCTTTTCGGATCGACCTCGATGGCGTGATCCACGTAATTAAGGCCCACGCACAGAATCTTGCCCGGGTCGGGCACGGGCGGCAGCAGCCGGACCGAGGAAAAGCGCAATTGGCAGTCCGTCCCGGCCGCGGCCGCGGCTTGGGCAGCGTCCTGCAGGCCGGCGTCGCCAAGAGCAAGGAGCGCCCGCATGTTCCTGGGAAGGCCGGGCGCGGCCAGGGACAAATCGACCAGGACATCGCCGAGACGCACGCCGATACGCGGTCCCGAGGCGTGTGCAAACGTGACAAGGCGCATGCGACCTCCCGTAGTACCAGCCGTCCACACTAGAAGGGAGACGCGTGAGGCGTCAAGAAGCGGCAGGAGCAGCGGCTATTGCAGTGCTGCAATCCCGATGCGGCGGGAAGAGGGCCGAAATCGCCCCACAGCCTCTGTCCAGGACGTATCGACGCAAGAATCAAGGATTTGTGCGGCAGGAGCGAAAGGCCTCGAAATCGGGTGGAGAACGCAATCGCCGCGAGACTAGGGAAGGGGCAGCGTCTGTGTTTCGGAAGCGCCGCCAAAGCCGGCCAGGAGCCAGGACAGCACTGCGGCGCGCAGGTCGGGCGTTTGCGCGGCCGAGGAAAAAAGCCCCAGCACCCCGCTCTTCTTCTTGGGGCCGGAAAGCTGGGGCACGTCGCCCTTGAGTCCGGTTTGCGCCTTGACGGAGTCGATGGCGTCTTCCAGGCCGCCCAGTTCGTCCACCAGACCCAGTTCCTTGGCTCTGGCCCCGGTCATGGCGCGGGCGTCGGCAATGGCGGCGATGGACTGGGCCGACAGTTTGCGCTCCTTGGCCACGTCGCCGGAAAACTGTTTGTTGAGGTCGCTTATGAGCCCTTCGAGGTAGGCGCGCTGCTCGGGCGAAAGCGGCTTGAACGGACTGCCGGCGTCCTTGAGCTTGCCCGTGGTCAGGGACTCGAAGCCGACGCCGAGCTTCTGCATGAGTTCGGTCACGTTGGCCATCTGCGACATGACGCCGATGCTGCCGGTGATCGTGCCGGGATTGGCGAAAATGCGGCTCGCCGGACAGGCGGCGTAGTAGCCGCCGGAAGCGGCCACGGCGGAAAAGGAAGCGACCACGGGCTTTTTGCGCCCGAGCTTTTTCACCGCCATGTAGATCTCCTGGGACGGGCCGAATGCGCCGCCCGGGGAGTTGATGCGCAGCACCACGCCCTTGACGGAATCGTCTTCGCGCAGTTCGCGAATGAAATCCACGGTCTTTTCGGCGTCGGTGATCGTGCCCTCGATGCGCACTACGCCGATGCGGGCCGACGTCGGGCCAAGCAGCCGCGCGCCGTCGTCGTCGCCCCAAACGCCGAGGGCGGCCGCGATCCCCACGACGAGGATCACGGCCGCCACGGCGACAAGCAGCCCGAACAGGCCGGGCCGCCTTTGAGCAAAGGAATCGTTAGCGCTGGGCATCCTCTTCCAACTTCTGGCGCAGCAGTTCGCCGAGGTTGCTGCCGGTGTCCGAAGGTCCGGCGGTGCGGAACTCCTTGGACTTGCGCTTGTCCTCTTCGTCCTTGATGGACTTGATGGACAGGCCCAGGCGGCGCTCGTCGGCGCTGACGTGGATGACCTTGGCTTCGATCTCGTCCCCTTCCTTGTACAGTTCGGCCGGGGTCTTGACCTTCTTGCGGCTGATCTCCGAGACGTGGACCAGGCCCTCGATGCCCTCCTCGACCTCGACGAAGAGGCCGAAGTCCGTGATGTTGGTCACGGTGCCCTTGACCATGGCGCCGACCGGGTAGGTGTCGGGCACACGGGTCCAGGGATCCTCGGAGAGCTGCTTGATGCCGAGGGTGAACTTCTCGTTTTCCTTGTCCACGGTCAGCACCTTGGCCATGACCGTATCGCCGCTCTTGAACATCTCGCCGGGGTGGCGGACCTTTTTGGTCCAGGAGATGTCGGAAACGTGGATCAGGCCGTCGATGCCGTCCTCGATGCCGATGAAGATGCCGAATTCGGTGATGTTCTTCACCGAACCCTCAAGGATGGTGCCCTCGGGGTACTTCTCGGCCACGATGTCCCAGGGGTTGGGGCGCACCTGCTTCATGCCGAGCGAGATGCGCTTCTTGTCCGGATCGACGGACAGGACCACGACCTCGACCTCGTCGCCCACGTGGACCATCTGGCTCGGGTGACGCAACTTGCGGGTCCAGGACATCTCGGAGATGTGCACCAGGCCCTCGACGCCGGCTTCGAGCTCGACGAACGCACCGTAGTCGACCAGATTGGTCACCTTGCCGGACAGACGCGTGCCCTCGGGGTACTTGCCGGCGATGTTCTCCCACGGATCGGAGACGAGCTGCTTCATGCCAAGGGAAACCTTCTGCTTCTCCTGGTCGAAGGACAGCACCTTCAGTTCCAGTTCGTCGCCGAGGTGCACCAGCTCCTTGGGATGCTTGATGCGCTTCCAGGACATGTCCGTGATGTGCATGAGGCCGTCGAGGCCGCCGAGGTCGACGAAGACGCCGTACTCGGTGATGTTCTTCACGCGTCCGGTGACGACCTGGCCCTCCTCGAGGGTCTTGAGGAGGTCCTTGCGCATGGAATCGCGCCGCTCTTCGAGCAGCACCCGCCGGGAAACGATGACGTTGCTGCGGCGGCGGTTGATCTTGAGCACGCGGAATTCGAACTCCTGGCCGACCAGGGCGTCCATGTCGGGCACGGGGCGCAGGTCGACGTGGGAGCCGGGCAGGAACGCTTCGACGCCGCCCAGGTCGACCGTGTAGCCGCCCTTGATGCGGCGCACGATCCGACCCGTAATGACATCATTTTTCTCCTGGATTTCCTCGAGCTTATCAAAAAGCTGCATGCGCTTGGCCCGTTCGCGGGACAAGTGGATGGTGCCTTCGGATTCGTTCTTGGAGACGACGTAGACGTCGATCTGGTCGCCGACGCCGACTTCGAGTTCGCCGGCGGCGTCAAGGAATTCGTTGACCGGGATCTGGCCCTCGGATTTGAAGTTGACGTCCACCAGGACGTGTTCCTTGCCGATGCGGACCACGATACCCTGGGTGATGGAGCCCTCTTCCATGTCGCCGAAATCCTCATTGAGGTAATTTTCGAGCGCGGCTTCGAAGTTGACTTCCATCTCCGAGTTAGGGTTGTTTTTCATTTCCGTGGTTTTGTCCATGAGTTGACCTCCAACGCGATCTATCCCTGTAAAAAGGATTTTTGGTCGTAGCAGAAAGCCCGGAAGGGCACAACCATTATATCCCGGCCGCTCCCGGCTGCTTGCCGTGGCGTACGGCGAAGCGGACAAAAAGGAAAGTCCGCTTTTTCCTCACCCCCCGGCGCGCAAGGCCATGGACCGGCGAAAGGCCATGGCAATGGCCTTGGCCGTGTCCACGTCGTACAGACGCCTGGCCAGCTCGGCCGCATAGAGGATCTGCCGGTCCGTGGCGAGGCCCGCCGCGATGGCCTCCTTGAGCGTGTCCAGGATCTCGGCCTCGGTGCCGCTGGCCGCGGCGCAGGCGATGACCATGTCGAGCGCCTGGCCCGTGCGCGCCTCCTCCCAGGCGAGCCGGGCGTATTCGAACGCGCCGTCCGGGTAGCGTTCGAGGCCGGACTTGAGAAAGCCCAGGTCGAACACGCGGCCCGCGGCAAGCAGCGCCCCGGCCAGGAAGAGATAAAGCGCCTGCTGCGGCCGGGCTTCGCGGGCGGGATCGGGCACGGCCCCGGCGCGCGCGGCCTCAGGCAAGAGCGGCAGCGCCGTGCGCACGATGCGCGCGGCCTCGGCCGCGTCGCCGGCATAAAGAAACGTCAGCGCCAGCTTGGCCGCGGCGACGAAGCCATCGATCCCGGACAGCCCTGCGGCCAAAGCCAGGAGCGGACGCGCCGCTTCGGCATCGCCGCGCCGGGCCAGGATGCTGCCCAGGGTATGGGCGGCCTCGGGCGCGCCGGCGTCGCCGGCCGCCACGGCCCCGGCAAGGATGTGCACGGCGTCGGTAAAAACCCCGCCATGACGCACGGCGTGGAAATAGCCGGCATTGGCCGCGGCGATGCGCCGCCGCGCATCGCTGCGCCGCGGATTGCCCGGCCCTTTGGCGATGCGCGCGAGAAACTCCCCGGCCCGCGCCAGACTCGTATGGGCTTCCCGACAACGCTGCCTGCCGCGCCGGGCGATTTCCTCGTAGCGGGACATGTCGCGGCGCATATCGGCCAGGATGTCCAGGACGTTTTCCGCGTCGAAGGTCACGAGGTGCTCGCCGTCGGTGAAATGGGTGCCCACGCCGTCCCCGCCGGCTTCGGTCAAAAGGATCGAGCCCGAGGCCAGGGCCTGGAATACGCGAAGCGTAAGGCCGCTGAAGAGATTTTCGTTGAGCACGATCTGGGAGCGGGCGAAGAGCTCCTGCATTTCCCGGCGCGTCACGCTCTCTTTCACGACAAGGGGAAAGTGCTTTTGCAAGAGGCGCAGCAGGTTTTGCCGCTTGCCGCGATAGGCGGTGGTGCGGCCGACGAACGTGAGGAAATGCTCCTTTTGACGCTGCGGCACGAAGTCGTCCTCGAACGCGCAAAGCGGCAGCCAGGAGGCCGCTACGCCGTACGGCGCGAGCGATGCGACGCTCGATCGCTGGTCCACGAACACGTCGTCGCACAGACTAAGCAGGTGGCGCATCCAGAATTCGTTGAGCGGCGTGTCGATGCAGTAGGCGGCGATGCGGCAACGGCTTTCGTGCATGCGCGGCGGCAGCGCCGCCTTGCCCCACAGTTCCAGCAGCACGAGGTCGGGCTCGGGACAGGCCGCGGCGACCAGATCGTCGAAGGCGCTGTCCTGCCGCAGGGGCAGGGAGACGACCTCGTGGCCGAGGCCGCGCAGGCCTTCGCCCAGGAACATGCCGGAATAGGCGATGCGCATCGCTTGCCCCTTGCAGGGAACCCGAGAGTCGTCCTCAGGCCAGGGCCACCAGGTCGTAGTCCTTGGCCTCTTCCACGGTCGCCGCGACCATGGCCCCGGGCGCGACGCCCGGGCCGCTCACGTAGGTCACGCCGTCGATCTCCGGGGCCTGGAACCAACACCGGCCCAGGTGCAGCCCCGGCCATTCGCCGTGGACCGCGTCCACCAGCACTTCCTGGTCCGTGCCCACGTACGTTTCCAGGATGTCCGCGCTGATCTCCCGCTGGACGGCCATGACCGCCTCCACGCGGCGTTCCTTCACGTCGCGTCGCACCTGCCCGGCCATGGATGCTGCCGGCGTGCCCTCCTCGCGGTGGTAGGGGAAGACGCCCATATGGTGGAGCCGGGTGCGGGCGACGAAATCGAGCAGGGCCTCGAAATGTTCCTTCTTCTCGCCGGGCAGGCCCACGATGAAGGTCGAGCGCAGGGCCGCGTCCGGGAAATGCCGCCGCACCCGTTCGACGACGGCGTCCGCGGCCGCGGACTTGGGCCGGGCCATGGCCGCGAGCACTTCGGGATGCACGTGCTGGAAGGGAATGTCGAAATAGGGCAAAAACGGCCGCCCGGCCCCGGCCAGAAAGCTGAGCAGCGTATCCGTGACGCCGGAGGGGTAGAGGTAGAGCAGGCGCAGCCACTTGAGGCCATCGAGCGGCAGGAGTTTTCCGAGCAACTGCTTGAGGCCTTCCTTCATGCCGAGGTCGCGGCCGTAGGCCGTGACGTCCTGGGCCACGAGCACGAGCTCCGACGCGCCCCGGTCGAGCAGGCTCCGGGCCTCGGCGACGAGGCCCTCTGCGGGGCGGCTGACCAGCCCGCCGCGCAGGGACGGGATGGTGCAGTAGCGGCAGGCGTGGTCGCAGCCTTCGGCGATCTTCAGGTAGGCGTACGACGGCGGCGTGCTGGCGACCCGGCCCGTGGGCGCGGCAGGCGCCTCGCCGAGCGCCGCGGCCAGCCGGCCGGGAAGGACGTCGAGCTCCGAAGGCGTGCCCCAGATGTCCACCTCGGGCAGGCCCTTGCGCAGCTCCTCGCCGAAGCGCGCCGGCAGGCAGCCCATGACCGCGAGCTTGGGCCGGGGTGAAAGCCCGCGCAGCGCCTCGGCGGTTTCCAGGATCACGTTCACGGACTCCTCCACCGCCGGAGCGATGAAGGCGCACGTGTTGACGACCACGAGGTCGGCCTTTTCCGGCGCGTCCACCAGCACATGGGCAAACGGCAGGCCGCCCAGGGCGGTTTCGGTATCCACACGGTTCTTCGGGCAGCCAAGGCTGATGGCGTGCACCCGGCAGGTCTTTGGCATAAAGCGTTCTTCCATCCTTGCGGGCTGTCTCGCCCCGAGCTACCATGGGCGTCTGCCAATGGCAAAACCGCCGGCAGCGGCCGGCCCGGAGGGGCCATGCATCAAGACCGCGACCTGCCGCCCCGCCTGTGTCTTTTCGGCGACGGCCGAGCCCTGCTCGACTGCTTCGAATTGTTGCGACAAGCCGGCATCGACGGCCCCGGCGACACCCTGGCCGGTGCGAAACTGGCCGCCGCGCCCGCGCGCAACGGAGATGGCGGTTCCGTCGTGGCCACGGCCGCCTGCGCAGCCCGGGAAATGGGCATCGACTGGCACGACGATGCGGCGTCCATGCTCGCTTCCGACGCGCCGGGACTACTTTTCTGCCTCGCCGCGGATGCCGCCCCACCCGGCCCCCTGCCGACGGGCTGGCGCTGTTACCCCTTCGAGGACGCCAGCCTGCTCCTGGAGCTTCTCGTGCGCGCCGCCTGCCCCCACGCCTGCCGGCCGGACATGGCCCGGGCCCGGCGTCTGCTCGCCACCGTGCTCGACCGCATGGACGACGAGATCGCCCTGCTCGGCCCCGACGCCCGGCTCTGCGACGCCAACGCCCGGCTGTCGGCCCGGCTGGGCCGCCCTCGCGAAGCCCTGGCCGGCCTTGCCGCCACGGAGGCTTTTCCCGATTTCCCGGACCTGGACGCGCCCGGTCCCGAAGGCCGTTCGCCCGTGCGCGAGGCCCTGGCCGCCGGTCGCCGCGCCGACCGGGAAAACTCGCGCATCGACCGGCGCGGCCGGCTGCGCTACTTCCGCACCACCTTCTACCCCGCCCCCGGGTCGGACGGCCGGCCCGACCACATGGCCGTGGTGCGCCGCGACGTGACCCAGGACGTCTTTCTGGAACGCCGCCTGCAAAAATCCGAACGCCTGGCTGCCATCGGCGAATTGTCCATGTTCATCTCCCACGAGATCCGAAACCCGCTGTTCGCCATCGCCGGTTTCGCCAACGCGCTGTTGCGCGCCAAGGACCTGGGCGAGGCCAGCCGCGAAAAAGCCTCGATCATCCTCCAGGAATCCAAGCGCCTCGACGACATCCTCAAGGATATCATCAATTTTTCCCGGCCCGTAAGCGCCAAGCCCGGCGAAGCGGACCTCGGCGAAGTGGTCAAGCGGACCACCGCGCTCATGCGCCACGCCATGGAAGCCCAAGGCATCCGCCTGACCCTCGACCTGTCGCCCGACGCGCCCATGGCCCGCGGCGACTCCGAAACCCTGTCCCAATGCCTGCTCAACTGCCTCAAAAACGCCATGGAGGCCATGCCCAAAGGCGGCAACGTCACCGTGTCCACCTCCCTGGAGGACGGCCGCGTGCGTCTTTCCGTGGCCGACGACGGGCCTGGCATCGCCCCGGACATCCTGGAAAACGTGTTCAATCCCTTTTTCACCACCCGCGACAAACGCGCCGGCCTGGGGCTGGCCATGACCAAGAAAATCGTGGAAGACCTGGGCGGCACGGTGGAACTCGTCAGCACGCCGGGCAACGGCGTCGTCGTCACCCTGTCCCTGCCGCCCTCTCTCGATCTCGCGCCCGAGGAGGTATGATGACCCCATCGTCCGTATCCGAGCCGCATGTCGTCGTGCTCGCCACCAGAAACACCGGCAAGATCAAGGAACTGCACGCCCTGCTCGCGCCGCTCGGACTTGCCGTCCAGGGCCTCGACGCCTACCCGGAAATCGGCGAAATCCCCGAAACCGGGACCACGTTTTTGGAAAACGCCCGCATCAAGGCCCGGGCCGTCTGCCGCGCCACGGGCCGCATCAGCCTCGCCGACGACTCCGGCCTGTGCGTGGATGCCCTGTCCGGCGCGCCCGGCGTCTACTCCGCCCGCTTCTCCGGCGAAAACGCCACCGACGAAGCCAACAACGCCAAGCTCCTGGCCGCCATGGCCCTCGTGCCCGAGCGCGATCGCACCTGCCGCTTCGTCTCCGTCGTCGTCGCCGCAAGCCCCGACGGCCGGGAACTCGTTGCCGAAGGGGCCTGGGAAGGCCGCGTCGCCGCCGCACCCGCGGGCAGCGGCGGCTTCGGCTACGATCCGCTCTTTTTCGACCCGCAGGCCGGGAAAACCGCCGCCGAACTGACCCCGGCCGAGAAAAACGGCCGCAGCCACCGCGGCAAGGCCCTGGCCGCCCTCGTGGGGAAATGGCGGACGGGGTGGGTGGAGGCTGCGGCGGGAGAGAGTCGAGAGTAGAAGGGGGAGAGGAAGATGCCTCCGGCGGCCGGGGGGCATGATGCCCCCCGGACCCCCTCGACGGAGGATGGGAAGCCTGGTGGAGAGACGATCGGCGCGCGGAGCGTCGGGGCATGTGGTCTCGGAAATTGCCCGGGCGACGCAGGCCGCAAAGCCAGCCAGCCACGTCCGGGCAATTTCCGAGACCACGGGCGCCAGCGGCGAAGCGCCGCAGAAGAGGGAGAGACGCCATGACCAAGTCGTATCTGCTGTACAAATGCGGCGGCGAAGGACGGGTTCCCCTGGTGTTCTTCACGGCCGACGGCGAAAACGAAGCCCGGGAAGCGCCTACCTGGCTCAAACGCAAACACCCCGACAACCAGGGGCTGCGCCTGGGAGCCGGGGAATTCTACGAAATCATCGAACAAGAACTCTGCGACCAGAAGGAATGGGATGCCGCCCTCGCCGCCCTCGGCAACCCCGCCCCCACCACCAACAGCAAATAACCCCTCCCCCTTGAAAAGTTTTTGAGGAAGGTGGGGGGCGGGGGGGGGGGGGGGGGGGGGGCGGGGGGGGGGGGGGGGGGGGGGGGGGGGGGGGGGGGGGGGGGGGGGGGGGGGGGGGGGGGGGGGGGGGGGGGGGGGGGGGGGGGGGGGGGGGGGGGGGGGGGGGGGGGGGGG
>JAEWPX010000088.1 GCA_023399375.1 Pseudomonadota bacterium | reverse complement strand
CCCGCTGGCCGGCTTTGCGGCCTGCGGGGCCGCCCCATTTCCGAAACCACAGACCCCGACGCAACGCCGCCTGACGGTCCCGACGTTCCCCCGCACGTCCCCATCAAGGGGGTCCGGGGGGGATTATCCCCCCCGGCCGCCGGAGGCATCTTCCCCATGTCCATCTCCCACCCCGCATCCTCCCCCACCGCGCCGCTGATCGCCTTGCTCACCGACTTCGGCCGTGCCGACCCGTACGTGGCGCAGATGCGCGCGGTGCTGCTGGCGGCCGCGCCCGGAGTGCCGTTGCTCGACGTCAGCCACGAGGTCGCACCCGGGAACGTCTGGCAGGCGGGTTTTTTCCTGGCCGCGACGTTGCCCTGGCTGCCGCCGGGTTCGGTGGTCTGCGCCGTGGTGGATCCGGGTGTCGGCACGCAGCGCCGGGTGTTGCTGGTGGAAACGGCGTCGCGGCGGATACTGGCTCCGGACAACGGCTTGCTGACGCTGGTGTTCGGGCGTGCGGAGGGGTGCCGCATCCTTGACGCCACGCCGCGGTACCTGCCGGCGAGCGCCACGTTTCATGGCCGCGACGTATTCGCCCCCCTGGCCGCGCGGCTGGCCATGGGCGAGGAAGCGCGCGATGTGGCCACGGTGCTCGAAGGCGCGGCTCCGGTGTTGCTGGAGGGACTGGAGCCGGTGCGCGAAGGGGAGCGGGTGGTTGCGCGTGTGCTTTCCGTGGATCGGTTCGGCAACTGCATTTTGAGTCTCGATCTCGGGCGATTCGGCGTGGTGCCGCAGGGGGTTGCGCTGGTTGCGCCGGTGGGGCAGGTTCTTGCGCCGTCGCGTACGTATGGCGAAATTGCGTCCGGCGCGGTGGGCATACTGGCCGGGAGCCAGGGCTATCTGGAGCTGGCTGTCAATGGCGGCTCGGCGGCGGCGGTTCTTGGACTCGGCGTGCGCGACGCGGTGACGTTCGTTTGGCCACAGGGAGGGGAAGACGTTTGATTTTCCGTCATTATTTTGCCGCACTCGGATTTCTCACGCGCATGGGGCCGGCGGTGCGCGACCCGGACATGGCGGCCTGCGTGCCGCTTTTTCCGGTGGTCGGCGCGACGCTGGGGCTGGTGCTGGCAGCGCCGCTGGCGCTCGGGTTTTTCGCCGGGCATCCGCTCGCCGGCGGCTTCTATTACGGCCTGGCCAACGTCTGGCTGACGCGGGGGTTGCACTGCGACGGCTTTGCCGACGTGGCCGACGCCTGGGGCAGTTTCACGAGCGGGGAGCGATTCTTCGCCATCATGAAGGACAGCCGCATCGGCGCGTTCGGCGGCATGGCGCTGGTTGCGGCCATGGGCGGCGCGTTTTTGCTCGGCGCGGAGCTGTTCGCCGCGGGCCGGGTCTGGACGCTGGCGTTTGCTCCTGTGCTCGGCCGGGCCGGGGCGGTGGCGCTCATGCGCGTCTGCCGCGATCTGGCGCGCCCGGGCCTTGGGTCGCTGTGCCTGCCCGGCGCGACCTGGACCAATACGCTTGTCGCCTGCGGCGTGGCGCTGGTCCTGGGTGTATTCTGGGCCGGAGCGGCGACGACCGCGGCCGCGTGCGGCATTGCCGCCGTGGTCGTCTGGAAGCTTGCGCGGCTTGCGCGGCGAAACGGCGCCGTCAACGGCGATTTCCTGGGCGCGGCCATCGTCGGCTGCGAGCTGGCGGCGCTGACGGCCGGGTGTCTCTTCTGACGGGCTGGCCCGGGATTTGCTTTTTCTTGCCCGACCGACGGAAAACCGTCGCGGACAGGGAGACGACCACGCATGGCCAAGCCGTTTCGCTTCAATCTCGAACGCATTCTGGACATCCGCACCCAGCTCGAGGAGCGGGCCAGGATGGAGCTTGGCAAGGCCATTGCCGCGCATCACGCCCAGGAGCGCGAAGTCCTGCGCCTGAAAAACGAACTGGCCGCGCGCGAGGCTTCCATGGCGCAGAAAAAAGACCCCACGCCCGGGGATTTCTGGCTGTGGCGGGCCTACCGAGAACGGCTGGTCTACGACATCGCCCAGGCGGAAGCGAAGCTGGAAGAACTGGCCGAAGTCCGGGAGCGCTGCCGCGAGGCGGCCGTGGCCCGGTCCAAGGACCGCAAGCTCCTCGACAAACTCAAAACCAAGAAGGCGGCCCGCCATGTCATCGAACAAAACATCGCGGAACAAAACGAAAATGACGAAATGGCTTCGGTCCGCTACCAGCCGCCCTCGTACTAAACTGTTTTCGGGATTGCTTTCGCGTTGGGACCGCCTGGCCGGGCGCATCGCGCCCCGCGCCACCAAGGTGCTCGGCGTTTTCGTCATGATCGCCGCGGTCAAGCTCGGCATCCTCGTATTCATGGGCCTGGACATGCTTCTGCCCGATCCGCCGGCGAAAACCGTCGCCCAGGTCGCCGCCGCGCCGGCCGTGACCTTGCCCGTGGTCCTGCCCGGCCCGGGAACGGCCCTGGCCCAGCAGGCCCCGGCCGCCAATCCCGCGGCCGCGCCGGCCAAGGCCGCGCCTGCGGCGGCAACGCCCGACGCCCAGGCGCTGCTCAAGCGCCAGGACGAGCTCGATCAGCGCGAACAGGCGCTCAAGACCTTGGAAACCGACCTCAACACGCGCGTGGCCAAGCTCAAGGAGATGGAGTCGAGCATCAAGCAGATGTTGGAAGAGGCCAAGGGCGTCAAGGACCAGAAGCTCAAGCACCTGATCGACGTCTACTCCAACATGAACGCCAAGCAGGCGGCCAAGGTGCTGGAGACCCTCGACAACACCATCGCAGTCAAAATTCTGGCGGGCATGCGCGGACGTCAGGCCGGCGACATCCTCAACAACATGGAAGCCAAGAAGGCGGCCGGGCTCACGGAAATGCTCACCAAGCTGCAACTGCCCCCGGTGGACAACCCCGCAGGGCCCAACGGGTAGCACCGGTTGCGCTACGGCGAAGGCGCGGATACAAGCAGCCCATGCCGCGCCTTCGCCTGACCCTTGCCTACGACGGCACGCAGTTCGCCGGCTGGCAGTTGCAGGCCCCCGGCGGCGGGCGCACGGTTCAGGGCTGTTTGGAAGAGGCCCTGGAGCGGCTTTGCGGCACGCCCGTGCGCGTGCACGGAGCCGGGCGCACCGATTCCGGCGTCCACGCCATGGCGCAGGTGGCTCACTGCGACGTGCCCGAACACCGCGCCGCCATCCCCTGGCAACGCGCGCTCAACGCCTTGCTTCCGGACGACGTGTCCGTCGTGGACGCCGCGTCCGTCGCCGACGATTTCCACGCCCGGTTTTCGGCAACGGGCAAGATCTACCGCTACACGCTCTGGACCGCGCCCGGCCACATCCTGCCCTGGCGGCGGGCCTACGTCTGGGACGTGGGCCGCTATTCCCCGCTCGACGTCGCGGCCATGGACGCCTGCGCCGCCTTGTTCGTGGGCTTCCATGACTTCGCCGCCTTCCAGAACGCCGGCTCGGCCGTGCGCACCACCGTGAGGCAGGTCCATGCCGTCGGCCGCGTCGCGGCCGCGTCGCCTGAGGAAATGGTCTGGGAATTTCGCGCCGAGGGGTTTCTCAAGCAGATGGTGCGCAATCTGACCGGGGCGCTCGTGGCCGTGGGCTGCGGTAAAGTTTCCCCCGAGGACATCCGATCCGTATTGACGTCAGGGCAAAGAAGGCTCGCCCCGGGGACCGCGCCGGCACGGGGGCTGTGCCTCGTCGCCGTGGAGTACGGAAACGATGGCCGGGGGCGTAAGCGACATCTACTTCACCAGTCTGCGGCTGGCCAAGGGTGAATCCGTTGCGGAGGCTGCCGCGACGTCACGCCCGGGGCGCGCCGCAGCGACGGCTTCCCCGGGCGACGCCTCCACCGACAATGAGGCGGGCGTAAGCGCTCTGGCCGCCGGCCTCGACTCCCGGTTGGCCCGCTTCGAGACGGTGCTTGCGCGCTTCGTCTGGCCCTCCGACGCCGCGCCGCTTTTCAATGCGCGCCTGGCCCTGCGCGCCGACGGCCTGACCGGCCGCCTCGACGCCGCAACCGTCGACGCCGGCACGGCGGTCAATCCGAACAAGTTTTTCTCCACGGGCAAGAGCGGCATCGCCGCCTCCGGCGTGGCTGCCGGTACCTACGGCTTCACCGTGCAGCAGGGCTCGGTCAGCGAGGATTTTTCCGTCACGGTCGGCGCGTATGACACCTGGCGCACGGTGCTCGGCAAGGTGGCCGACGCCGTAAACGGCTCGGAAAAGCTCAGCGTGCGCGCCACGGTCACGCGGCAGCAGCAGCCCTTCAGCCTGGACCCGTCGCTTGCCGCCACGGGCACGGTGCTCGCCCTTTCCGTCAACCGGGCGCGCCTTGCGCAGGACGTGAGCCTCGCCGATACAAAGGGCGATCTCCTGGAGACCCTCGGCATGCGCGCGGCGGCGAACGTGGCCGCGCCAGCGGGGCAGGCCGTCGCCGAAACGTCCGTGGACCGGCTGGCCCAGCCGGCCTTCGTCCATTCCTCGTCCTTCGATCCCGGCGCGGCTGCGACACCGGCAGTGGGCCTGCACCGTTTCTCCGTGGCCACGGGATCGGGCGCGCAGCGCACCTCCTACGTGTCCACGGCCCTCGATCCCGATGCGATGGCGACCCTTGCGCCGGGGAAATACACGTTCACCGCGAGCGTCGGCGGCGCGTCGCGAGAGCTTGCCGTCACCGTGAAATCCGGCTGGACCTGGGGCAGCGTGCTCGCCGCGGTCAATGCCCAGCTCAATGGGCAGCCGACCGGCGTCTGGGCGGCGGACGGGCAGTCCACGGAGCTCGTGGGGACGTCCGGCTATTCCCTGCCCGGGCTTGCGTCGTCGCTGCACGCCGTAACGCTGCCCACGGCGAACGGAAAGACCGTGTCCGCGCGCGAGATTGCCGTGACCACGGCCTCGGGGTTTACGGACCAGCCGCTGCGCCTTGCCGACGGCTCCGGCGGCCTGCTTGCTGCCCTGGGCCTGACCACGGCGTATACGGGGCGGGTCGTGTCCGTGCCCGTGGCCGCCGGCGATACCTGGAAGGACGTGCTCGGCGCGGTGAAAAGCGAGACGGCGCTCTCCACGGCGCGCGTGGCGGCCGCGGCGCAGGAAGCCACCGTACCGTCGTACGCCGTGCCCGGGATGCGCCTGCCGACCCAGGACCTTGTCGCGTCGCTGACGCTCCTCAATCGTCGCCTGGGCGAATCCATGGCGCTCACCGACGGCCCGTCCGGGTTGCTCGCCACGCTTGGCATGAACGTCGGCCTACCCGGGCAGGATGGGCAGATCACGGTCAACGGCAAGGCGCAGGCATCGGAAAACGACGCCTACAGCCTGCAATCCGGCCGCGTGGCGCTCGCGGCCCGGGCGGAAACGGACGGCGCGTTGCCCCTTGCCGTCACCCGCTCCATGGACGCCGTGTCCTCGCGCCTGGGTGCGGTGGTCGATGCCTACAACGATCTGCGCAAATACCTTTCGGCCAATGCCGACGTGTTTTCCGGGACGCCCGCGGCACGCCTCGCCCAACCCGTGAACGCGAACTGGGACGGGCTCGTCGCCATGGGTTTTGCCAAAATCGGCAAAGCGGACCTGCTCTGGATGTCGTCGAGCGATTTCTGGCGGGCGTTTTACAACGATGCCGACAGGACCGGGCAAACGCTCGTGGGCACGCCGGAGAGTCTCGTCCCGGCCTGGAAACGCGCGGCGGCGAACCTGCGCGCAGCCGGGGCGTCAAGCTTTCTCACGCCCGAGACGACGCACCTCGCCCGCGTCGCCGCGCGCCGCACGGCCGCGGACCTGGAACGCACGAACTGGCTCGTCGATGGGCGGGTGTAGGGTGGGAAAGAGGAGGATATGCGCAGGGGAGGGAGAGGAATGCCTCCGGCGGGGGGGGGGGGGGGGGGGGGGGGGGGGGGGGGGGGGGGGGGGGGGGGGGGGGGGGGGGGGGGGGGGGGGGGGGGGGGGGGGGGGGGGGGGGGGGGGGGGGGGGGGG
>JAEWPX010000022.1 GCA_023399375.1 Pseudomonadota bacterium | reverse complement strand
CCCCCCCGGGGCCCGGGGGGGCCCGGGGCCCCCGCCGGCACCACCCCGAAAGGGGGGAGGGAGTCTGAAACGTTGTGGAGATCTGGCTGGTTGCTTTGCCGAAGGGGCTCAGGCGTCGTGGGCGAGGGCCATGCGCAGGGCCGTGCTGTCGTGGGGCACGAGGACGCAGACGCCGTCGGAGGTCACGGCGTCGTGGGCCGCTCCCGTTTCGAGGGCGGCGGCGAGCTCCGGATCGGATGCGGCCAGGTGCGGCAGGCAGACCACATGACCGCGCGGATCGGCCAGGATGACCGCGAGTTCCCGGGGCAGGGCTTCGCCCGTGCGCGGCGGGGCGTTCAGCCAGAACGCGGCAGGCCTTGCCAGGCGGGGCAGCAGGTTCGGCATCATTTCCGCGGCGTCGCCATGAAGCGGCAGGATGCCCTTGCGGCCGGACAGCCGTTCGTGGGCGGCCTCGTACAGGGCCTTGTCGGCTTCCATGGTGATCACGGTGTCGAAAACGTCCCCGGCGGCAGAGGCGAGGTCGCCCGCGCCGGTCGCGGTCTCGACGAGCACGGACAGCCCCGCGTCGTGCAGGAGGGTGAAGAGGGACAGCGGGACGGCGGCTGTGGGCATGGGTGGATCCTTCTGTTCGCGCCCGGCGGCGCAGGGGAGCCGGGCGCAGGGGTGCACGGGAAGCGGCGGACGATCGCGGACGCGGCCTCAGTGGAACTTGATCTGCAGGTGGATGGTGGCCTGGCCGTCGGCGAAGGAAATGTCGCGCAGCATGGTTTCGCGGTCGATGACGTAGGTGTCTGGCGATTTGATGTCCACGCGCAGGACTTCCTTGCGCCCGAGCGGCACCACGACCTTCTGGTTGCCGACCTTGAACACGATGCGCTCGCCGTTTTGATACCAGAAATAGTAGGTGCGCTTGTCCGTGAAGAAATAGGGCTGGTCGAAGGTCTGCACGTTGCGCGACAGCGGTTTTTCAAGGCTTATGTCCAGGCGGTAGATGTCCGGGGCCATGCGCGCCACGTTGATGGCGGTCATGGCGTAGCGGCCGGAACTGTCGGGACTGGCCGTCTTGAGATCGGCGTAGCCGGCGTCGATGGAGAAGTCGATGTTCGCCGCCGGCAGGGAGCGGGTGGTGCCCTGGAAGAATTTCGCCAGGGCCTGGGGGGAATCGCCGCCGCCGGCCCCGGAGGCCGGGTCCGCGGCGTTTGCCGCGCCGGCCCAAAGAAACAGGGCCAACGCCAGAACGGGAAGTGACAGTCGGGACATGGCCGGCCTCGCGTCCGTCGCCGCCCTGGCGGACGGCGGGGAAAAGGGGTAGAGGTGACGCCAACCCTTATCCTTTACCGCGGCACAGGCATGAATGCAATGACACCCGAAGTTTCCTTTCCCGGCGGCGAGACGGCCGCCGTGCTGGCAAAGGCCCGGGCCGGCGAGCGCCTCACCCCCGACGACGCGCTGGTGCTGGCCGTGGCCGCGCCCCTGCACGATCTGTGCGGCGCGGCCATGGACGCCCGTGTGGCCCGCCATGGCAAGAACGCCTATTACGTGCACAACGTGCACATCAATTTCACCAACGTCTGCGTCAACGCCTGCCGCTTCTGCGCCTTCAGCAAGGTCAAGGGCGCACCCGGGGCCAGGACGCTCACCGTCGAGCAGATCGCGGCCGAACTCGACGCCCGGGGCGACGCGGTCATCCGGGAAATCCACGTGGTCGGCGGGCTCAACCCCGAACTGCCCCTGGACTACTACCTGTCCATGCTGCGCGCCATCGGCAGGGCCCGCCCCGACGCCGGCATCAAGGCCTTCACCGCCGTGGAAGTGGCCCATCTGGCCGATGTGGGCGGTGTTTCGGAATACGAGATACTGGCCTCCCTCAAGGACGCCGGGCTCATGATGCTGCCGGGCGGCGGGGCCGAGGTCTTTGCTCCCGCGCTTCGCGAAAAGCTGTGCCCGGAGAAGATTTCGGGCGAGCGCTGGTTGCAGGTGCATGCCACGGCCCACGGCATGGGGCTGCCCACCAACGCCACCATGCTGTTCGGACATATCGAGAACTGGGCCGACCGCATCGCCCACCTTTCCGCCCTGCGCGATTTGCAGGACCTCACGGGCGGCTTCACCTGCTTCATTCCCCTGGCCTACCAGCCGGCCAACAACAAGCTCGGGGCCAAGGGGCCGGACGGCGTCACGGTCCTGCGGCTCATGGCCGTTTCGCGCCTGTTTCTGGACAACATCCCGCACCTCAAGGCCTACTGGGCCATGCTCGGCATCAAGGCGGCGCAGATGGCGCTTTGGGCCGGGGCCGACGACTTCGACGGCACCATCGTGGAAGAGCGCATCGGCCATGCCGCGGGTGCGGACAGCCCCAAGGGCCTGACGCTCGGCGAACTGCGCCACGCCATCGAGGCGGCGGGCATGGTCCCTGTGGAGCGCACGCCGGATTTCAAGCCGTTGTCCTGACGGTTGCAGCCGGGAAATGCGAAAAAGGGCCGCCGATTCCCGAGGGAATCGGCGGCCCTTTCATTTTGCGCGGGA
Organism: Pseudomonadota bacterium; assembly: GCA_023399375.1. Classification (GTDB taxonomy): domain Bacteria; phylum Desulfobacterota; class Desulfovibrionia; order Desulfovibrionales; family Desulfovibrionaceae; genus Solidesulfovibrio. The sequence goes on along the minus strand of JAEWPX010000022.1, from coordinate 6,894 downwards.
AGAGACGGCATTCCCCGAACCGGCGGGATCAGGGCAAAAGCGCCTTGGCCATGAGGCATACCGGCAAGGCCACGCCGCCGGGCAGGGGGCGCGTGGCCAGGCGCACCACCGCATAGCCGTGGCGCAGATAGAACGGCAGGGCGTTGCGCGAGGCGGTGACGCCAAGGCCGGCGATGCCGTCGGCCCGGGCGACGTCCTCGACGGCGTCGAGGAGCCGCGCGCCGGTTCCCGGCGGGGCGTCCGGCGTCGTGTAGAGCAGGCTCAGTTCGCAGCCCGTCAGGCCGGCGATGCCGTGGATGGCCGCGTCGGAAGCGGCCACGAAAAGGCGGTTTCGCCCGTCTTCGAGCATGGCCGCAAAGCGCTCCGGCGTCCCGCGCGCGATCCAGGCCGCCCTTTCGCGCGGGCCGTAGCTGTCGCGGGCCTTGCCCTCGATGGCGGCGGCAAAGACCCGGGACATGGCCCGGGCGTCTTCGGGCTGCGCCGCACGGATGCCGGGCGTCGCGGCGTTCATGGCCGCTCCGGGGCGGCGCGCCGGCTGCGGGCAATTGCGGCCGGCGTGTTGTTTTGCAGGGGATGCCGCGGCATGGGGCGCATGCTCCTTCGGAAGGCAATCCACCCTCGATAGCAGCGGCGTGGCCGCCCCGCAACGGTCCCTGAGCGTTCCCCCCTTTCGGGAGGTCCAGGAGGGGCAGTGCCCCTCCTGGCCGCCGGAGGCATCTTTTCTCTTCCCTTCCCCCTCCTCTTCTCTCCTCTCCCTCTTACGCCGCCGTGGCCGCGACGCGTTCTTCTTGCGTCATGTCCGCGAGCTTGGCGACCTCGGCCGCGTCCAGGCCAAGGCCCGCGGCCACGCGTTCGCCCCACTGCCTGTCGGCCTTCCAGAACAGCGCGCATTGGCGCTTCTGGATGCGCGGCAGGGCGTTTTTCAGATGGTCCACGATGTTGCCGACCAGGTGCTCGCGGTCCAAGTCGGTCATGGCCTTGCGGTAGAGTTCGCCCGGCTGGAAGAAGTCGTCGTTGGGGTGCGTGTAGGCGTGGCGTCCGGCCTCGCCCTCGACGGGGAAGTGCGGCTCCAGGGCGGCGGGATCGGGAGCGGGACCGCCGAAGCTGTTAGGCCAGTAGTTGGGGCCCGCGCCGCCGCCGTCGTCGGTGCGCATGAAGCCGTCGCGCTGGTAGTTGGCGACCGTGGCCGCCTTGGGCGCGTTGACCGGAATGAGCTGGTAGTTGGGGCCCAGCCGGTGCAGGTGGGTGTCGTGGTAGGAGAAGAGCCGGCCTTGCAGCATCTTGTCCGGGGAAACGGCAATGCCGGGCACGAGGTTGCTCGGATTGAACGCCGCCTGCTCCACTTCGGCGAAGTAGTTGACCGGGTTGCGGTCGAGGGTGAGCTTGCCGACGACCAGGGGCGGCACGTCGGCGTGGGGCCAGACCTTGGTCACGTCGAAGATGTCGAAGCGGTAGTCCTTGGCCTGTTCCGGGGTCATGATTTGCATTTCCAGGGTCCAGGAGGGCGGGTTGCCCGAAGCGATGGCGTTGTGGAGATCTTCGGTCGCGTGGTCGGGATTGCTGCCCGCCAGCGCCTCGGATTCCTGGCGGGTCAGGTTCTTGATGCCCTGGTCGGTCTTGAAGTGGTATTTTACCCAGAAATAATCGCCGGCGGCGTTGTACCATTTGTAGGTGTGGCTGCTGTAGCCGTTCATGCGGCGATAGCCGTCCGGGGTGCCGCGGTCGGAGAAAAGCACCGTCACCTGGTGCAGGGATTCCGGCGTCAGCGACAGGAAATCCCAGAACATGTCGGCGTCTTTGAGGTTCGTCTGCGGATTGCGCTTTTGCGTGTGGATGAAATCCGGGAACTTGAGCGGGTCGCGGATAAAAAAGACCGGCGTGTTGTTGCCGACCATGTCGTAGTTGCCGTCCTCGGTGTAGAACTTGAGCGCGAACCCGCGCGGGTCGCGGGCACTGTCCGCCGAGCCGCGCTCGCCGCCCACGGTGGAGAAGCGCGCGAAGACTTCCGTGCGCTTGCCCACGGCGGCAAGGAATTTCGCCTTGGTGTAGCGGGTCACGTCGGCCGTGACCTCGAAGAAGCCGTACGCGCCCGCGCCCTTGGCGTGGACCACGCGCTCGGGGATGCGTTCACGGTCGAAGTGGGCCATTTTTTCCAGCAGGTGCACGTCCTGCATGAGCGCGGGGCCGCGCGGGCCGGCGGTTGCCGTGTTGAGGTCGTTGCCGACAGGCGCGCCGAATCCCGTGGTCATGGTCTTTTTTTCCGGCATGTTCCGTCTCCCTGGCCGAGGGGCCTCTTGCCGCCGGACGGCGGCCGGTTCTTGTGGATAGTCGTTTTCTACAAGAGGCGGACGGCCATGGCAACGGGAAAATGAAAAAAAGCCGCCTCGTGCCGGAGCAGAGGAACGGCGTACATGCGGCAACCATCGGCAAAGGAAGACTTTTGTTGGGGCTAGGCTGGTCCTTCGCTCTTGCCGGCCCGGCATTTCGGGCACAGGCCGTAGAAATCCAGGCGATGGGACGTGATGGCGTAGCCGCTGGCCCGGGCCAGGGCCTCGGTCAGTTCGGTCAGGCCGTCCGCGGGCGGGTCGGCGATGGCGCCGCAGGCCAGGCAGATGCAGTGCGGATGGGGCGTGGGGCGCTTGGCGTCGTAGCGGTTGTCCTGGCCGCTGAACTGGAGCTCCAGGATCTCGCCGCATTCCTTGAGCACGGCGATGGTCTTGTAGACCGTGGCCAGGCTCATGTCGGGATGCTCGGGCAAGAGCAGGCGGTGGACGGCTTCGGCCGTGGGATGGAGGGGGCTTTCCACCAACACGCGCAAGATGGCCAGGCGCTGGGGCGAAATGCGGCGTCCCATCCGGCGCAGGCGGCCGACCACGGCGTCGAGGCGCGAAGGTGCGGCGTTCATGGGCCCGGGCTTTCCGGAGTCTCGGGCATTGGGGGGAGGGGGACGCCAACGGCCATGGGGGTTCCTCGGCGGCGGACTCAGCGGGCGAGCATGGCCCGCAGGAGGTCCGCGCAGTTTTCGGCGCTGTGGCTGGCCCGGTAGACGTATTCCACGAACCGGATGACCTGGTAGACGCGGGCGAACTCCATGTCCGAGGCGTAGGCGGCGGCGATGAGCCCGCGTTTGGCCTTGACCACCTTGATGTGCTGGTCGCGGATGTCCTGCATCCGCGCCTTGACCGTGCCGCGTTCCCCTTTGCCGCGCAGGATGAAGTTCACCGCTTCGGTCAGGGCCGCTTGCAGCAGGGCCACGGTCGCGGCCGCTTCCCCGACGCAGACGCGCGTGGCCTCGGCCAGGGGCGGCGGCACGTCGAACGGCGCGAGGTAGAGCCAGGTGACGGCCTCCTGCACGGCGTTGAGGACGTCGTCCTGGCGGCGCGTGTAGTCGAGGAACAGCGTCTTGTCCACGACCATGAGAAAGCCCGGGGGCAGGTGGTTGCGGATGCGGCGTTTGACCTTGTCGGCTTCGGCCTCCAAAATGTCGGTTTCGCTGACGAGCACGCGGAAGCCCTTGTCCGGCCGTTTTTCCAGGACGTGTTTGAGGGCTTCGTTAAGGAGCGCCATGCCCCTGGCCACGGGGCGGTAGTGGTCGAGCAGGCCGGGCAGGTAGTCCTGGCGGCGGGGGCCGAAAAAGCGCAGCGAGGCGGGCAGCATGCGAAACTCCTTGGCGTCTGGCGGCCGCGATGTCGGATTCGGATGCGGAAAGCCGGACAACAGGCATGCTGCAAACCCGCCGCCCCTGTCAACCGGGCAGGAGGCGGCGGGGAGGTCAGTTGCGGGCCGCAAGCGCCTTGGGCGCGCCCCGGTCGGCGTTGCATTCGGCTTCCAGCGCGCACGCCTGACCCGGCGAAGCCCCCTGCGGGAGGAGGCTTCGCCGTGTTGCGCAGGACGGATGCGGGCCTAGGGTTTCTTCGCGCCGAAGATCTCGGGCGGGCGGGTGGTGTCGCCGCCGGTGCCGGGGAAGTTGTCGTAGACGAAGGCCGGCGTGTTGGTGGCGCGCATCTGGTGCGCCTGCTCGCCGAGCTCGCACAGCCGCTTCTTGCACTCGTAGAACCCGTGCCACCAGGCGTAGTCCGGGGCCATCATGGCCGTGCCCATGCGGGCGCGTCGGCCCTCGTGGTGCCACAGCTCGTAGAAGTCCCACTGGAACTTGGTCTGGAAGAAGGGCGTCTCGGGCAGGAGCTTCTTGGCGTAGAGGTCGTCGAGCAGAGCCTTGGCCGGCTTGTAGTAGCGGTCGTTGTAGTTTTGGACCGTGGCGTCGATGCGGGCGTAGTGCGCTTCCGTCCAGGCGGCGCTGTGGCACTGATTGCACACGGCCTGCATCTTCTTGCGCTCCACCTCCCAGTTGGTCTTGGCCGGGAAGGCGGCGAAATCCTGGGGCCGCACGGTCAGTGGGGCCTGCAGTTCCCAGGACAGGCGCTCGGTCACGTCATGGCTGCCGATGACCGGTCCCGCGCCGGACATGTGGCAGGAGGCGCAGGTCGGGCCGCGGTAGTCCACGCCCGGCGTCCAGGTGCCCGGGGCGGCGGTCCAGTTGTAGGTGTTGCCGAAGGCGGCGTAGATGTCGCCGTGCTTGGATTCGGTGTAGATCTCGATCTGCGGGTGGTCGGGGCCCAGGTGGCACTGGCCGCAGGCCTCGGGCTTGCGCGCGTCCATGACCGAGAAGCGGTGGCGCGTGTGGCAGCTCGTGCAGCTGCCGAGGCTGCCGTCGAGGTTGGCCCGCCCCACGCCCACGTTGGGCCAGGTGGCGGGGTCGAGCTCGCCCTTCGCGTCGGCCTTGAGCACCGTGCCGTGGCAGGCGTAGCAGCCCGTGGTCCGTTCGGTGGCGTCGTTTAGGCCCTGGTTGAGCCAGGGATCGATCTTCCAGATGATTTCCAGGGTGTTGGCGTGCTTGCTGCGGGAGTACTGCTTGACCTCGTCGGGGTGGCAGCGCGAGCAGTCCTTGGGCGTGACCACGCCGGCCACGGGCACGCGGTATTCGGCCGTGCCCCATTTGTTGTCCGCGCGCTCGTACTGCTTGTAGTGTTTTTTGGCGACGTCGGGGTCGAAGTCCTGGGCCTGGTGGCAGTCGATGCAGGTGATGTTGGCCGCGGCGTGGCGGCTGGCGGCCCAATCCGAGAAGATGCCCGGAGTTTCGACCTTGTGGCATTCGATGCAGGCTTGCGCCTGCTTGCTCATGCCGCGCTCGATGCGGAATTCCTTGACCTGGGGGAAGTTCGCCTGAACCGTGTCCTTGGCCGGGGCCGCGCCCTTGTTGTCCTGGGCCAGTGCAAAGAAAGCCGTGCCGAGCAGCAGCGCGAGCCCTGCCGCCGTCGCCGTCCACCGTTTCGCCTTGTCCATGCCGCTTCCTCCTTGGCTGTCGTCGTCGCTGCCTGCGACGTCCGGCCGCCCGGCCGCCGCTTTTTCCCGTGGTGAAACGCCGCGCCTATCCGCCCGTGGAATCGCAGGGCAGGTAGCGATAGTAGGGCCGCTGCACATGCACCAGATTCTGATGACAGTCCGTGCAGCGTTTTTCGTACCCGGGCCTGGGATAGAGCACTTGGCGGTGCGCCAGCATGCCGCCCTGCTTGCGGGGCAGGTAGAGCAGGTTGCGGTGGCACTTGAGGCACTGGTCGTTCTTGATGTCCCGTGCGGCGCGGGCGCGGTTGAGGGCGTGGTCGTATTGGGACTGGTCCTCGGTGAAGTGGGCGATGACGTCCTTGATGCCGTGCATGGTCTTGGCGAAGAAGAAGTCGTAGGTGTCGTGGGGGGCGGGCAGATGGCAGTCCATGCAGTCGGCGACCACGCCCCGCGAATTGTTGGTATGGGACGACGTGCGCCAGGCGTTGTAGGCGGGCTGTATTTCGTGGCAGGAGGCGCAAAAGAGCGGCGTGGAAGTGCGCACCATCGTGTAATAGGTCAGACTGAAGAGGGGAAAGGCCAATAAGACGCCGAGACAGACAAACAAAAGAGGCTTTCCTATCCGTTTCATGGACGCTGACCTCCCGGACGGTACGAGAGCGGCAAACGCTTGAAGCTTTCACAAGAGCGCACATGAGCCTTGGACTCCGAGACGCTCCTCTTCCTCCATGCTGCAATCACTCGCGGAAACGGGTGAGAGTTTTAGTAGTAACAGCACGGGCGACGGTCCATGTCAAGGCCGTACGCATTTTTTTTTGGGAAGTCGTACGTCCTTCGTACGGAAAAACGGCTGCCATGCGCGCAGGGCTGTGCTACGCTCGGGCAACCCCGCAAACCCCATTCAAGGAGGCTTCCGATGCGACGCGCGATTTCGATGCTCGTGGCCATAGTGGCCCTTGGCCTCGCCGCCAACGCCTTTGCCTGGAAAAAGCCGCCCTTTGCGAGCGTGGACAAGAACCGCGACGGAGTCATCGTGTTCGAGGAGATCGTGGTGTTCAACTCGGGCCTGACCATGGAGGCGTTCGCCGTCATCGACCTCAATAAGGACGGCAGGATCGACAAGGCGGAATACGCGGCCATGGGCAGGGCCGCGGCCCGGGGCGGGAAAAAGGGCGTGCGCAAGGTCTGGTGGAAGTGCTCCGGCCGGCCGGGCATGGAACTCTACATGCGCGGTACGGACCAGCTGCTGGCAGGTCAAAACGCCGCAGCGGCCGCGACGCTGCGCGAGGCCGTGACCAAGCCGCTTTGCGTGGACTACTTAAGTTACGCCTACTACAACCTGGGCATAAGCTGCATGCGCCTCGGCGACGACGCCTGCGCAAAGGCCAGCCTGGAAAAGGCCCGTGCGCTCGACGTCAACAATGTGGTGCCGCCGAACGATTTCGGCCTGTCCGGCACGCCGCGCAGGGGCGGCATGCGCTGACCGGCGCGCCAGCGCGCTGCGTCCCCGCGCCCGCCCGCGGCGCGCCCCCGGCCGCCCGCGCGGGGGCC
>JAEWPX010000021.1 GCA_023399375.1 Pseudomonadota bacterium | reverse complement strand
CCGCCGCACAGGCCCCGGCCGCCCCGGTCACCCAGGCCCCGGGCGACGGGCAGACGGTGGCCCCGGCGGGCGACGCCTCGGTCGCTCCCAAGTCCGAGCGCCGCGCGCGGCGGCGCAAGGCCCCGGTCGCAGTCCCGGCCCCGACGCCGGCTCCTGGTGAAGGAGGCGAGCGTGCGCCTGCACCGTAGTCTCGCGCCGTTGCTCTCCTGGCTCGCCCTGGGCCTGCTCCTCGCCTGCGCCGCGCCGGCTGCGGCCGTGCAGCTCGATCCCAAACCCGAGCGCGCCCCGGTGCGGCTGCCGGACGGTCTTTTCGCCGCGCAGGGCGACGTGGAAGGGCTCCTTCGCGTCAAGCTCTTCACGAAAAAGGTCAAATACTCCCGCGTGCTGGAGACCGCGCCGCTGACCGCGGCGCAAAAGCCCGCCGCGGACGGCGCGCTGGCCCTGCGAACGGCCAAGGGCGACGCGGCCATCGCCTTCGGGCGCTTCAACGAGGTGGCGCTCGACGTGCGCGACGCCAACCCCGGCAATCCCACCCTGGCCGCGCTCGCCGTGCGCGCCCCGGACGGCCGGACGTTCGCCAGCGACCCCTTGGAATGCGTGGACCGCCTCGGCGCGGCCTACCTGGAAGGCGTCGCCGCCAGGGACGCTTCCGTGCCCGTGGCCCGGACCGAATGGGCCGACAAGACGCCGCTTTACCTGCTGCGCCGCCTGCTCGACCTGCCCCACGACGCGGTCTGGCGCACGGCCGAGGACGGCCCCTCCACCTTTTTGCAGCGCCGCTTCGAACGCGACCTCCTCGACATCGGCGCGGTGGATCTCATCCTGCGCCGGCCGGCTCCGGTGCAGGTCAACCTCGTGGCCGCCCTGGACCCGGCGCACCCCCGGCAGCGCACCGTGCTCGACTGGTACGCCCTGGACAAGCGCAGCTTCGACCTGCCCGACGGCCGCACCGTGCTGCGCGTCTACGTCGGCCGCTATCTGCGCGCCCGCTATCCCGGACTCAAGTCCGCGAAGCTCAAGGAAATAAGCCTGATGTTCTTCCGCCAGGGCGAGGCCGAGGTCCGGCGCGACCGGGTGGTGGAGCGCCTGGTCTTCGTGCCCTCGGGCTTCGACCCGGCCTGGCTCGCGGCGCAAGGCTTGCCCGGACGCCTGCCGACGCGCGTGCGCGAGCCGTTTCCCGGCCTGCGCCGCGTCTTCGTCAACATCGCCCCGGCTGCCGCGGCCCTGGGCAAGGCCCCTGGCGCGACGGCCATTGCCGCGCTGCGCCTGACGCCCATGGCCCCGGGCATAACGGGCGGCGGCGCGCTCGAAAGCGCGGCCCTGGCCCTGGTTTCCCCGCGCCGCGACACCCCGGCCTTTCTGGCCGCGGCCGACGAGCTGGCCACCGGGCTCGGCGCGGCCCCGGACATCGACCGCGCCGACGGCGGCGTGACCGTCCAGGCGCTCTGGAGCCTCGCTTCGCCCTTCGAGGCGATTTCCGGCCACGCCCGCACCGGCGGGGACCGCGACGTCACGCCGGTTTTTCTCTCCGGCGGCGAAGGACTGTTCAAGGCCCAGGGCGGGGTGCGCCTCTACCGCGAGCCGCGCGGACTCGTGATCGAGGGCCGCGCCAGGGAACTGGCCATCCCCGTGGACGCGGCATTCGCCCCGGCTCCTGACGCCGCCTATTTCTTCCGCCTGGACATCGGCGCCTGTCCGGGCCTTGCCGACGTGAACCTCGACGTGTTCGCGCGAGGCTCCGACGTGCCCAAAACCTACTCCCTGCGCCCGGGTGCGCCCACGCCCCTGCCCGATCTGCCCGCCCAGGTGGCCCGGGCCGGACTGCGTTTCACTTTTACGGGCCACGAATTTTCCCTGCCGCTGAGCCGGGCCGTGCTCGCGTCCGTGCCCGCGGCCGCGCCCCGCGAAGGGCTTTACGAAGCCAAACTCCCCTGGCCCGTGGCCACGGCCGGTATCCTCGAACAGACGGAGGAGGGGCGCTACGCGGCCGCGCCGTTGACGCCGTTCGGTCGCTTTTCCTGGCTCACCACGGTCTATGGCCTGATCGGCGACCCGGTGGCCATTGCCGTGGACGGCGGCGCGCCGGCCGTACCCGACACGCGCTCGGGCATCGTCGCCGGCCGGCTCCCGGACAGGGACGGCGCGGCGACCCTTGCCGTCACGGGCCATGGCGGCAGGGCCGCGACCATGCTGGAACTGGCCGATCCGGTCTTTTCCGGGCAGGCCGCGGCGGGCTGGAAGGACTTTTTCGCGGCCGCGCCCCTGGCGGCGCTGGACGGCAAGACCTATCGGCCGGGACCGGTGACCGGGGAGCAGGCCCGCCGCCTGCACGAAGCCGACGACTGGCTCTCGCTCGGCCGGGCGTCCCTGGCGTCCCGTGCGGCTGTGGCGCGTTTTTTCGCCCATCCCTGGTACGGCGTGTCCGCGCTCTGTTTCGAGACGGACCGGCCCGTGGATCTTGCCCGTTTCGCGGCCGCGCCGCGCAGCGGATCGGGTGCGGGGCCGGGCACGTTGTCGCGCGTGGTCGTCGCCCTGGCCGCGCTGGCCGCCCTTGGCCTCGGCCTGCGCCTTGCGGGACGCAAGCGTCTCGAAACCCTGGCGCGCCGGCCGGCGGACTGGCTGGCCGCGTTTCCGGGAAAAGGTCCGCAGGCGAAGCGGCAGTTTGCCTGGGGCCTTGGCGCATGCCTGTGTCTGGCCGCAGCCGGCCTGGTCCTCGGGGCCGTGCCGGGCAGGGTGGCGCTGGGGCTTGCGGCCGCCTGCCTGGTTCCGGTATGGCGGGTTGTCGCGCCGCGTGCCGCCACGCGCGTGGCCGGGAAATGGCCCGCTCTGGGCGGCTGGTTTGCCGGCGAACCGGGCCGGCTCTATTTCGGCGGTTTCGCGTTGTCCCTGATCCTGGCCGCCGTGTTGCGCGGGGCGATGCTGGCCCGGGCCTCGGAATTTCTAGTCCAGGCAGGGCTCTATTGTTTTCTGGCCGGCCTCTATCTCCAAGCCGTCCCAGGCCGGGACGCATCCCAGGCGGCCTCCCGCGCCGATACCCGCCCGTAAGGACGTGCCCGCGTGAAACGCTTTCTTCGGCAGAACATCGTCATCCTCTTCCTGCTCAACTCCGGCAACCTGTTCAACTACCTGTTCCAGCTGGTGGTGGGCCGCAACATGAGCCCGGCCGATTTCGGCGGCTTCAACGCGCTTAATTCCACCATGGTCATCTTCGCCGCGCCGCTGGCCATCGTGCCCCTGGTCATGGCCCGGTTCACGGCGCGCTTCGCCATCACCGACATGGGGCTCGTGCGTTCGCTGCTGTCCCGGGCGGGCCTTTGCGCCACGCTGCTGGCCATCGTGGCCTACGGCATCGGCGCGACCTGCCTGCCGCTGCTCCAGTCGTTCCTGCACATCGACGCGGCCACGCCCGTGCTGCTCATGCTCGGGGTCATGGCCGGCTCGTTCGTGCTGCCCGTGCCCTGGGGCATGTTGCAGGGCTTGCAGCGCTTCACGGGCTACGGCGTCGCCGGCGCGTCCAACGCGCTTTTTCGTCTGCTCGGCGCGCTGCTCTTCGTCATGGCGCTGTCGTGGGGCATCAACGGCGCGCTGCTCTCGAGCCTTGCCGGCATCGCCGCAGCCATCGTGGTCAACTGCGTCTTTTTGCGCGACGTCTTTCCCCTGAGCGGCTCGCCCCTGCCCAAGGGGCTGCTCAAGGAAGTGGGCACGTATTCCGTGGGCATGCTCGTCTCCTCGGTCATCGTCATGATCCTCGGCAACCTCGACCTCGTGCTCGTGCGCCACTACTGCGACGCCGAGGGCGCGGGGCTCTACGCCACGGCCGCGATCCTCGGGCGCATCGCCTTCTACCTGCCCTCGGTGCTCATGAGCGTGCTTTTCACCGAGGCGGCCACCGCCAAGGAGTCCGGACGCAACGACCTGTCCTCGCTGTGGATGTCCATGGGCCTCACGGCGCTTTTGGGCGGCGGTTTCGCGCTCTTCTGCCTCGTGGCGTCTTCGTTCGTGGTCAAGATCCTCTTCGGCGCGAGCTACACCGCGGCCGGGCCGCTGCTGACGGTCATCAGCGCGGCCATGGCCCTGCTCGCCGTGGCCAACATCCTGTTCGTCTATTTCCAGGCCCGCTCCGAATTCGGCTTCGTCTGGTTCCAGGTGGCCGGGGTGGGACTTTTTCTGGGGCTCGTCGCGGTCTACCACGACACACCCATGACCGTGGCCTGGCTGCTTTTTTCCGGCATCGCCGTCATGCTCCTGGGCTCGCTCGGCTGGCTGCTGCTGCGCGTGCGCGCCCGCAATAAAAACAAGGAAGTCTCCCATGCAGGTTGAGTTCTACCGCCACAGCCTCGACGACAAGGACGTGGACAACGTCCTGTCCGTGCTGCGTTCCGTCTTCCTGACCTCCGGCCCCGTGGGGGCGAAGTTCGAAGCCAAGTTCGCCGCCTACGCCGGACTGCCCCACGTGGTGGCGCTGTCCTCGTGCTCCGGGGCCATGCACCTGGCGCTGCTCGCCCTGGGCTTGCAGCCCGGGGACGAGGTCATCACCACGCCCATGACCTTCATCGCCACCTCCACGGTCATCATGCACTGCGGGGCGAAACCCGTGTACGTGGACGTGGAGCCGGACACGGGCCTGCTCGACGCCTCGAAGGTCGCCGCGGCGATCACCCCGCGCACCCGGGGCATCCTGCCCGTGCACCTCTACGGGGCCATGTGCGACATGCGCGCCCTGCATGCCGTCGCCAAGGAACACGGGCTTTTCATCGTGGAGGACTGCGCCCACGCCATCGAGTGCTCGCGCGACGGCGTGCGCCCCGGCGAGCTTTCCGCCGCGGCCTGCTACAGCTTCTACGCCACGAAAAACCTCACCTGCGGCGAAGGCGGAGCCATCGCCTGGCACGACGCGGACAAGGCCGCGCTGTCGCGCCAGCTGGCCAACCACGGCATGAGCAAGAACGCTTCGGGCCGCTACCACGGCAAGTACGAGCACTGGGACATGGTGGCCGAGGGCTGGAAGTACAATCTCGACGACATCCGCGCGGCGCTGCTCGTGGACCAGCTCGACCGCCTGGACGGCCTGCATGCGCGCCGCCAGGAGATCGCGGCGCGCTACGACGCCGGTTTCGCCGGCGCGCCGGGCATCGTGCGGCCGCACGCGCCGGGCGTTTCCGCCCACCATCTCTACACGCTGTGGGTCGATCCCGAGCGGCGCGACGCCATCCTGCACGAACTCAAGGGCCGGGGCGTGGCCGTGGCCGTCAACTACCGCGCCATCCACACGCTTACGTTTTTGCGCGACGCCCTGGGCCACGCGCCCGAGGACTTCCCCGAGGCCGACCGCATCGGGCGCTCGACCATCACCCTGCCCCTGTACCCCAAGCTCACGGGCGAGCAGATCGATTACGTTATCGAAACCGTGCGCGACGTGGCCAAATAACGCGTTCCCGGAGGCATCATGCACGGCAGCACGTTCGGCGACCTTTTCCGGCTCACCACCTACGGCGAGTCCCACGGCCCGGCCCTTGGCGGCGTCATCGACGGCTGCCCGCCGGGCGTGGCGCTTTCCGAAGCCGTGATCCAGCGCGACCTCGACCGCCGCCGCCCCGGCGCGGGCGGGCTCACGGGCACGGCGCGCAAGGAGCCCGATGCCGTACGCCTGCTTTCCGGCGTGTTCGAAGGCGAAACCACGGGCACGCCCATCGGCTTCGTCATCGAAAACACCAACCAGCGCTCCGGGGATTACGAGGCGGCGAAAAAACTGCTGCGCCCGGGCCATGCCGACGGCACCTACCTGGCCAAGTACGGCCGGCGCGACTACCGCGGCGGCGGCCGCGCCTCGGCCCGGGAGACCGCGGCCCGGGTCGCGGGCGGGGCCGTGGCCGGGGCCATGCTCGCCGCGTGCGGCGTGACGGTCGTGGCCTGTACCGTGGAATTCGGCGGCATCCCCTGCGCCGTGGCCGATGCCGACGGCGCGGCCGATCGGCCTTTTTGTGCGGCCGATCCGGCCGCGGTCGCGGCCTGGGAGGCGCGGGCCAGGGAAGCCATGGCTTCGGGCGACAGCCTGGGCGGCATCGTGGAAGTGCGGGCCACGGGCGTTCCGGCCGGGCTTGGCGAGCCGGTCTTCGACAAGCTCGACGCCAGGCTCGCCTACGCGCTCATGGGCGTGGGCGCGGTCAAGGGCGTGGAGATCGGCAACGGTTTCGCCGCGGCGCGCCTGACCGGCTCGACCAACAACGATCCCATCGTTACGCCGCCCGAGTCCAACAACGCCGGCGGCATCCTGGGCGGCATCTCCAACGGCCAGCCCGTGATCGTGCGCGCGGCGGTCAAGCCCATTCCTTCCATCGCCGTGCCCCAGCGCACCTCGGACGTCTCCGGCAATCCGGCGGAGATCGTCGTCGGCGGCCGCCACGACCGCAGCGCCATTCCGCGTGTGGTTCCGGTGCTGCGGGCCATGGTGCTGCTGACGCTGGCGGACATGGTGCTGCTGCAGCGCCGCATGCGCCCCTGACGCGCATCGTTGCGGGGGTTGCGAGGCGAACCTCGCGGTCCTGTTCCGGTCTGATGTTTTTTTTGAGGACAGGCTGTTTCTTTTTGACTCACAAAGGACTTCTTTTGCCCCAATTCTCCCCAGTTGCGATATCATAATGAAATAGTTGACTATTTTTAGTTGCCTCCCACATCGAACTGCGCTCCGCCAGTCGCCGGTCGTGCGATTTTGGCTTGAATTCTCTGCCAAATTCCTCTAGTACTAAAGTAACCATCGGTTTTTTTGTGTTTTTTTCCATGGTGCGATCCTTGCTTTCTGTTTGAGGCATTCACGCACACGTTGCTCCGGGATTCCTTAGCGGGTCCAGGCCAGGTTCGGCCGTCGCGGGTTGGGTCGCCGGAACGGGATTTCACGTTGTAGGAAGATCGCGCTGCCGCATAATGAAGGAGGCGAATATGGATGTACCCAGCAAGAGCAATCAGGCCTGGAAAGACATCATCACCGGGAAGAAGACGTACCAGCTCAAATTTCTGGCTGCGAAGATTCTGCTTGGCAGATTGACCAGGGCGGTCAAGGAAGATCCCTCGCCTGACAATATCAATGCCAGCGTCGATCAACTGTACGCGATCTTTGCCAACAATGTGAACATGCCCAGCGTTCAGGACGATTTGAAAACAATTTTCGGCTAGGAGGGCGATATGCGACAGACCATTTCCAGCGTAGCGGACGTCAAGCAGATGATCGAGTCGGGACGCAAGCTCCTTCTGGCCGGCGACGAGGACGCGTTGCGTCAGCTCCCCAAGGGCGATTGGATTGCCGGAACCATTCCCTATTTCATCTCCGCCGACAAGGGCGGCATGGTCAGTCGTGATATGATCTGCGCCACGGATATCACCGATATCGTGGCCTCCATCGACATCGTCGCCTACGACGACAACAGCCTGGCCCGGCTCTATGCCGAAGGACCCAAGCACGGCTTCAGCTTCATCATCATTCCCGCCGCCAGCAAGACCCACATGTCCTTTGCGCTCAACGCTCCCAACTACAAGGATTTCGGCGTGCGTCCGCTCATCGGTTGGGTCGCGGGCGTGCACCTGAGCGACCTCGGCAAGAAGACGCCCAAGGTCGTCAACGGCCAGACTGGCGATATGCTGGAAGAGGGCGCCCTGGTGCTCCAGGCCCAACTGCCCGAGGGCAAGGTGGCCGAGATCGGCATCGTCAACCTCTTCGAGCAGGGCGACGGCGACATCCTCACCTTCAACGCCGACGGGTTCGCCGCCAAGGACGTGATGGTCAACGGCGAGAAGCGCAACTTCGCCGCCTACATCGTCAAGAACAAGCTCGACACCAAGCTGCCGCTCGTGGCCGACTACTACGGGGCCATGGTCAACATCAGCTTCCAGGACGTGGACGAGGTGGAAGGCCAGGTGAAGTTCTACGCCCCGGTCTTCTCGGGCATCCGCTACAAGCACGCCCGGCCCGTGGCCGACTACGTCAAGGTCTTCAACGACCGCCTGAGCAAGGAATGCGCCATCGAATCCAGCCGGGTGGCCTTCTCCTGCAACTGCATCCTGAACTATCTCTATTCCGAACTGGAAGGCAAGAAGACCGATCCCTTCACCGGGCCCGTGACCTTCGGCGAGATCGCCTACCAGCTGCTCAACCAGACCCTGGTCTACCTGGAGATCATGGACGTCTAGCGCCTCCGAACGACGGCCCGGCCGGCGCCTCGGCCGTCAGGGTCCGTTTCAGAAGCTGGCCCGAGCCGCCGCCGCCACCGGAAGGCGGACCGACGTTTCCGCGGCGTCGGGGCGGCCGTCGGGCCAAGCGAGAGCCCTCGAGGAGTGGGAGGCTGGAACCCCGGTTGGCAGACCGGGGAGCCGGCCTCCCCTTTATTTGGCTTGCGCCCGTTACTCCGTTTGCGTCTGCGCCAGCTTCCGGCGCATCTCGAGCCCGATTTCCGGCACGGTCTTGCGCGGGGCCGTCTGCCAGTAGCCGATTTCCTCAAGCAACGGCCCTTCGATCTCCTCGCCGAGTTCCGGGTGCGTGCCGCGCATCACCGTCAGGTCCGGAAAGGCCTTCTTGATCGCGGCTTCGTATTTCGCCACGAACGGACAGTTGTTGAGCATGCAAAACGACAGGTGGATGGCCGAAACGCCGGAGGCGGCCAGCGCGCCCACCCGGCGCAGGATTTTGTCGTGGCTGTGCTTGCCCGGGCAGCCGGCGCAATTGATGACGCCGAGCACCCGCACGCCGTCGGGATAGGCGGCGAACCCGCCCACGCCCTCATGGGCGGCCTTGAGGCAGCCGAAGGCGCTGCACCCCACATCTTGCGTCGTATTGGAACAGGTCAGGATGCCGATGTCCTTCATGGCGCGTCTCCTTTGCTGAGTAGACTGGTCGTCTTAATTATGGGTTCAAAAAAAAGCGCGTCGCCGCGCCGGAGCCGCATTTATGTCGCCTTGGCGGCGAGGAAGCGCAGGGCGCTGCGCTCGAACTGGGCAAGGGGCGCAGGAGAGCGCGTCACCTTCATGCGCATGACTGCGCCCTGCCAGGCATTGGCCAGAAAAGCGGCCGCTTCGCCGGGGTCGAGGGCGGGGTCGAATTCCCCTGAGGCCTGCCCCTGTTCAATGAGCGCCGTGAAAAGCCCGGTCATGGGTGTGGGCCGCGAAGCGAACCGCGCACGAAACGCCTCCGACACCTCGCTCATTTCCTGGGTCAGCTTGCCCACGGGACAGCCCAAGGCGAAGCCCCGTGCGTCGGCAAAGTCCGTAAACCTCGCAAGCAATGCCTCCAGCCGGGAAACGGCGCTTTGCCCCGGTTGCACCATGATGTCGCGCGTCATATCCCCAAGTCCCGCCTCGAAGTGGTCGAGGACGGCCAGACCGAAGGCCTCCTTGCTCGGAAAATAGTGGTAGAACGAACCCTTGGGCGTTCCGGCGGCAGCAAGGATCTCCGTGAGTCCCGTGCCTTGGAAGCCCTTGCGGTGGATGAGTTCCGCCCCGGCCTTGAGGATGCGTTCCCGCGTGTCGTCGTGCATGGGTTGCATGAATAGACTGGTCGGTCTAAGTCGTCAAACAAAAAACACGCCGGATACGACCGTGCCGCCCTGCGGTGGGACGCGGGCTCAGGAAGGGGACTCGTCGCGGCGCAGGGCGTTGATCTTGTCCACGAGGTAGGTCTCGAGCTCGCGCCGGTCCTTGCGCAGGCGCACCAATTCCGTTTCGAGCAGGCGCATCTTCTCAGAAAGCGACGCGTTTTCCGCGCGCACGGCCGCCAGTTCCGACTCCAGGGCCGCGGCATTCTCGCCGGAAAGCCCGGGATGCACGGGCGCGGCCAAGCCCTTCAGGTGGACCGCCAGCGAGCGCGCGATTTCCGCCCCGATATGGGCGGCCATGGCCAATGCGGCGTCCTGGTTGGGCGGCGCGGCCATGGGAACGGGCTCGGGCGCGGCTTCGGGCTCCACGGCGACGTTGACGGGATAGCTGCGCGCCAGGGTGGCGCGCACGTCCGCCGAGGACATGCCCTGGGCGAGCATGCGGCCGATGGCCCGGAAGATGTCCAGGGCTTCGGCGCGGAACCGCTTGCCCCGGCCGCGGCCCATGCTCGGCAGCACGTCGTCGAAGCGATTTTTCCAATAATGCAGGGTGGATTCCGGCACATCCAACGCCTTGGCGATGGCGGCGATCGAATACAGGCGAGTCTCGGCCACGGAGCGTTTCCCCCTGGTACGGACTGGGCAGGCAGCGGAAAAATGCCGCGCCTGGCGCGCGCGGATCGGGTCTTTTTTCCGGAAAAAAAAATTTGCGAAGCTGTCGTCGGCGAAAGGGCATCCGCGTCCTTCGCCCCTGCGCGACTTTGGAGAGGGTCGGCGGCGCTGTCAAGCCGGTCGGCTGTTGCCTGGCGCGTACGGAAGGGGTATGGCGGCAGATGTAACAAATCCGCCGCATGTGCCACGGATGCGCGTGTCGTCGTCCGCGATCGACGCGCAATCTCCATGGGCTCGTAACCGGGACCGGCTAGAAGACGGAAGGTTTGCTTGAAGTAAGTTTCGCCGTCTCCACGACGCCGTCCCATGAGGTGATGCCATGGATGCCGCCTGCCGTTCCCGCATATTCGCGCTTACGCCGCCCTTTGGCGGAACCCTGGCCCGACGGGCCCTGTCCCTGGTCGAGCCCGTGCTGTCCCGCCTGCTTTCCCTGGAGCCCATAGAGGCACTGTATCGCTCCATCCCCCGGGACCTGGCCGGAGGCGCGTTCGTCGACGCCGTGCTCGCGGCCATGGACGTGGAGGTGCGCCTGGCACCCGAGGAGCTGGCGCGTATCCCCAAGACGGGCCCCGTGATCGTGGTCTCCAACCATCCCTTCGGCGGCCTGGAAGGCCTGATCCTGGCCAAGATGCTCCTGGCCGTGCGCCCGGACGCCCGGATCATGGCCAATTTCCTTTTGACGCGCATCCCGGAGCTGCGGGAGCTCTTCGTCTTCGTCGATCCTTTCGGCGGGGCTTCGGCCACGGAAGGCAACGTGCGCCCGCTCAAGGAAAGCCTGCGCGTGCTGCGCGCGGGCGGCCTGCTCGGCATTTTTCCGGCCGGGGCCGTGTCCCATCCCTGCCTGCAAAACGGCCGCCTGGGCGTGGCCGACCCGGCCTGGAACACGACAGTGGCCCGGCTGGCCCGCCGCACCGAAGCCACGGTCGTGCCGGTGCACTTTAGCGGCCGCAACAGCCGCCTGTTCCAGATGCTCGGTCTCGTGCACCCGCTGTTGCGCACGGCCATGCTGCCCCGTGAATTCATCAACAAGACCGGCCAGACCATCGTCGCCCGCATCGGCAGCCCCATCACCCCGGCCCGACTGGCCCGGGTCGCCTCGTGCGAGGCCGAGGCCGACGCCTGCGTCACGCGCTACTTGCGCCTGCGTACCGACTTGCTGCGCGACCGGCCCAACCGGCCCCGCCGTCGGCCGCCGCTTTTTCCGCACAAGACCGCCGGCCGCCAGGAAGCGCTCATCGCGCCCATTGCGCCGGACCTGCTCGCCGACGAAATCGCCCGCCTGCCGGCCGACGCCGTGCTGCACCAAAGCGGCGAGTTCGCCGTCATCGAGGCCAGGGCCGAGGCGATTCCCCTGGCGCTTCGCGAAATCGGCCGCCTGCGCGAACTGACCTTCCGCCGCGTGGGCGAGGGCACGGGCAAGGCCTGCGACCTCGACGCCTACGATCCCTTCTACCGTCACCTCTTTCTCTGGAACGCCGAGAAAAAGGAGATCGCCGGCGCGTATCGCATCGGCCGCACCGACGAACTGCTGGCGCAAAAGGGGGCGCAGGGCCTTTACACCAGCACGCTGTTCGTGCTCAAGGCCGAGTTTTTCTCCCGCATCAGTCCGGCGTTGGAAATGGGGCGTTCCTTCGTGCGGCCCGAATACCAGAAGAGCTATTCGCCGCTTTTGCTTTTGTGGAAGGGCCTTGCGCAGATGGTCGTGCGCGAGCCGCGCTACCGCGTGCTGTTCGGGCCGGTCAGCATCACCAACGAATACAAGCACGCTTCGCGGCGACTCATCGCGAGCTATTTCGAAGGCAACGTCAACAACCCCAATCTCGCCCGGCACGTGCGGCCCAAAACGCCCCTGCGCGGCCAGGGCTGGCTCGCGCGGGCGTCCCAGACCCTGGTTTACGATCTCGACGACCTGCTGGCGCTCATCGACGACATCGAGGCCGACCGCAAGGGCATTCCGGTGCTGCTGCGCCAGTACCTGAAGCTCGGCGGCAAGGTGCTCGCCTTCAACGTGGACAAGGATTTCGCCGACTGCCTCGACGGCCTGATCGTCGTGGACCTGCTCCAGGCCGACCGCCGCCAGCTCGAACGCTACATGGGCAAGGGCGGGCTCGCGGTCTTTAGCGCCTACCACAAGGCTCGCGCACAGGTCGAAACGGAAGAGGGCGCCGAGGCCCCCTGCGGCGCGGACGAACGCTGCGCCTAGGACAGCTTCTCACCCTCCCGCGCCATCGCGACAGCAGGGAAAAATACTTGCATCCGGCAATTTCCCCCTTTCGGGGTGGTCCAGGAGGGGCCCTCGGCCCCGCCTGGCCGCCGGAGGCGTTCCCCCCCGCTTCTACGCCAGCCGGCGCGCGGCGTTGCGGGCCGCCACGCATTCGCACACGAGCCTGTAGGCCCCTTTGGCCACGGGGTCGAGGACGTCCGGGGAGGCGTCGTCCTCGGCGCGGGAGAGCAGGTCCTCCACGTCGGCTTCGATGCATAGCCACAGTCCCTGCGGCGCGGGCACGGAGCCGTGCAGGTAGTGGCCGGCGAGGATCGTGTCCCCGACGAGCAGGATCGGCGCAAGGGGCAGGGACGGGGTGCGGAAAAGGCGCACGCGGCTCGGGTGGCGCGCGGCCAGGGCGTCGCAAAAGGCGGCCGAGGCCGCGAATTCCCGGCGCAGCGTCACCTCGGGCATGTCGCGGCGCAGGATGCCGCTGAATTCGCCCCAGTAGGCCGCGCCGGCCGCCGGGTCGAAGCTCACGATGTCCAGGCGCGAAAATTCCGGCCGCGAAAGCGCCATTTCCAGGGCGTCGGCCATGGCCCGGTCTCGGGCGAAATTCGCGTACATGCCGGCGTGGAAAAAGAGCCTGTCCGCGCCAGCCACCAGCTGCGGTAACCCCGCCTCGTCAAGCCCCGCAAAAACCTGGATATCTCCCTGCTCTTCCATCACTTCTCCCCTTCCCCCGCCCCGGGGGTCCGGGGGGGATGATCCCCCCCGGCGGAGAGGTCCAGGAGAGGCGGCGCCTCTCCTGGCCGCCGGAGGCATTCTTCATAATCCCCCGCCTCGTACCCCAGCTTGCGCATGCGCCGCGGGGAGAGCAGGGCCGCGGCCGCGTCGCGGGAGAGCACGCCCGAGGCTTCGAGATGTTCGGCCAGGGGCAGGCCTTTGGCGTCGGCCTCGGCCAGCAGGTGCGAGACGCGTTCGTAGCCGAGCGCGGGTACGAGCACGGTGGCCAGGGCGTGGCTTTTTTCCACGAGCTCCCGGCAATGCGGCTCGTCGGCCGTGATGCCGGCAATGCATTTGTCGGCGAAAATCCGCGTGACGTGCGACAGCAGGCGCAGGGATTCGAGCAGGCTGTGGGCGAGTAGCGGCAGGAACTGGTTGATCTGCAGCTGACCCAGGCCCGCGACCAGGGTCACGGCCTGATGGTTGGCCATGACGCGAAGCGCCGTTTGGCCCACGCATTCCGGCACGACCGGATTGACCTTGCCCGGCATGATCGACGACCCGGCCTGGAGCGCGGGCAGGCGAATCTCGCGAAGTCCCGTGGCAGGGCCGCTGGCCAGCAGGCGCAGGTCCGAGGAGATCTTGAGCAGGT
Source organism: Pseudomonadota bacterium (assembly GCA_023399375.1). Taxonomy (GTDB): domain Bacteria; phylum Desulfobacterota; class Desulfovibrionia; order Desulfovibrionales; family Desulfovibrionaceae; genus Solidesulfovibrio. The sequence continues at coordinate 46,178 of JAEWPX010000021.1, read as the reverse complement.
TGGCGGCGAAGGCCGAGAGGATGCCCGAGACCTCGACGAAGGGGTCGGCGTTGGCCGTGGCGTCCACGAGGTTTTCCGCGCGGGACAGCGGCAGGCCGGTAAGCACGCGCAGATGCTCCACGGCCCGGAAGATGAACTCGCGCGGCGCGCCAAGGCCGGTGCCGATGGCCGTGCCGCCGAGGCTCACCTGCTTGATGCGCTCGCGGCACTTGAAGATGCGCCAGCGGTCCCGGGAAATCGCCTCGGCAAAGGCCCCGAACTCCATGCCGAGCGTGAGCGGCACGGCGTCCATGCACTCGGTGCGGCCCACCTTGACTACGTGTGCGAACGCCGTCTCCTTTTCCTGGAAGGCCTCCTGGAGCCGGGCCGTGGCCGCCTCCAGGTCCTTGAGCAGGAAAAGGGCCGCGACCTTGAGCGCCGTGGGGTAGGTGTCGTTGGTGGACTGGTGCAGGTTGACGTGGTCCAGCGGCGACAGGAAGGCGTAGTCGCCGGGCGCGCGCCCGAGCAGTTGCAGGGCGCGGTTGGCCGCGACTTCGTTGACGTTCATGTTGGTCGAGGTGCCGGCGCCGCCCTGGTAGGGGTCCACCAGGAACTGGTCGGCGTGGCCGCCGTCCGCGATCTCGCGGCAGGCGGCGATGATGGCTCCGGCCTTGGTCGCGTCGAGGCCGCCGATCTCCAGGTTGGTCTCGGCGCAGGCCGCCTTGACCAGGGCGTAGGCCTTGATGAATTCGGGAAAGAGGCGTGTTCCCGAAACGGGAAAATTCTCCGCCGCCCGCAACGTATGAATGCCGTAAAGGGCGCCCTCGGGGAGCTCTCGCGCTCCCAGGGCATCGCTTTCCTGTCGCATGAGCCAGCTCCCCAAGTGGCGACCCAGTGCATCCGCGAAGGACCGGACCATCCGGCCCCGCCGCGGACGCTGCGGCGGCTTTGGTAACACGAATCCTGAGAAAGATCATGTGGCGAGGAGGGTCTCGCCTGCGGCGGCCGGGCGCGGCCTGCGCCTGCGGCGGTCAGTGCGCGGCCCGCTCTGCCTCCGGCGGCCAGGGCGCTGCCCTGGGCCCACCGGGGGGCATGATGCCCCCTGCATCCCCTCTCCGTGGGGGCGGCGTATCCAGGGGCGGCAGGCTCGCTGTCACGGGCCGTCGTCTCTGGAAACGCCGTCCCCACAAGCCGTCGCCACTGGCGAGAGGGGGAAGGAGGAGGAGTCACAGAACAATTCGTGTCCCCGCACAGGGCGGGTTCCGGGAGAGGCCCGGGAGAGGCGAGGCGGCGCCTCTCCCGGTCTTCCCTGTTTCGCTTTCGCGATTAGAGGCGTTGACGCTTGAAGTAGTGGGTATGCAGCAGGTGGTGCGATTTCTCGGACAGCGGCTTGCCCAGGAACTTCTCGTAGAGTTCGATGATGTACGGGTTCTGGTGCGACTTGCGCAGCGGCTTGCCCGCGTCCTCGTCGTAGAGGACCTGGGTGCGCAGCTTGAGCAGTTCGACGTCGCCGTGGTGGTAGGGCTGTCCGCCGCCGCCGATGCAGCCGCCGGGACAGGCCATGACCTCGATGGCGTGGAAGGTCTCGCCTTCGCGCACGCGCTCGAGCAGCTTGCGCGCGTTGCCCAGGCCGTGCGCCACGCCGATGACGAGCTCGTGGGGACCGACCTTGACCGTGGCCTTCTTCACGCCTTCCATGCCGCGCACGTTCTCGAACTCGACCTTGGTGAGCGTTTCGCCCGTGGCCAGTTCGTACGCGGTGCGCAGCGCCGCCTCGATGACGCCGCCGGTGACGCCGAAGATCGGGGCCGCGCCGGTGGACGCGCCGAGCGGAGCGTCGAAGTCCTCGTCGGGAAGTCCCGCGAAGTCGATGTTCATGCGCTTGATCAGGCGCGCCAGCTCACGGGTGGAGATGACGATATCCACGTCCGGGTTGCCGTCCACGGCGAATTCCGGCCGGGCGCGCTCGTACTTCTTGGCCAGGCAGGGCATGACCGAGACCACAACGAGCTTGTCGCGGGAGATGCCGAGCAGGTCGGCGTAGTAGGTCTTGGCGATGGCGCCGAACATCTGCTGCGGCGACTTGGCCGTACTCGGCACGTCGAGCATGTCAGGGAACTGGTGTTCGAAGAACTTGACCCAGCCCGGGCAGCAGGAGGTGAGGATGGGCAGCTTGACCGTCTGGTCGCCGCCGAGGTGCTTGGTGAGGCGGTCGAGGAATTCCGAGCCTTCCTCCATGATGGTCAGGTCGGCGGCGAAGTCGGTGTCGAAGACGTGGTCGAAGCCCAGGCGATGCAGGGCGGCGGCCATCTTGCCGGTGACCGAGGTGCCCGGGGCGATGCCGAGGTCCTCGCCGAGGGCGGCGCGCACGGCCGGGGCGGTCTGGACGACGACGACCTTGTCCGGGTTGGCCAGGGCCTCGACGACTTCCCAGCTGTGGTCGTGCTCGACCAGCGCGCCGGTGGGGCACACGGCCACGCACTGGCCGCAGTTGGTGCATACGGTGTCGGCCAGGTTCATCTCGAAGGCCGGGGCGACCACGGCGGTGAAGCCGCGGTTGACGCCAGAGAGCACGCCGCAGGTCTGGACGACGTTGCACATGGTCTCGCAGCGGCGGCACATGATGCACTTGTCCATGTCGCGGATGATGGAGGGGGAGATATCCTTGCGGTAGTGGGACATCTCGCCGCCGTCATAGGGCGACTGGCGGATGCCGAAGCGCTCGGCCAGGGTCTGCAGCTCGCACTCGCCGGACTTGGCGCACACGAGGCAGTCCTTGGGGTGGTCGGAGAGCATGAGTTCGAGCACGGTGCGGCGGGCGTTGAGCACGCGCAGGGTGTTGGTCTTGACGACCATGTTGTCGGTGACCGGCGTGGCGCAGGCCGGGGCGAGGTTGCGCCGGCCCTCGACCTCGACCACGCAGATGCGGCAGGAGGCGGCCTTGTTGTTGACCCGAAGATCCTCGAGGTTGAGGTAGCACAAGGTCGGGATGTCGATGTCGAGCTGCTTGGCGGCATCCAGGATGGTGCTGCCCGCCGGCACGGACGTCGTTTTGCCGTCTATGGTTATTGTCAGCATGGACATTGCGGACCTCCTTGGATCCTTATTGCTTGATGATGGAGTCGAACTTGCACTTGTCGTAGCAGGCGCCGCACTTGATGCAACGGGTGGCGTCAATGGTGTGCGGCTGCTTCTTCGTGCCGGAGATGCACTCCACCGGGCAGACCTTGGTGCACAGGGTGCAGCCGGTGCACTTGGCGGGATCGATGGTGTAGGTCAGCAGGGCCGTGCAGACGTGGGCCGGACACTTCTTGTCCTTGATGTGGGCTTCGTATTCGTTGGCGAAGGTGTCCATGGTGGACAGGATCGGGTTGGGCATGGTCTGCCCGAGGCCGCACAGCGCCGTGTCCTTGATGATCACGCACAGGGACTTGAGGTGGTCGAGGTCGGCATGGGTGCCCTTGCCCTTGGTGATCTTGTCCAGGATCTCGTAGAGGCGCTTGGAGCCGATGCGGCAGGGGGTGCACTTGCCGCAGGTCTCGTCCATGGTGAAGTCCAGGAAGAACTTGGCCACGGAGACCATGCAGTCGTCTTCGTCCATGACGACCATGCCGCCGGAACCCATCATCGACTTGCGGGCGATCAGCGACTCGTAGTCGATGGCCACGTCGAGGTCCTTGTAGGACAGCGCGCCGCCGGAGGGGCCGCCGGTCTGCACGGCCTTGAACTGCTTGCCGTCGGGGCAGCCGCCGCCGATCTCGAAGATGACTTCGCGCAGGGTGATGCCCATGGGCACTTCGATGAGGCCCACGTTGACGATCTTGCCGGCCAGGGCGAAGACCTTGGTGCCCTTGGTGGTGGCGGTGCCGATGGAGGAGAACCAGTCCGCGCCCTTGAGCATGATGGCCGGGACGTTGGCGAACGTCTCGACGTTGTTGACGATGGTGGGCTTTTCCCAATAGCCGGACTGGGCCGGGAACGGCGGCTTGGTCACGGGCTCGCCGCGCTTGCCTTCCATGGAGCGAATCAGCGCCGTTTCCTCGCCGCACACGAACGCGCCGGCGCCGTACTTGAGCTCGATGTCGAAATCGAAGCCCGAGCCGAAGACGTTCTTGCCGAGCAGGCCGTAGGCGCGGGCGTCGTCGATGGCCTTCTTGAGGCGCTTGATGGCGAGCGGATACTCGGCGCGGATGTAGACCGTGCCCTGGGTCGCGCCGATGGCGTAGCCGCCGATGGCCATGGCCTCGACGACGGAGTGGGGGTCGCCTTCGAGCACGGCGCGGTCCATGAACGCGCCCGGGTCGCCTTCGTCGGCGTTGCACACGATGTACTTCTGGTCGGCCGCGTTGGCCAGGGCGATGCCCCACTTGACGCCGGTGGGGAAACCGCCGCCGCCGCGGCCGCGCAGGCCCGAGGCCTTGATCAGTTCCACCACCTCGGCCGGGGTCATGGTCAGGGCCTTGGCCAGTGCCTCATAGCCCCGCAGGGCGATATAATCGTCAATGCTTTCAGGATCGATGAAGCCGCAGTTGCGGGTGGCGATCCGAAGCTGCTTTTTTTCCGTGGTCGTCGCTGGCATGTCGTCGTCTCCCGGTAGATTGGATTACAGAACTACCCGCTCGTAGTTGACGGGGATGATTCCCTCGACCGGTTCGCCCTTCATGACGTACTCGGTGACGAGTTCCCGGGCCTTGGCCTCGTCCACGCCGCCGAACACCACGGGGGTCTTGCCGGGCAGCGTGATTTCCACGGTGGGCTCGGCGTAGCAGTAGGTCATGCAGCCGGACTGCATGAATTCCACGCCGGTCAGCCCGTTCTGGGCCACTTCGTCCTGCATCGCTTCCAGGGCGGCCTTGCCGCCGGCGGCGATGGAGCAGGTGGCCAGCGACACGTTGATGATGGTCTTGCCGTTTCTGGCGGCCTTGCGGTCCAGGATCTCCTGGCGCTTGGCCTTGAGTTCTTCGAGGGTTCTGATGGTGCTCATGAAAAGCGCTCCTTGTCTTCAATCGCTCGGTTTGCGCTAGTAGTCGGCCAGGATTTTCTTGACCTGCCCGGGCGTGACGTTGCCGTAGACCTTCTCCCCGACCATGACGATGGGGGCCAGGGCGCAGCCGCCGACGCACCGCAGGGTGTCGATGGAGAACTTACCGTCGGGGGTGACGTCGCCGATGTCGATCTTGAGCTGTTCCTTGAAGGCATGGACCACTTTGTCCGCGCCCTTGACGAAGCAAGCCGTGCCCATGCAGACGGAGATGGGGTACTTGCCCTTGGGCACCATGGTGAAAAACGTGTAGAAGCTGACCACTCCGTAGACCTGCGCCAGAGGGACTTCCATGTAGTCGGCGACGAACTGCTGCACTTCGATGGGCAGATAGCCGAATACGCTCTGAGCCTTGTGAAGAACGGTGACGAGATGGCCTTCTTTCTGGGGCAGGGCTTCGATGAACTGGACGACTTCCCGGTAGAGTGGCTGCGGCAGCACCGCATGCTCCGGCACTCTGCACTCGCCGACCGCTTGACAAGTTGAGTTTTGCATACCCAAGCACCTCTTTTGGCGGCATGTTGAAGTTACTGGGATGCGAGGCCGTGGCGTCCGCCGGGATGGCGTGGCGGCGGCCAGGTCTCGCGGTTTTCCTGTTCGGGCCCTACTTTGTGAAAAATATCACAATCTAGGGCGGTTTGCTTTTCGCGACAATTCCCCCACTGGTTTGGCTGGAAAAGCGTCGCGTGTTCCGCTGTCTGGCTCCAAAAAAGCAAGAAGCGGACCAGCAATTAAAAGAGTGGAAAATCAGTATGTTGGTGAAAAGTGATTGTGTCAGGAACGCTCCGCGTGGGGCCTTGGAGTGTGACTGTTCCCGCGTCCGGATGTGCCGGCACGAGCAATCTTCCAGATAAAGCATTGATTCCGGCTGGTTGGCGACGGCAAGACAAAGTGCGCTAGCCGTCGGGAAAAAATGGGTCAAAATGCCACCCTCCCAGAGACCCAAGGGGTTCTGCGGTTTGCCGGATGCTAAAGAGACTTTCAGGACAACGGTAGCACGTTTTCTTTCGATGTGCATCCCCCTTCCCTCCATGGGGCCGGGACGTACGTGCGCCGTCGACGGCGGAAAAAGGCGAAAGGAGCCGGTTAACAGGCAAGACGGACGTGTTGCGCTTGCATGACGGCGGGGGAAGGGGAAACGTCCGCGCTTTTGGCGCGGGGCTGCGCGGGGCTGCGCGGGGCTGCGCGGGGGGCGCGCAGGGGCGTTGCCGCCGTGGACGGCAGCGCGGCAAGGGCGACGGGCCGCGCCGGGGCCGGAACGCCGGCCCCGGGCGGGAATCAGGGCCGCATCAGGCCAGCATTTCGCCGATCAGGCCCTTGAGGCCGTCGGCCTCCCGGGACAAGCCGTCCAGGGCGGCGTCCGAATCCTCCATGGCCGCGGCCGTATCCTTGGAGATGTGGCTGATCGACTCCACTGTGCGGCTGATCTCTTCGCTGACGGCCGACTGCTGTTCGGACGCCGCGGCAATGGCCTGGACCTGGTCGGCCGAGGCCCCGACCAGGGAGACGATGCCCGTCAGGGCCTCGCCGGATTCGCGGGCCAGGGCGTCGGCCTTTTCCACGGCCGCGACCGCCGCCTCCACGCTTTTGACGTGTTCGCCGGTGCCCTGCTGGATGGCGGTGACGGCCTGCTCGACCTCCTTGGTCGCGGCCATGGTCTTTTCCGCGAGCTTTCGGACCTCGTCGGCGACCACGGCGAAGCCGCGTCCGGCCTCGCCTGCACGCGCGGCCTCGATGGCGGCGTTTAGGGCCAACAGGTTCGTCTGGTCCGCGATGTCGGAAATCACGCCGATGACCGCGCCGATGCCTTGCGCCTCGTGGCCGAGCACCGTGATGTCCTCGCGCAGGGACGCCGCGCGCTCGCGGATCGCGCCGATCATGGCCACGAGGTCGAGCACGGTTTTCGAACCCGCCTCGGCCTTGGTCCGGGCCGCGGCGGCCGTGGACGCGGCTTCCCCGGCGTTTTTCGCCACTTCCAGCACCACGGTGTTCATTTCGCCGATGGCGAGCGAAGTCTCGGCGGCCGAGGCCCGTTGCGCCTGTGCGCCTTCCCTGGCTTCGCCGACCTTGGCCGAGAGCGCGTCGCAGGCTTCGCCCAGGCGCGCGATCACGCCTTCCAGGGTGCGGGCGGCGGCTGTCGCGCCTTCGCGCCGGGCGGCCACGGCCGCCTCGCGCGCTGCTTCGGCCTCGGCCAGGCAGGTTCCGGCCCGTGCGGCCTCGTCCGCGGCTTCGCGCGTCTTCTGGTCGGCCTCGATGATCTTCTGCTTGAGGTTGTCCACGAGGGTGCACAGCGCATCGGCCAGGGTTGTGATCTCGTCGGTGCGCCCGCCCAGGATGCGGCTGTCCACGCGTTCGTGGATCTCCAGGCAGGCGTCCATGTCGCCCGTGGCGATACGCTGGCTGTGCGAGGAGAGAAACGCCAGCCGGTCGATGATCGTGCGCTTCATGAAAAGCCACAGCGCGGCCACCAGGGCGCAAAGGCCGCCCAGGGAAAGCAGCCCGGCCTTGGTCTGGGACGTGGCCAGGGCCGCCATCTCCGGCGATACGTCCTCCACCGTGACCAGGGCTCCGAGCACGGCGCGGCTTGCGCCGTGGCAGTGGTGGCAGTCGGGCGCGTTTTGCACCGCGCGCACGGTGACGAAGGCCGGCCGGCCGGAGACTTCCGTAAGGGCCGCGCCGTCGTTGCCCCGGGTCAGGGCGGCGTCGAGGAGCCCGGCGACAGCCGGGGCGGGCAGGCTCTGCGCAAGGGGCCGGCGCAGGGCCGCCTGCTCCGTGGCATAGGTGGCCTCGCCCCGGAAATCCGTGAGAAAGGCCCGGGATTTGTCCCCGGCCCCGGCGATGCGCGCGAATTGCGTCGTGGTGCCCTGGCTGTCGCCAAGGAGCATGGGCTCGCTGACCACGAGCTGGACGAGGTCCGCCGTACGCCGGGAGGCGGCCTCCATTTGCGCCAGGGCGCCCTGGCGTTGCCACAGGGCGTTGGCCGCAAAAAGCGCCGTCAGCACCACGGCGGCCACGAGGCAGACGAGGAGCAGGGCCTTGGAACCGAGGGAGAGGGAACCGAAGCGTCTGAGCATGGGGAACCTCCAACACACGGCCAGGAAGCGCGAGGGGACAAGGATTTTAATGCGCGCCGGCCTGCAGCAGCGGCTTGTAGCCGAAGGCGCGGACCCGGGATTCGTTGTGGCAACCCTGGCAGTCGGCCACGGCAAGCTTGCCCTTGATGGCGGCCGGGTCGCCCGTTTCCGCATGGATCGAGCCTGGGCCGTGGCAGACCTCGCAACCGGCGTCGGCCAGACCGGGCGTGGCCTCGAAGCTCGTGAAGCCGCCGGGCTTGCCGTAGCCCGTCACGTGGCAGGCGAAGCAGCCGGCAAGCTCCTCGGACGAGAGCTTTTTCGCCATGAGCCGGACGTTGTCCGAGGCGTGGGCTTTCTTGGAATGCTTGACGAAGGCCGCGTGCTGCGTCGGATGGCAACCGGCGCAGGCGGCGGTGCCCACGTAGCGGGCTTCCTCGGCCCGCGCCTCGCCGGGCGGGCAGGAGCACAGGAAGGCAAGGCTACACAGGGCCGGAAGCAACCAGGAGCGGCTTTCCATGGGCATACCCCCTTCGAAGAACGAAGCGGGGCCGTCGCGGACGGGAACGACGGCCCGCGCCTCGCCGTGGCAGCCTCGTCGCGCGTCCCGACGGGCGGGAGGGGACACGCGGTAAGGTCGTTTGCGTGACAATCAAGAGCAAGATGCATACCGGGAAAGCGGCAAACGGGCCGTAGCGGCGAAAGAAGGGGACAAGGGAGGCAAGCGGGAAGGGGCGCGCGCCTAACGGCTCGGCATGCAAGCCCTTTCCGGAAAGGTCCGGTCGGGGAAGCCGGAAAAAGCCTGCCGCCAAGGGGCACGGCGTCCGCCCGCGACGGCGGAGCCTGGAGCCTTTTGCCTCAAAGCCGGGCCGGCGGTGTGTCGGAAGCCGCCAGGCGGTGCGCCCGGGAGGGCGCTACATGATGTCGTATTCGCGGATCTTGCGGTAGAGCGTCTTGCGCGAGATGCCGAGCGCCGTGGCGGCCAGGGTGCGGTTGTTGGCGAAGCAGGCGAGCACCTTGGCGATGTGCTCGCGCTCCACGGCCTCGAGGGACAGGAAGTCGTTTTCACCCTCGCCCTGCGCGGACAGCTCGCGGGGCAGGGCGTTTTCGGTGATGACCCCGGCCTCGGCCAGGATGACGCCACGCTCGATGACGTTGCGCAGTTCGCGGATGTTGCCCGGCCACTGGTAGTTGATAAGGCATCCCATGGCCCGGTCGGACACCCGGTAGGTGCCGGCGGCCTGGACGCGGCCCAGGAAATATTCCACCAGGAGCGGGATGTCCTCCTTGCGTTCGCGCAGCGGCGGCAGTTCGATGTTGAAGACGTTGATGCGGTGGTAGAGCGCCTCGTGGAAGCGCCCGGCCTCCGCTTCCTTGGCCAGGTTGCGGTTGGTGGCGAAAATGAGCCGGATGTCCGTGGTGCGCTCGTCCTTGTCGCCCACGCGGCGGTAGGTCTTGTTCTCGAGCGTGCGCAACAGCGAGGCCTGCACCTCCATGGGCAGTTCGCCGATCTCGTCGAGGAACAGCGTCCCCTTGTTGGCGAAGGTCATGAGCCCCTCGCGGTTTTCCGTGGCCCCGGTGAACGACCCCTTGACGTAGCCGAACAGTTCCGAGCGGGCCAGCTCCTTTTGCAGCGTGGCGCAGTTCTTGATGACGTACGGCTTGTCCGCGCGCCTGGACCGGGCCTGGATGGCCGTGGCCGCCACTTCCTTGCCCGCTCCGGACTCGCCGGTGATGAGCACGGGCACGTCGGTCGGCGCGACCTTCTCGATCAGGAAGCGGATCTGCTTGATGGCGGCGGAATTGCCCACGACCTGCTGCGGCTGTGCCTGGTTCTGGGCGTGGCGGAGCTGGCGATTCTCGAAACGCAGGCAGGCGCGCTGGTAGGCGCGCTCCACGATCAGTTCGAGCTCCTCCAGGTTGAAGGGCTTGGTGATGTAGTCGTAGGCCCCGAGCTTCATCGCCTCCACGGCTGAGTCGATGTTGCCGTGGCCGGTGATGATGATGACCTCCACGTCCGGGGAGTGCTGGCGGATCTCCACGAGCAGGTCCAGGCCGTCGGCGTCGGGCAGGCGCAGGTCCAGGATGGCCACCTCGTAGGCGTTGCGCCGCAGCATCTCCCGGGCCTGATGGGCGGTTTCCGCCGTGGCCACGGACCGGGCCGGGGAGGAAAGTTCCTTTTTGAGCAGCTTGCCGATGGACGGTTCGTCATCGACGACTAGGACGCTGTAAGGGCTCGTCATGGGAGTATTTCCGGGTTGAGGGGAAACTTGACGGTGAAGGTCGCGCCCTGCCCGGGCTCGCTTTTGACCGTGATCTCCCCATGGTGCTTGGCCACGATGGACATGCAGGTGGAAAGCCCGATGCCGATGCCCTTGCCGGCCCGTTTGGTGGTGAAAAAAGGCTCGAACAGCTTGTCCAGATGCTCGGGCTTGATGCCGCAGCCGGAGTCGGCCACGGACAGGCAGGTCGCGCCGCTCGAGGACTGGAAGGTGGTGATGACGATGCGCCCCGGCCCGGGGATGGCGTCCATGGCGTTGATCAGGAGGTTGAGCATGACCTGCTTGATCTGGTGCTCGTCGCCGGAAATGGGGGGCAGATTCTCGCACAGCTCGGTGCGCACCGTGATCTTGGCCTGATTTCGCTGCTTGAGGTGGCTGCGCAGGAGCTTGAGGGTGTCCTCCACCACGGCGTTCAGGCTCACCGGCGAGAAGCTCACGGTTTTGTGGCGGCTGAAGGTGAGGAGCGTGGTGACGATGTCCTGGCAACGCCGGCATTCCTGGAGGATCGTGGTCACGTAGTCCTCCACGTCGTCCATGACCCGGGAGTCGACCTTTTCGCGCAGCGTCGGCAGGCGGCGGCGCAGGCCCTCGGCGAAACCGAAGATGGCCGTGAGCGGGTTGTTGACCTCGTGTGCGACGCCCGTGGCGAGCATGCCGATGGTGGCCATCTTCTCGGCCTGGTAAAACTTGGCCTGGTATTCCTTTTCGCGGGTCACGTCGCGCTTGAACACCAGGATGTGCTGTTCGGGATCGTCGGGATGGTGGATGGGCGAGGCCACCATTTCGTACTGCACGTTCTTGCCGCCGATCTTGAAAATGGCCGTTTCGCGGCAGATGTCGCCCGTGGCCAGGGAGCGGCTGGCCGGGCAGTCGGCGCAGGGGTGGTCCTGGCCTCGGAATATCTGGTAGCAGAATTTTCCTTCGGGCGCGGGATCGGGGAAGGTCTGGCGGAACACGTGGTTGACCGAGAGGATGCGCAGTTCCGGCGAGAGCACCATCATGATGTCGGTGATGCCGTCGAGTATGGCGGCGATCTCCCGGCGGCGCTGCGCGGACTGGGTGTTCGCGTCTTTCAGGGCCTCGATGGTCTGGCGCAGTTCCTGGAAGAAACCGAGCTTGGTGTGTTCGATGCCGATGAGATCCTCGAGGGACGGCGCCCGCCAGGGCATCACCAGGCCTCCTGGCACACGCCCAAGAGCGATTCCCAGGTGGAGGGCCTGGGGTTGGTGAGGGTGCAGGCGTCGTTGACCGCGGCCTTGGCGATGGTCTCCAGGCAGTCGCGGTCGGGCAGGATGTCGCGCAGCCGCACCGACACGCCGAAGTCCGCGAAAAAGCGTTCCAGCCAGCTGATGCCGGCCTGGGCGATGTACTGGGAGGAGCACATGCGCGGCCCGCAGACGATGCGCCCGATGGTCGCGAGCTTGTCCACGCTCGCCGGCAGGTTGAAGCGCATGACGTGGGGCAGGAGGATCGGGTGGACGAGGCCGTGGAGCACGTCGAACATGCCGCCGAGCGAATGGGCCAGGGAGTGCCCTACGCCAAGGCCTGCGTTGGAAAAGGACATGCCCGCCGCCGTGGCGGCGATGCTCAGGTTCTCCAGGGCCTCGATGGAGCGGTCCTCCAGGGCCGGGCGGAGGTTTTGCGTGATCAGGCGCATGGCCTTGACGGCCTGGTGCTCGGTGAAGGGCGAGGACAGCAGCGAGACGTAGGATTCCACGGCGTGGGCGAAAGCGTCGATGGCCGAGGTGATGATGAGCTTTTCGCTCTTGGTGAGCAGGATCAGCGGATCGATTATGGAGATGTTGGGCACGAGCGACCGGCTGATGATGGACATCTTGAGCTGGCGTTCGACGTCGGTGATGATGCAGAACTGGGAGATGTCCGAGCCCGAGCCCGCGGTGGTCGGCAGGAAGATCATGGGCGGCAGGGGGCGCATGATGCGGTTGGCCCCTTCGTAGTCGCTGATGCGGCCGCCGTTGCCGACGATGGTGGCGATGCCCTTGGCCGCGTCCATGGGGCTGCCGCCGCCCACGGCGATGAGCACGTCGCAGCGCTCGCGCACGTAGATTTCCGCGCCTTCGTGGACCTGGTAGTCGCGGGGGTTGGAGTTGACGGAATCGTAGTAGATCCACTCCAGGCCGTTGTCGCGCAGGATCTCCATAATGCGGTCGACCCAGCCTGCCGCGACCAGTCCCTGGTCGCTGACGAGCAGCACACGCCGGCCGCCCAGGCGCTTGGCGCAGGAGGCCAGGTGCACGATGCTGCCGCGTCCGAAAATGATTTCGGGGATGGCGAATTTGCTGATCCGCATGGCGCTCCTTGCGGCTGGGCGTGCAGGGGCCTTCCGGCATGGGCGTGCGCCCTGTCGCCGGGGCGGCATCCGACCCCGCCGCGAAGATTTGGCGCGGTACTTCCGGCAAGGCCAGAATGCAATGATTACGATCGAAAACTATAACGCGCCTTCGCAAAAGGTCAAGTTTGGCCGATCGCGGGGGGCCGCGGCGGATGCGACGCTCCGGAGGCGGCGGCGCGCATGCGGCCGCGCGGGCGAGCCGTTTCGGCTTATTGCTGCGCGAACCAGGCGACGAATTCGGACAGCGTGACGCCCAGGGCCTTGCAGATCGCCTCCAGTTCGATGAGATCGAGCCGGCGCTGGCCGCTTTCGTATTTGCTCACGAAAGACTGCGGGCATCCCAGACGCGCGGCCAGTTCGGTCTGGCGCAAGCCGGAACTCTTGCGCAGCTCGACCAGCAAGGCGCGCAGTCTTTCGGCGCGTCGTTCATAATTATACGGCTTCACAAGAATGGAGATAGGTTGGGTTGCAGGATATCCTAAAACGGGATATTCTTGTAAAAGAAGGTGAAATTCGGGGAAATCGACCTTTTTTCGCCGATGACGGCACGCGAGGACCTTGTGGTGGGCGCACCATGAAGACTTAGCCTTTCTGCTTCTTGCGTTCTGGAGTCAGAAAAAGCAGATACAGGACGCCTGGAAAAGGGATTTATTATTTTCCCTGAGGGCGGTGAACACCATTTATGGGATTTGGACTGAGCATTGGCAAGTTTTTTGTGAATGATACCGTTTTTTCTCCTGGTTTTCGGTCTCTAGAATGTTTTTTCAGTTTTTATATATAATTACAAGTAGATACAAGGTAAGGCGAATCGCCTGTCCGGTGCGAGGGAACCCGCCGGCCGCCGTGCGGTACAGACGGCGTTTGTCCCCGCTCAACGCTCGTCGGCGGTTCTGATTTTATTGCGGGCATGGTGGTTCTGCATGCAGGAGCCATGCATGGATTTTTCGTTCGGAAAGGAGGTTCGCGGGGAGAAGGAAAAATCGTTGGGGAAGTCGTTTGATCGGCGGCATGGAGCGCGATCGGCACAAGGCGCGCTTCCTGGAAGCGTAACCGGCACAATGGTCAGATGATATGCTTAAGCCCCTGGGGTGAATGCGTACGTCGAGTATTCGGGAGAAGTGATCATGCAGTGGTTTCAGAACTTGCGCGTCGGTAAGAAGCTCATTTTCTCATTTGTGCTCATGGCGCTCCTCACCGGCGTCGTCGGGATGCTCGGGTTGCGGAACATGGGCATCATTAACGATATGAATGACATAATGTACGAGCGGGAACTTATTGGCATTTCCACGGTAAAAGAAGCGAATATAAATCTCTTGTACGCGGATCGGGCCATCCGCAACATGATTATGGCTTCCTCCGTCGAAGATCGATCCAGGATCATGAAAAACCTGGCCAAGTATAAGCAACAATATCAGGAACAGATGGGGGTCGCCAGGAATCTGTTCGTATCGAAGGAAGGAAAGGAGACCATTGCCAAACTCGATGAAGCCTGGGCCGCGCTGCAACCCGTGTGGGAACAGATCGTCGAGGCTTGCAGAAGCGAGGAAGTGCAGGCCCGCCGCACATCCGTCGATCTCGCGTTGGGGGTCGGGCGTGAAAAAGTGAATGCCGTCGATGACATCATGACGACACTGGTGCGCACAAAGGAAGGAAACGCCAAGGAATACTATACCGAGTCCACAACGATCTACAATTCCAGCCGGCTGGCGATGTTCGCGATCGTCGGCGTGAGCATGCTCGTCGGCCTGACCCTCGGCATGGGCATCTCAAGGACCATTTCCCGGCCGCTTGTCGCCTGCGTGGACTTCGCCAAGGCCCTGGCCCGGGGGGATCTGGGCCACAAGCTCGATTTCGAGCGCGCCGACGAAGTGGGCGAGGTCTGCAAGGCCCTGCGCGAGGTGGCCGCGGCCGAAGGCAAGGTCACGGCGATCGCCGGGAGGATGGCCGAGGGCGATCTGCGCATCCGGGTGGAGCCCCGCTGCGAGGTCGACGCCCTCATGCTCTCCCTGTCGACCATGATCACGCGCCTGACCGAGATCGTGGAAGAGGTCAAAAGCGGCGCCGAGAACATGGCCTCTGGCGCCGAAGAACTCTCCGCCTCATCCGAAGCCCTGTCCCAGGGCGCTTCCGAACAGGCCGCCTCGGTGGAGGAGAGCTCCTCGTCCATGGAGCAGATCAGCGACTCCATCATGCGCAACGCCGACAACGCCCACCAGACCGAAAACCTGGCCAACAAGGCCGGCAGCGACGCCACGGATTCCGGCAAGGCCATGAACGAAACCGTCGCGGCCATGCGCCAGATCGCGGCCAAGATTTCCATCATCGAGGAAATCGCTCGCCAGACCGACTTGCTGGCCTTAAACGCCGCCGTGGAAGCGGCCCGGGCCGGCGAACACGGTCGCGGTTTCGCCGTGGTCGCCTCAGAGGTCCGCAAGCTCGCCGAACGCAGCCAGTCCGCGGCCGCGGAGATCAACCGCCTCTCCGCCTCCAGCCTCGACGTGGCCGAACGGGCCGGGCAGCTTCTGGAAAAACTCGTCCCGGACATCCTCAAGACGTCCGATCTCGTACAGGAGATCTCCGCCGCCTCCAGCGAGCAAAGCACCGGCGCAGGCCAGGTCAATCGGGCGCTGCAGCAGCTCGACCAGGTCGTGCAGCAAAACGCGTCGGCTTCGGAGGAGCTGGCTTCCACGGCCGAAGAGCTCTCCTCCCAGGCCGCACAACTCGTCAATACCGTTGCATTTTTCCAGGTGGCGGGACAGGTCGTTTCCCCGAGGCCTGCCGGCCCGGCGCGCGCCAGGACGGCTGCGGCAGGCGGTGCGCGCCCGGCTTCGCGGCAACGCCCGCGTGTGGTTTCGTTGGCTCCGGCCGACGGCGCGGCGTACGACGACGCGCACTTCGAAAAATTCTAGCCGGAGCCGCGGTGCGCGTCCGCAGCCTGCGCCGCCTGCCTGCCGCGACGACACCGTCGCGGCGGGCGAGGACGCGACGCGGACCGGGCGCGCCCGACCCTTGCGGAGGATGCGCATGGACGAGAAGAAAACTACCGGGGTCAGGCGTTTTCTGACCCTGACGCTCGGCGAAACGGGGTGTTTCGCCATTGATATCTTTGTGGTGCGGGAAATCCTCGATTATCGGGACATCACGCCCCTGCCGCGGATGCCGGCCCACATGCGCGGCGTGGTCGACGTGCGGGGACAGGCAGTGCCCGTGGTGGACCTGGGCGTCAAGCTCGGCTTCGGCCCGGTGCGCCAGACAATCAACACGCGCATCGTGATCGTGGAGCAGGCCGACGCGGACGGCGGGAAACGACTCGTGGGCGCGCTGACTGAGGCGGTCAAGGAAGTGCTGGAGCTCGACGCCGGCGGCATCGCGCCGCCGCCCTCCATGGGCTTGGCCACAGACGGCGCCTGCATCCAGGGCATCAGCCGCCACAACGGCCGGTTCGTCGTGCTGCTCGACACGGCGCAGGTTTTTTCCACGGACGAGGTGCAGAGCCTGGCCGGCCTGGTCGCCGAGGCGGCAGACACGAAAGAAGCCACGAAGCGGGACGCCGCCTGATCCTTTCCTTGGAGCGCCTCCCCCGCACGCGGCGGGAGGCGCTCCAACGCAAAAACGGGGGCGTCGCCTATGACGCGTTGCGTTCCGCCCGCCGGGCGTCGAGGTAGTACATGACCGGCACGACCATGCGCGAAAAGACCGTGGCCGCCACCTCGCCGGCCATGAGCGAAATGGCCAGCCCCTGGAAGATGGGGTCGAACAGGATCACGAACGCGCCGGCCACGACGCTGATGGCCGTCAAGAGCATCGGCCTAAACCGTACCGCCCCGGCCTCCTCCACGGCCCGCTCCAGGGTTTCGCCCTGGCCGCGGCGCATCTCTATGAAATCCACGAGGATGATGGAGTTGCGCACAACGATGCCCGCGCCGGCGATGAAGCCGATCATGGACGTGGCCGTGAAAAAGGCCCCGGCCAGGGCGTGGGCCGGGATGATGCCGATCAGCGACAGCGGGATGGGGGCCATGATGGCGATGGGCGTGGTGTAGGAGCCGAACCAGCCCACGGTCAGGATGTAGATGAGCACCATGACCACGGCGAAGGCGATGCCCATGTCGCGGAAGACCTCGTAGGTGATCTGCCACTCGCCGTCCCATTTCATGCTGTAGTCCGCGGTCTGCGCCGGCATGGCCGTCCACAGGACGGGCAGGGGGGCCTTGTCGTCGGCCTGCCAGGCACCCTTGCCCGTGGCCGCAAGCCTGGCCAGGGCGTCGTTGACCTTGCCCATGGCGTAGACCGGGCTCTCCTCGCGCCCGGCCACGTCGCCGGTGACGTAGACCACGGGCAGCAGGTTCTTGTGGTAGAGGCTCGAAGGTTCCTCGTGCTCGCGGAGGCTCGCGATCTGCCCGAGCGAGACGAGGCGGCCGCCGTCGCCGCGCACGCCGATGCCTTCCATGTCCCTGGCGTCGGCGCGGCTGCCGATGGGCAGGCGCACGACGATGGGCGCGTCCTCGCGCGCCCGCTCGTCATGCAAAAGCCCCGCCACCGTGCCGGCGACGCTTGCGGTGACGTCCCTTAGCGCCCGTTCGGGATCGACGCCAGCGGCCTGCGCCTTGTCGCGCTCCACGCGGATGACGCGCTCGGGCCGGGGATCGTCCACGTACCAGTCCACGTCCACCACGTCGGGCGTCTGCTTCATGATGTCGCGCACCTGCCGGGCCACGGCCAAGCGGCCCGCGTCGGTCGGGCCGTAGATTTCGGCCACGAGCGTCTGGAGCACGGGCGGTCCGGGGGGCAGTTCCACCACCTTGATGCGGGCGTCGTGGCGCGCGGCAATGGGGGCGAGCGTTTCGCGCACCTCCTTGGCGATGGGGTGGCTCTGGCGGTCGCGCGCGGATTTGAGCAGCAGGTTGACGCTCACCTCGGCCTCGTTGGCCCCGGTGCGCTGGTAGTAGTGGCGGATGAGGCCGTTGAAGGTCATGGGGCCGGACGCCCCGGCGTAGAGCGTGGCCCCGGCCACGTCGCTGCGGTTCATGACCGCGTCGGCCAGCTCCCGCGTCACGGCGGTCGTTTGCTCGAGCGGCGTGCCGCGCGGCATGTCCACCATCACGGAAAATTCGCTCTTGTTGTCAAAAGGCAGCATCTTGACCAGCACGGCCTTGGCCGGAAAAAGCGCGCAGGCCCCGATGAGCAGCGCGCCGACCAGGGCGAGGAACCCGTAGCGCCAGGCCGGGCGCTTGAGCAGCCGGTCCATGAGCCAGAGGTAGGCCCGGGTGCCGAGGTCGTCCGGGATCTCGCCGTGGGCGGCCTTGCCCTCGGGTTCGGGCCTTAGCGTCCGCTTGGCCGTCCAGGGCGTGATGCAGAAGGCCACGGCCATGGACAGGAGCATGGCCACGGACGCGCCCACGGGCATGGGCCGCATGTACGGGCCCATGAGCCCGCCCACGTAGGCCATGGGCGCGATGGCGGCGATGACCGTGAACGTGGCGAGGACCAAGGGCGCGCGCACCTCGCCCACGGCCGCGACGATCACCTCCGAGAGCGGCCTGCCGCGCGAGCCCGGCAGCGCCAGGTGGCGCACGATGTTTTCCACGTCCACGATGGGGTCGTCGACGAGGATGCCGATGCAGAAGATCAGGGCGAAAAGCGTGACGCGGTTGAGCGTGTAGCCCATGAGCCAGTAGGTGGCGAGGGTTATGGCGAGGGTCACGGGCACGGCGACCATGACCACGAGGCTCGCCCGCAACCCGAGGAAAATGGCCACCACGCCGCCCACGGTGACCGCGGCGAGGATCAGGTGCATGAGCAGCTCGTCCACCTTGGCCTTGGCCGTCTCGCCGGAATTGCGGGTGACGCTCAGCTGGACGTCCGCGGGCAGGACGTAGCCGCGCAGGACGTTGATGCGCTTGAGTGCCTCATTGGCAATGATCGTGGCGTTTTCCCCTGTCCGCTTGGCCACGGACAGGGTCACGGCCGGGTAGGCCGCGCCCGGGGCGGCGTCCTTGTCTATGACGCCCTTGCCCGGCAGATAGAAGACGTAGTCGGTCGGCTCGTCGAAGCCGTCGCGGATGGCGGCCACGTCGGCGAGGAAGACCGGGCGGCCGTTTTTCACGGCGACCACGGCCCGGGCCAGTTCCTTTTCCGTGCGAAAGAAGTTGTCCAGACGGATGGACACGGCCTGGCCGGACTGGAAGGCGTCGCCGATGGTCTCACCGGCGTTTTGCTGGCCGATGGCGTCGAGCACGTCCACGGCGTCGAGGCCCTGGGCGCGCAGTTTGTCCGGGTCGGGTTCGACCATGACCGCGCGTTTTCTGCCGCCAGTGACGGTGGTTTCGGCCACGCCCGGGATGCGCCGCACCTCTTCGTTTAGCGCATTGGCCATGACCCGAAGCTGCCGGGAATCGTACGGCCCGCCCCACAGGGCCACGGCGAGCACGGGCACGTCGTCGATGGAGTGGGGCTTCAGGATGGGCCGCGAGCAGCCGGGCGGAATCCAGTCCAGGTGCTGGTAGAGCTTGGCGTAGGCGGCGACCAGGCTTTTTTCGGTATTTTCCCCGACCTTGAAGCGCACCACGGTCATGGCTTCGCCCTGGCCGGCCGTGGAATAGACGTACTCCACGCCCGGGGCCTCCCAGAGGATGCGCTCCATGGGCGTCACCACGCGGTTTTCCATCTCCTTGGGCGTGGCCCCGGGCATGGTCACGAGCACGTCGATCATGGGCACGACGATCTGCGGCTCTTCTTCGCTTGGCGTGGCCCAGACGGCGAGCACGCCCGTGAGCACGGCGGCGATGATGAGAAGCGGCGCGAGCTTGGAATCGACGAAAACGGCCGTGATGCGGGTCAGCCAGTCCGCATGGTGGCCGTGGTGCGCGGGATCGGTCATTGGGCCGCTCCGGCGAGCCTGTCGCCCTCGCGCAGGGCGCTCCCGGCGGCGCATGCCACCCGTTCCCCGGCCGTAAGGCCGCTTAAGACGTCCGCGAAACGCTCCCGGCCGCTGTCGGCAAAGGCCTCGGAATCGGTGAGGTAGGTCTTGCCCTCGAAATCGGCGGCGAGAAACGTCGCCCCGGTCTTGACCACGCGGAAGCGGAGCACGCCGTCCTTGTCCACGACCACGGCCGTGGGCAGGTCGCCGCGGCGCATGAGGCAGTTCTCGGGCACGAGGAGCTTTTCCGCAGTGCGCGCCGGCACGAACACGCGGCCGAACATGCCGGCCCGGGGCGGGCCCTGGCTTCCGGGCACGGCGGCGGGCAGGGCGCACTTGAGCTTGAAGGTGCGGCTGGCCGGGTCCACCCGGCCGACCACGGCCGAGACCGTGACCGCAAAGGGTTCGGGGGCCAGGGAGGGCACGGCGGCAAGGATGGTCTGGCCCTGGCGCAGGCCGGAGAGGAGCGATTCGTCCACCTGCGCCGTGAGCTCGAAGCCGCCGCCCGAGCGGTCCATCAGGGCCAGGGGCGCGCCGGCGGTGACGAAGGCCCCCTGATCCACGTAGCGCCGGGCCAGGATGCCGTCGAAGGGGGCGGTGATGCGCGTGTAGGCGCGAAGGGCCGCCAGTTCGCCGAGCTTGGCCGTGACCGCCTTTTCCTGGGCGTCGGCGGCTTCCACCTGACGCGCCAGGGCGTCGAATTCGGCCTTGGCCTTGTCGTAGTCCTCCTGGCTTATCACGCGTTGGGCCAGCAGCCGGCCCATGCGTTCCAGGGTGGTCCTGGCCAGGGCGCTTTTCGCGGAGAGCGCCTGGCGCTCCCGGGCCACCTGCTCGCGCGAGGCCGCGAGCCCCTGTTCCTGGCTGGTCAGGTCGCGGTCGTCGATGCGCATGATGGGCTCGCCCGCGCGCAAGGCGTCGCCTTCCCTGGCGCTTACGGCCTCCACCGTGCCCGTGAGCTTGCTGGCCAGGGTGACGCTCTGTTCGGACTCCACTTCGGCGGGAAACGAACGGCACTCGACCACGGGGCGGCGTGCGACGGTCGTAACGGGAGCCGTAACGGCGCGGCTTTGCGGCGCAGCGGCCGGCTTTTCGCCGGAGCAGCCTGCCAGGGCGACGGCAACACACAGGGGGAACAGGAAATGTATGCGCATGGTTCCAGCAGATTTCACGCTGGCCCCTGTTTGTCAACGCCGTGTTGCAGCGTGCAACTTGTATTGTATAGAACCGCAATATGAAATTGAAGCAACCTTCCCCTTATGGGGTGGTCCAGGAGGGGCCCTCGGCCCCTCCTGGCCGCCGGAGGCATTTCCCCTCCCCCTCCTTCCCTTCCTCTCTCCCCGTCAAGGCCCGGGGAAGCGCCAGGGGGCGACGGGGGCGCAGTTGACGGCGTCCACGCGCCAGGCGTCGTCGTCGAGGTGCAGCACGTTGAGGCGGCAGTAGTCCTGTCCGAGGCGGAAGAGGTGGCTTAAGTCGATGCCGAGGGCGTGGCACAGCAGCGTGCGGTTGACGCCGCCGTGGGCCACGACCAGGACGTTGCCGTCGATGGCGGCGAGGTCGCGCAGGGCGGCCACGGCCCTGGCCTGGACGTCGCCGAAGCCTTCGCCGCCTTTTGGGCGGCAACCGACGAGGTCATGCCCCCGGCGCTCGTAGTCGCCGGGAAAGCGTTCCCTGACATCGTCCACGGTGAGGCCTTCCCACTGGCCGAGGTCGATTTCGCGCAGGCGCGGTTCGCGGCGCACGGGGAGGTCGCGGCCGGCAAGGACGATGGCGGCGGTCTCCAGGCAGCGGGTGAGGTCCGAGGACACGACGGCGGCAAACGGCACCTCGGCCAGGGGCTCGCGCCAGAGGGCGGCTTGCGCCCGGCCTTCCTCGGTGAGGGGAAAATCCGTCTGGCCGATGAACCGCCGCGGCCGCTGTTGGATGATGGCTCCATGGCGCATCAGGTACACGACGCTCACCGTTCCCCCTTCCGGCCACGCAGGCGACCGTCGCCCTTTATCGCCCAACCCTTCGCCCCGATCAAGGGGGTCCGGGGGGAATTATTCCCCCCGGCGGGGGCAGGGGGCAGCGCCCCTGGTTCCATCGTCTCCTTTCCGCATGGCTTTTCTCGCCGCATTGTAGGCCTCGGGCGGCGGCGGGCCGGGACGGAAGCCGGCGGCGTCGATGACGGACTCGGCCTTGGCCCCGATGTGCGCCTCGACGCGGGCCAGGACGCGCAGGGCGTTTTCGCGGCGGCGGGCGATGGCTGCCGCGGCCTCGGGATCGTCCGCGAAAAGATCGAGCTTCTGGCCGAAGCGAGCGGCCACGGGCACGAGCCAGCGGCCGAAGACGAACTTGTCGGCCAGGTAGACGATTTCGCTTTCGGTCAGCGGCGCGTCGTCCGCGAGCTCGCAGTCGCGGTGCCCGGCGACGAGGGGCGCGGCGACGGTAAAATCGAGCGACGCCAGCAGTGCGCCGCCGGCGGCCTCGTGATGGTGCTTGCCCTTGGCCACGTCGTGGAGCAGGGCCGCGGCCTTGACCAGGGGCACGTCGAGGCGAGCGCCTGCGGCGTTGAGCGCCCGGGCCAGCGCCTCGGCCACGGCGGCCACGCCCCGGGCGTGGGCCAACCCCTGGGGCGGCACCTTTTCGATGGCGAGCAGGGCTTCGGCCTCGGCCGGGGTGGGGATGCCCCGGCGCGGCATCAGGGCGCGCAGGGTGGCGTAGTCGTCGGGGGTGTCCATGTCGGCCAGGATGTTGGCGTCGGGGACGGGGATTTCCTCGAAGGAAAACGGCGCGAGCGCCTGGCGCAGGCCGCCGTTGCCGACATGGGCCAGGACCCGGGGCACGATGGCCGCGCGCAGGCAGGGCGGATGGCCGCGTTCCCCGGAAAAGGTCGGGTAGACCACGTCCGGCGCGTCGTCTTCCCCCAGGCGCGCGAGCAGCCGCCGGACGGTCGCGGGCCTGAAAAGAGGCACGTCCACCGGCGTGACGCACACGGCGCGGCAATCCGGCGACAGGGCGGCGAGGCCGGCCTTGACCGTGGAGAACATGCCGGTTTCGTAGTCCGGGTTGTGCACGGCGCGGATGCCGATGCGCGCCGCTTCGTCGGCCACTTCGCGGCCGCGGTGGCCCGTGGCGACGATGACGTCGGCCACGCCGGCGCGGCGGAAGACGCCGGCCGCGACGGCCAGGGCGCTCTCGCCGCCGGCCAGGGGCAGCAGCGGCTTGAAGCGCGCCCCCATGCGCGAGGAGAGTCCGCCGGCCAGGATCACGGCGCAGGCATGGGGAAAGGCCGCCCCCGTGGTCATGGCCGTGCGCCGGCGCGGCAGGCGATCATTTCGGCCACGATGCTCACCGCGATCTCCTCGGGCGTCTCCGCCTCGATCTCGAGGCCGATGGGGCTTTTCACCCTGTCGAGGTCGGCCTTGGCGAACCCGGCGGCGAGCATCTTGTCGTAGATGGCGTCGCGCTTGGGCAGCGAGCCGATCATGCCGATGTAGGCGGCCGGGGTGCGCAGGGCCTCGGCCAGGGCGTCCGCGTCATGGGCGTGGCCGCGCGTGACGATGACCAGGAAGGCGTCCGGGCCGATGGCGCGGCCGGCGAACCAGCCCCGGGCCGGGTCGATGACCGTGGTCTCGGCGGCAAAGGGAAAGCGCTCGGGATTGGCGAATTCGGCCCGGTCGTCGAGGACCGTGACGCGAAAGCCGACCATGGCCGCGATCTGCGCCGTGGGCCGGCTCACGTGGCCGCCGCCGCAGATGACGAGCGGCGTGGGCGAGACGGCGGGCTCCAGGAAATAGCCCTTGCCCTCGTGGGTAAAGACCACCGGGGCCATGATGCCGCGGCCTTGGCGGCGGGCGGCCTTGCACACGGCCTCGCCAGGGTCGGCCCCGACCATGCCGCCGTCCGGCAGGAGCAGGCAGCTTCCCTGCGCGCCGTGCGCGTCCTGCGTATCTAAGGGCGTGAGCACGAGGCCCCGGCCGCCCTTGCCGAGCACGTCCTCCAGGGCGGCGAAGAGCGTTTTCGTGGCTGCATCGGGACCCAGGCGTTCGAGAAAGACGCGCATGCGGCCGCCGCAGATGAGGTCGGCCCCCTTGTCGGCCTGGCCGGTCATGTCGAAGTCGATGAGACGGGAGGTTCCCGTGGCGAGCACTTCGGCCCCGGCCGCGATGACCTGGCCTTCGGCCAGACCGCCGCCCACGGTGCCGGCGATGGCGTCGCCCG
Source organism: Pseudomonadota bacterium (assembly GCA_023399375.1). Classification (GTDB taxonomy): domain Bacteria; phylum Desulfobacterota; class Desulfovibrionia; order Desulfovibrionales; family Desulfovibrionaceae; genus Solidesulfovibrio. The sequence continues at coordinate 22,330 of JAEWPX010000021.1, read as the reverse complement.
CGAAAACGAGCATCTTGGAGCCGGCGGTGCGGGGGGTGGAGCCTTCGCTGGTGACGATGGTGGCCGCGACCACCGGCGTTCCCTGGGCCAGGGCCGCGTTTACGGCGCGAATGAGTTCGATCATGGTCTGTTTGCCGCTCCCTTGGCGGGGTTTACAAGTCTCGGGCCGTCCTCGCCGCGTTCGATGCGGCCGAGGATGGGGCCCAGGCGGCGCAGCCGGCTACCGCAGGGGCAGGGGCCGGGCAGCATGCGCGCGGCGTCGCCGGTGCGGTAGCGCACGAAGGGCATGCCGCGCGGGGTCAAGGTCGTGAAGGCCACCTCGCCGACCTCGCCGTCCGGCAAAGGCGCGCCCGTGGCCATGTCCACGACTTCGAAGAAGATATCCGTTTCGCGCAGATGGTAGCCGCAGAAGGCTTCGCATTCCACGCCGCCGCCGTAGCCCGTTTCCGTGGCCCCGTAATGATCGAAGACCGTGGCCCCGAAACGCTGCGCCAGGAGTTCCTTCCAGCCCTCGGGCAGGGCCTCGGCGGAAAGGAGCGCCCGGCGCAGCGTCGTCCTGGCGGCCTCGCACGCGGCGTCGTCGGCCAGGGCCTGGCGCAGTTGCGACGGCGCGGCCACGAGCACCTCGGGCTTGTGGGCCACAAGCGCCTCGCGCAAGGCCTCGGGATTTCCCGTGGGGTCGCCGAGCACGCCCCGGGCGGACAGACGCGGCAGGATCTGGCAGAGCAGGTCGCCGATGCTGTCCGGGCGCACGCCGGGCATGAGGATGAGCACCGTGTCGCCGGGCTCGACCAGCGTGGAGATGCCGACGTGGAAAAAGCGGCGCGTGTCCTCGATGTCGGCGTCGGTGAAGGCCACGCGTTTGGGCGCGCCCGTGGTGCCGGAGGTGGTGAGGGTGACCATGCGCGCCACGTCGTCCTGGGACACGGCCAGGAAACGGGCGTGGGCCTCGGTCAGGTCGGCCGGCGTGGTGAAGGGCAGCGTCTGAAACGCGGCCAAGGAGCGCGGGAAATCCGTCGGCAGCGCGCCCAGGCGTTCGCGGTAGAAGGGGGCTTTCGCGGCGTGGCGCACGGCCCGGGAAAGGGCCGCGAGCTGCCAGCGCGAAAGCGCTTCGGGCGTGGGCGGCGCTTCGGGCGCGCCGATGCCTGCGGCGATCATGGCGTCCACGGGGCTTAGGCGCACGGTTCCTGTCCCCGGTAGAGCGTGCGGCCGTCGGCGGCCGTCAGGTTGTAGAGGCAAAAGGGCACGAGCCGGTTGTCGGGCGTGGCTACGTGGATGCAACAGCCGCGCGTGCGCTCGAGGTCGAGCGTCCAGGCGTCCTGGAAGGCCATGGCCGAAATGGTGAGCCGGCGCGCGGTGGCGGCGTCCGCCAGAAAGCGGTCGAAATCGTCGACCGGCCCCGTGGGTTTGGGCGGGAAGGTCGGCGCGGCCCACTGCCTTGCGACGAAGCTCTTGGCCCGGCGCGCGCCTTCGTCCGCGGCGATGGGCGCGGGCGTGCAGCAGGTTTTGCCCGTGGCCGCGGCAGGGGAAAGCCCGTCTTCGCCGGTCAGCAGGTAGGGCTGGGAAAAGGAGCACAGGGAATGCTCGCAACCCGGGGGATGGAAGTGCTCGGCGCGGATCATGCCGCCGGTCTGCGCTTCCAGGCCGCGCATGAGGTCGGGCAGGGTCACGCGCGCAGCTTGGCCGCTCTCCCAGGGGTAGCGGCCAAAGGAGCTGACGGGCTGGAAATGCACGCCGCGCACGCCCGGGGCCTTGGCCCGGGCCAAGCGCACGATGTCGCCAAGCTGGCCGTCGTTGACCCCCGGCGCGATGGTCGGCACCAGGACCACGCCGATGCCGGCCGCGACGCAGGCGTCGATGGCGGCGAGCTTTCTGTCCAAAAGCGGCGCGCCGCGAAGCGTGCGGGAGGCGGCGTCGTCGCCGTCGAACTGCAAAAAGACCGAGATGAGCCCGGCCGCGGCCAGGCGCGGAGCCAGCGTCGCGTCGTCCGCCAGGCGCAACCCGTTGGTGTTGAGCTGCACGAAGGCGAATCCGGCGCGGCGGCAGGCGGCCACCACTTCGGGCAGGTCGTCGCGCATGGTGGGTTCGCCGCCGGAAAGCTGGACGTTGACCGGCCCGACGGCGGCGAAAATGGCTTCGAATCGCGCGGCAAGGGCCTCGAGGGAAGGATCGGGCGGCGGGGCCTCGCCCGCCGTGGCGAAACAGACCGGGCAGCGCAGGTTGCAGCGGGCGGTGATCTCGAAAAGCGCGGTGCAGGTGCGCTGGCCGTGCTCCGGGCACAGGCCGCAGTCGTAGGGACAGCCCTGGCGCGATGCGGTAAGCCTGGGCGGCGGCGCGCCCGGCGCCTTGGGCCGGTTCCAGCCGGTCAGTCCCGGCGGGCCGTGCCAGAAGCGGGCGCGGAACTCGCCGTGTTCGGGACAGGTCTTGATGATCCAGCCGTCCGGGCCGTCGCACTCGCGCCGGGCGGGCACCCGGCGCAGGCAGACGGGGCAAAGGCTCGTGGTCGGAAAGGAACCGGAAGGCGCGGTCATGTCACTCCCGGGGCTGCGACGGGTCGATGCCGGCTTCGCTCAGGATGGTCAGGATCTGGTCCCAGGCCTCGGCGAGCAGGCCGCCGCAACGGGTGACGTCGGGCTTGCCGTCGCCGAGCACGGCCTGGCAGGTGATGTCGCCGTAGTCGGGGATCACGCGGTCGCGGAACCAGTCCACGAATTCGGTGACGAGGAGGTCGGCCCTGTCGTTTTGCAGCTCTTCCTCGCGGCCCCGGCCGACGTAGAGGCCGAGGACCAGGCAGCCGCCGGTCAGGATGCCGCAGGTCAGGCCCGAAGCGCCCATGCCGTGGCATACGCCGGATGCGGCGCGCACGAGTTCCCAGTTTTCGATCCCCTGGGCGCGCAGCGCCATGAGCATGAGGATCTGGCTGCAACAGTAGTTCTTCGCCGCAAGGGGCATGATCTCGAGCATCGCGGGGTTCATGGCGTCTCCTTGGCGGCCAGGATCAGGCAGTAGCCCAGGCGCGGACGCGGTCCGCCGGCACATGCCGGATCGCGGCCCGTAAGCATGGCGACGACGCTTTGGGCCGAACCCAGGGCCATGGTCAGACGGCAGGCCAGTTCGGTCAAAAGCTTCGTGTGGTCCTCGAAAAAAAGCGGGGTGAGGCCGGCGGTTTCCAGTTGGCGCGTCAGGACCTCGCGCGGGACGGCCCCGGCCACGCAGCCGGCGGCGGCGCTGCCCGGCTGCGGGCCGGGGCGCAGGTAGAGGTCGGTGAGGGCGAGCAGCCCGCCCGGGCGCAGCGCGCGGGCGATGGCGGCGAGGGTCGCGGGCGCGTCGCCGGTCGCGGAGAGCACGCATTCGCAAAAGACGCCGTCCAGGCAGCCGTCGCGAAGCGGCAGCTCCTGGGCGCGTCCCCGGACGACCGGGCCGCGCGGGGCCGCCTGGGCCAGGAATTCTTCCGCCGCATCGAGGCCCACGGCGCAGAGGCCGTCTTCGACCAGCCGGCCGAGGGTCGCGCCCGGCCCGCAACCGAGATCGACAACCTTGGCTCCGGGGGCGAAACGGCAGGCGGCCAGGGCGCGCGCGGTCAGGGCAAGGCCGCCGGGGCGCAAGGTCTCGCCGGCCACGCTTTGGAAATCCGCGCGCGCATACGGCGCGACGGCGACCGACACTACTTGTCCTCCAGCAACTGCTCCACTTCCAGCATTTTGCCCACGGCCACGTACTCGGGCAAAAGCGCCATATTGCACTTGGGACAGGTGAGCACCTGGATGGTGAAGCCGCCTTCGAGATAGGTGACCGAGGCGTCCCGGGGTTCGAGCGGATCGCCGCAGGAGCAGCAGGTCCAGTCGCCGGATTGCGGCAGATACACAAGCGATTCAGCCATAAACATCTCTCCGTGCCGCAACGCGGCTCCTGTCCCCTTTCACCCCCCTTTCAAGGGGGTCCGGGGAGGATTATCCCCCCCGGCCGCCGGAGGCATCTTTTTCTTTTCTTCCCCTCGCCCTATTTCCCCACGCCGACCACGTTCATGCGGTGGCTGTAGGCCGTGAACACGCGGGCGACGCCCTCTTCCATCACGTATTCCACCCAGTAGGTGACGCGGTGGGGCGTGAAGCTGGCCAGAAAATGGCCGGTTTCGCGGTCGAGGAACTTGCGGTTGGTCGTTTCGGCATGAGCCAGGACGCGCCTGACGTCGTCGTCGAGGATGTGCCGCGCCTCCATGCGCGCGCGCACTTCGGGGCTGACGATGAAATCCGGGCCGACCGGGGCCTTGGCGTCCACATGCTCGTTCCAGACCGTGGCGAGCAGTTCGCGGCGCAGGCGGGCGCGGGTTTCGTGGCGCATGGAAAAGCCGGGATCGGGGCGCGTGGCCGGGTCGGCGGCATCCTTGCCCGGGAACAGGATGTCGAGCAGGTGGTAGGCGCGCTTGCCCACGTGGGACAGGCGGTCGCGGCACATGGCGCAGGTGGCCAGGAAGTCGCGGTCCGAGGCCGCGGCGCGGCGTTCGGTGATGGCCTTGGCCAGTTCCGGGTGGGCGTTGGCGGCAAGGCCGCCGTAGCCGCAACATTCGGTGTAGCGACCGGAGAGCGGCAGCTCCTCGAAGGGCACGCCGCGCTTTTCCAGGATGGCGCGGATGGCGGCCTGGTTGGCGGCGTCGTGGCGCGAGGTGCAGGAGTCGTGCACGGCGACCGGCGCGGCCGGGGTGTAGCCTGCGGCGGCGGGCAGCCCGGTCTCCTTTCCGAGGACTTCCCAGAGGGAAACGACCGGGATGTCCGGCGCGGCCTGGCGGAAGACCGACAGGCACGACGCGCAGGCCGTGATGAGGCGCGGCTTGCCGAGGGCCTCCCACCGGCTCTTGAAGGCGGCCACGACCTCCGTAAACAGCGCGTCGCGGCCGGCCCACAGCGCCGGCGCGCCGCAGCAGCCGAGCGACAGGGCCACGCCGCCGTCGAGCTTGGCGCGCAGGAAGGCGTAGGCTTCGGGAATGCGGCTGTCTGGTTCGCCGCCGAGCTGGCAGCCGGGGAAAAAGAGGTGGGCGCAACGGTCCTTGCCGGGTTCATTGCGCATGAGGGCGAAATCCTCGCCGTTGGAAAACGCCATGTCCTCCAGGGCGAATTCGTGGGCCGAAGGCGGCATCTTGCCGCGCTTGACCATGTCGCGGCGCGAATCCAGACAGAGCTGGGCCATGGAGAAATCTTCGGGGCAAACCTCGGTGCACAACCCGCACAGGGTGCAGGAGTCGATCATGCGGTTGAGGTAGTGGTTGCCGAGGACGATGGACAGGTTGTTGTAGATCTGCCGGGCGTAGAGTTTGGGATAGCCCTTGTAGTGCTTGAGGAATTCGCAGACCTTGACGCACTCCATGCAGTCGCACTGGAGGCAGCGGGCGGCCTCGGCCTTGGCGGCGTCCGGGGCGAAACCGGCGACGGGGTCGGCGGGCTCGGTGCGCGGCACGGCGGGCACGTCCTTGAGGCTCGTGAAGGTCCGGGTCTTGGTGACGCCTTCCTTTTCGCGGCTCGTGGTGAGGCTCGCGCCGGCGGTGAGGCGGTCGATGGTCATGGCGGCCCGGCGGCCGTCGGCGACCATGGCGATGACGGAGCGCGTGCCGTCGGGCTGGGGCCAGCCGCCGCAGAAGACGTTCGGCTTGGGGCCTTGCAGGGTGATGGGATCGACGTCGGCCCGGTCGAGGCCGAACAGGTCGCGGCTGGCGCATTCGACGTAGACGGCGTCGCACGCGGCGGCGAGCGTGTCGAGAAGCGCGGCGTCCACGGTCTGGCCGGTCTTTATGACGACGCCCATGCGGCCGAGCATGGCGACGCCTTCGGCCAGGGCCTCGGGCGGCAGAACGTCGGGGGAAATTTCGTTGAGCTTGCCGCCGGGAGCAGCCGCGGCGACGTAGAGCGTCACGGCAAAGCCTTTCTTGGCCAGGTCCCAGGCGAGGGAGAGGGAACTCAGGTCCCCGCCGAGGGCCGCCACGGTCTTGCCCTTGGACGGCATGCACATGGGCTTGCCGCCGGCCGGAGACGCCATGACGCAGGCGCGCTCGAGAGCGCCGACGGCGAGCGCGCCGCCGACGGTTTGCCGGATGCAGGCCAGTTCGCAGGGATGATCGCAGATGCGCCCGAGGACGCTTGGCAGGGGCATGGTGCGGTCGAGGACCTTGCGCGCGCCGGCGACGTCGCCCGCGGCCATCTTGCCCATGAAGGAGCGCACGTCCACGGAAATGGGACAGGCTGCCTGACAGGTGGGATGTTCTTCCTCGATGCACCGGTACTCGATGTCTCGCAGATCCTGCTGATTCATGGATGCCTTCCGGTGGGAAACAACGGGACGGGCGCATCGCGCCCGCCCCGTTGCTCGTTTTTAGCGGAGTGTAGGACCCCGAAGGTTACTTGCCAAGCTCCTTGATGGCGGCCAGCACCTTCTCGGGGTAGGCCGGGAGGTGACGGACGAACGCGCCGCCGGTGGCGTTGGCGATGGCGTTGATGATGGCCGGGTGCGGACCGCACAGCGGCACTTCGCCGACGCCCGAACCGCCGAACGGGCCGTGTTCACGCGGCGAGTCGACGTAGATCAGCTCCATGACGTCCGGGATGTCCTTGATGTAGGGCACGCCAGCGCCGGCGAGCGACGAGTGCTTCTTGATGTCCTCGAAGTCCTCGGACAGGGCCAGGCCGACGCCCTGGGCCAAGCCGCCCCAGTTCTGGCCGTCGACGGTCTGACGGTTGGTCAGGGTGCCGATGTCTTCCACCATGGTCATCTTGTCGACCTGGGTCTTGCCGGTGGTGGTGTCCACGGTCACTTCGGCCATGAACAGGCCGTACATGTAGTTGGCGAACGGGTTGCCCTGGCCGGTGTTCGGGTCGCAGTCGGTGGCCGGCTGGGTCCACGTGCCGTTGTACTTGGTCTTGAGGCCGTCTTTCACCATCTCGTCGTAGGTGCGGAACGAGCCGTCGGGCTTGCGCATGGCGTCGACGAGCTGCGTGCAGCCGTTGATGATGGCGTTGCCGACGAGGACGTTGGAGCGGGAACCGCCGGCCGGGCCGGAGTTCGGGCACTTGCTGGTGTCGTTGAGGAAGATCTTCAGCTTGGAGGCCGGGATGCCCAGGGGCTTGAGGGCTTCGTGGGCGAAGCACAGGGTGCCGAGGTCGGAACCCTGGCCATGGTCCTGCCAGGTGTTGAAGATGGTGATGGTGCCGTCGGCGTTCAGCTCGACGTCGGCGCCGGCGGAGTCCGCGCCGTCAAGGCCCGCGCCGTAGATGCCGAAGGCCACGCCCACGCCCTTCTTCAGGGTGTCGGTGGAGTGGCGCTTGGCGTTGGCCAGGGCAGCCTTGTACTTGGGCCGGAGGATGTCGATCATCTCCGGATACATGAAGGAGTCAGGCACCTGTCCGGTCGGGGTGGTGTCGCCCGGGCGGTAGCAGTTCGTGTAGCGCAGTTCCAGCGGATCCCAGCCGCCCTTGAGGGCCAGCTCGTCCATCAGGACTTCGGAGGGGAACATGATCTCCGGCGAGCCGTAGCCGCGGAAGGCCGAACCCCAACCGTGGTTGGTGCACACGCAGTAGCCCACGGCGCGCATGTTCGGGATGCCGTAGCCGGCCATGAAGTACTGGGCGCCGCGCAGGGTCAGGAGGTCGCCGAACTCGGAGTAGGGACCGTGGTCGCAGATCCACTCGTGCTGGGTGCCCTTGATCTTGCCGGTCTTCTTGTCGGCGGCCACCTTGCCGGTGGTCCAGAACGGGGAGCGCTTGCCGGTGTAGTACTGCTGCTGCGCGTAGTTGTAGTGCAGGTGGCAGGGACGGCCGGTGGCCATGGTGGCCGCGCCGACGAGGGCTTCCATGGTCGGGCTGAACTTGTAGCCGAAGGTGCCGCCGGTGGGCAGCTGGATCAGCGCGATCTTGTCCGGCTCGACGCCGAGGCCCGGGGCGATCATGTACAGGTGCAGGTACAGGCCGATGGACTTGGAGTAGATGCGCAGGATGCCGTCCTCGTCGTACATGGCGTAGCCGACGTCAGGCTCGATGGGCAAGTGCGGCTGGCGCTGGGTGTAGTAGCTGCCTTCGGCCACCACGCAGTCGGCGCTGCTGAAGAAGGGCGCGGGATCGTCGCCCTTGACCAGGCCCTGCTTGTAGTAGGTGTTGGGGGTGCCGGGGTGGATCTCGATGGCGTCTTCGGCCATGGCCGCCGGGGCGTTCATGTAGGCCGGCAGGACTTCCAGATCGACCTTGACCAGCTCGGCGGCGGCGCGGGCGATCTTTTCGGAAGTGGCGGCGACCAGGGCGATGGCGTCGCCGTACTGGAAGACCTTCTCGTCGCACAGGATCGGACGATCCCAACCGTCACCCTTGTTGGTGGGGAAGGTGATCAGGCCGGTGATGCGGTTCTTGCCCTTGACGTCCTTGGCGGTGATGACGCTGTGGACGCCTTCCACCTTGAGGGCTTCGGAGACGTCGATGCCCTTGATGTTGGCGTGGGACACGCGGGCTTCGACGATGGCCAGGTGCAGGGTGTCGGCCGGAAGCTGGAGCTTCTGGTCGTCGCCGAAGGCCCACTGGCCGGTGACCTTGGCCACGCCGGAGGGACGCGGCGCACGGGAGTTGAAGATGTTGCCGTCGGCCGGGAAGTTGTGGTTGATGTCGAGGGTCATCTCGCCGCGCAGCACCTTGGCGGCGTCCATGACGGAGTCGACCAGCGGAATGTAGCCGGTGCAGCGGCACACGTTCTTGTGCTTCTGGAACCAGTCGCGCACCTGCTCGCGGGTGGGCTTGGGATTCTCGTCCAGCAGGCCCTTGGCGGACATGATGAAGCCCGGGGTGCAGAAGCCGCACTGGGCCGCGCCGTTGACCACCCAGGCCACCTGCAGCGGGTGCAGGTTCTTGGGGGTGCCCAGACCTTCGATCGTGGTGATGTTGGCGTAGTTTTCGATGCGGCGGACCTTGGTGATGCAGGCGCGCACGACCTTGCCGTCGAGTATGACGGAGCAGGCGCCGCACTGGCCCTTGCCGCAGCCGACCTTGGTGCCGACCAGATGCATCTGCTCGCGCAGCACTTCGGACAGGAAGGCGTCGGGATCGACGATGAGCTTGCGCTCAATGCCATTCACGACCCAGATTTTTTCCGCTTTTTTTGCAATTTCCATGCGTGTCTCCGTGCTCTGGTTAGAGGATTCCCTTTTTCACCGACGCGGGACGCCGCTTCGGGGTCGTGACCCGGCGCGCCTCCTGTGATCGCCCTCGCGCGGATGTTCCCCAGACAGCGACCGTCGGCCGCGATACGCCTAATTCTTGCCGAATCCGCACAGCGGATACCGGCATTCCGGACACATGGCGCAAAGCCCGCCGTGCCCCATCGCCACGATGTCGGGCTTGGAGAGCCGCTCGCCGGCCACCAGACGCGGCACCGTCAGGTCGAAGATGCTGGCCTTGTGGTACATGACGCAGCCGGGCAGGCCGACGACGGGCGTTTCGCCGATGTAGGCAAGCATGAACATGGCCCCCGGGAAGGTGGGCGAGCCGTAGGTCACGACTTCGCCGCCGGCGGCCCGGATCGAAGAGGGGGAGAGGTCGTCGGGATCGACGGACATGCCGCCCGTGACCGCGATCATCTCCGCGCCTTCGGCCAAAAGCTGGCGGATGGCCCGCACGGTCATGTCCCGGTCGTCGGGCACGATGACCTGGCGGAAGACCTGGCAGCCGAGCGCATCGAACTTGCGGCGCAGCACCGGCCCGAACTTGTCCTCGATGCGGCCGTGGTAAACCTCGCCGCCGGTGGTCACCACGCCTACGCGAAGCGGCCGGAAAGGCAGCACGGACACTACCGGGCCGGTTTCGGCCGTGACCGCCTCCACCGCCTCCAGCCGTTCCTTGGCGACCACCAGGGGCACCACCCGCGTGCCGGCCAGCATCTGCCCGGGGGAAACGACCGCGTCGCCGTGGATGGTGGCGATGGTCACTTCGTCGATGGAGTTGAGGCGGAAAAGCGCTTCGGTGTCGATCTTGAGCAGGCCGCGCCGGTCGGCCAGGAGATTGATGCGGCCTTCGCAGGGCTGGGTCAGGGTCGTGCCCTGGCCGGCCACGGCCTTGGCGATGCGCGCGGCGGCGTCGTCCTCGTGCACGAGGCCCTCTGCGAGATCCCAGACGTAAATATGTTCCTTGCCCAGGCGCAGCAGGGTGGGGATGTCCTCGGCGGCGATGACGTGCCCCTTGCGGAACGCCGGCCCCTTGCCCTCGCCCGGGACGATGCGGGTGATGTCGTGGCAAAGGACCATGCCTTTGGCTTCTTCGACGGGAACGCTGCGCATGGACTGCTCCTTAGCGGTGTCTCCCGCGCGGCGCGGCTGGGATCGCCAGAGCCCGGGCGGGACGGGAATTTCTAGAGTCACGATTTTTTTGCTTCCGTGACCATGGAACATCGTTCCGGCAAGCGTGCATGGCCACGGTAACCCGCTTCCCCTGTACGCGGACGGCGCATGCGCTGCTTTGATATGTTATGCTAAACATAGTTTTTGTGCGTTCCGCATGCGCCATGCGCCTCGGCAGCTGTGGAAGGATTGCCTGCGATACGGCGTCACTGCTTGTTTGAAACGCTGTGCCTGACATATGGTAAAGAAACGCAGCAAGAAGCAGGCCAAGTAAAGACACCAGGAAAACACGGCATCCCGGGCGCTGGCGACACAGTATCACGCAAGAATTGCAGCCAGTGTGACACGCTGACAGTTTGTCAAAGACGGCATAAGGGAGTGTTTTTATGTTAACACGCTAGAATAATGTGAAAATATTAAGGAAAGAAATTTTGATCCACTTGGCCCCGGAAAATGGGTCAAAAGTCGTCATCGCCTTCGGAAATCGCATGCTGGCTATAGCAATGCTAATGCAAACATAAAGAAAACAGCTGCAACATCTATGTTATAGTAAATATAACTTGAGGACGATTGGAAGCGTCAGGCGCGGAAAAGCGAATGTGCACAAGCACGGGGGGCCAGGCTTGCCGCACCGGCGCGAGCCCGCGCGAAGCACGCGTTAATGCGATCTACAAGCTGATTTTTCGGGAATAAGGACAGGGGAGGCCTCTTTCCCAAAGCAAGGGAGGATGCGCGGGAGCGATCGCCGCGGCGGGGAACGGGAGGGCATGCGGCCCTGCCGGCCGGGAAGGCAGGGAGGGCCCCCGGCCGGCGGCCGCCGGCGGCGCGAGACCGGGCGAGGGGCGTCGCCCGGCCGGCCACGGGCTAGAAGAGATTGTACTGCCGGATCTTGCGGTAGAGCGTCTTGCGGCAGATGCCGAGCGCCTCGGCCGCGAGCGAGCGGTTGTTGTCGTAGAAGTTGAGCACTTTGGCGATGTGTTCCTTTTCCTTGGCCTCGAGCGTCAGGATCTCCTCCTCGGCGCGGGCCGGCTCCAGGAACTCGCGCGGCAGGGCGTGCTCGGTGATGAGATTGTTTTCGGACAGGATGATCGAGCGCTCCATGACGTTGCGCAGTTCGCGCACGTTGCCCGGCCAGTCGTAGCCCGTCAGGCACTTCATGGCCCGGTCCGAAATGCGGTACGGGGCCTGGCCGGCGGTCAGGCGCGAAAGAAAGAATTCCACGAGCAGCGGGATGTCCTCGCGGCGCTCGCGCAGGGAAGGCATCTCGATGTTAAAGACGTTGATGCGGTGGAACAGCGCCTCGTGGAAGCGCCCCTCGGCCACTTCGCGCACGAGTTCGCGGTTGGTGGCGAAAAGGAGCCGGATGTCGGCGCGGCGTTCCTCTTTCTCGCCCACGCGGCGGTAGGTCTTGTTTTCGAGCACGCGCAAAAGCGCCGCCTGGACCTCGATCGGCAGCTCGCCGATCTCGTCGAGAAAGAGCGTCCCCTTGTTGGCGAAGGCCATGAAGCCTTCGCTGTTTTCCACCGCCCCGGTGAACGAGCCGCGCAGGTGGCCGAACAGTTCGCTTCGCGCCAGCTCCTTTTGCAGCGTCGCGCAGTTCTTGATGAAAAAGGGCTTGTCCGCGCGTTTGGACAGCGACTGGATGAGGTGGGCCGCGACTTCCTTGCCCGCGCCGGATTCGCCGGTGATGAGCACCGGCACTTCGGTCGGCGCGACCTTCTCGATGAGGTAGCGCACCTGCTTGATGGCCGGGGAGTTGCCGATGAGCTTGACCGGCGGGTTCTGGCCCTGGAAATGGCGCAGCCGCCGGTTTTCCCGGCGCAAGAACGTGCGCTGGTAGGCCCGTTCGATGAGCAGTTCGAGCTCGGCCAGGTTGAACGGCTTTGTCACATAGTCGAAGGCCCCGAGCTTCATGGCCTCGACCGCGGTGTCGATGGCGCCGTGGCCCGTGACCAGGATCGTCTCCAGATCCTCCTGCTTGGTGCGCAGCTCCACCATGAGCTCGATGCCGTTGGCGTCGGGCAGGCGGATGTCGAGGACCGCCACCTCATATTCGTTTTTCGCGAGCAGTTCCCGCGCCTCGCGGGCGCACGAGGCGACGTGGACGGTGCGGGCCGGCGTCGTGAGTTCCTTGAGCAGGAGCTTGCCGATGGAGGGTTCGTCGTCGACGACGAGGACGCAGTAAGGGCTATTCACGGGTAGTGCCGCTGTCCAGGGGAAGTTTCACGGTGAAGTGCGTGCCGAGGCCCACCTCGCTGGCCACCTCGATGACGCCGTGGTGTTCGCGCACGATGCTGTAGCATGCGGCGAGGTTGATGCCGATGCCCTGCCCCACGGGCTTGGTGGTGAAAAAGGGACTGAAGAGCTTGTCCATGTTTTCGGGCGAAATGCCGCAGCCGGTGTCTTCCACGGACAGGTTGACGGTGTTGTCGTTCTCCGGGTGCGTGGTAATGGTGATCTCGCCCTCGCCCTTGATGGCGTCCATGGAGTTGGCCAGGATGTTGAGCAGCACCTGCTTGAGCTGCGCCTCGTCGCCGGGGACCGTGGGCAGGTCTTCGTAGAGGTTGACCGTAAGGGTCAGGCCGTTTTTCGCGCGATTGTCCAGGCGGCTGCGCAGGATGCTGAGCGTGTCGGTGACCACTTCGTTGAGGCACACGGGTGAGAAAGCCAACGTATGCGGACGGGAGAACGAGAGCATGGAGCGCACGATGTCGCGGCAGCGCCGGCATTCCATGAGGATGGTCTCGGTGTATTCCGAGACGTCGGCGTAGAGGTCGTCCTCCACGGCGGCACGGATGACGGGCAGGCGGCGGCGGATACCCTCGGCCAGGCCGTAGACCGCGGTCAGGGGATTGTTGATCTCGTGGGCCACGCCCGCGGCGAGCATGCCGATGGTGGCCATCTTCTCGGCCTGGTAGTACTTGGCCTGGTACTCCTGCTCCAGGGTCACGTCGCGCTTGAAGATGAGGATGCGTGATTCGGGGCTGTCGGGGTTGTGGATGGGCGAGGCCACCATTTCGAACTGCCGCGTCACGCCGCCGATCTTGAAGTTGCCCACGCAGCGGCATACGGCGTTGGACTTGAACGATCTGTGCGCCGGACACTCGGGACAGGGCCGGTCGGCGTCGCGAAAGAGCTTGTAGCAGTGCTGGCCTTCGGGGCGCGGCACGCTAAACAGTTCGTGGAAGACGTGGTTGACCGAGATGATGCGCAAATCCTTGGTGAGCACCATCATGATGTCGGTGATGCCGTCGAGGATGGCCGCGATCTCCTGGCGGCGCAGTTCCGATTCTTCGTGGGCCTCGCGCAGCTCCTGCACCTTCTGGCGCAGTTCCTGGTAGAAGCCGAGCTTGCTGTGTTCGATGCCGATGAGGTCCTCGAGCGTCGTCGGGTGCGACGACGCCTCGGGCGGGAGATAGGCCGGGACGCGGGGATAGGGGCAGGCCCGCAGCCTGGAGGGCATCCGGAAGGATTCGCGGCCGTCTCGGGCCACGTCCAGGGGCAGGCGACGCAACGGCAGCGTGCGCGGAAACGTCGCCACGAGGCTTGCGATCTGCAACGGCTGCGGCGACGCGCCCTGTCCCGGGTGCTCCTTGTTTTCCTGGGAAGCCATGATGCCGTCCATAGGCGCACGAAGGATCAGGACAGAAGCAGGCAGGCCGGCTCCTCGCCCCGGGCCACGGGGCGCTTGGCCACGAGTCTGTCCGGTCCGGCCGGCTCGATGGCGGCAAGATAGCCGAGGTCCAGAAAATCCTGCAAGGCGGCGATGGCCCGTACGCGGAAGGCCGGCATGGGCTGGCGCGTAAGTCCGGACAGACGGCGCAGGGCGGTCATGTCCAGGCGCTGGGTGGCCGGGCCGTGGAGCAGCAGGGCCGCGAGCCAGCGGGGAAACGCGGCGGAGCCAAGCGGCGCGCGCGCGGCGAGCAGGCGTTCCACGGCCTGGGCGCTGCGCAGCCCCTGCATGAGGCGCGGGCTCACGTCCAGGGCGCAGATGCCGGCAGTGCGGTCGCACAGCAGGGTGTGGAGAAGCCGCGCTTGCATGCGCACGCAGCCGGCTTCCTCCTCGATCTCGATGCGGGCGCTGGCCAGCCGCCACAGCGAACGCTCGAGTCTTCTGGCGTCGAAGCGCCGCCCCTTGGGGCGGATCAGACGCGTGAGGTCGCGCAGGCGGAAACGCGCCGCGCCCGTACGGCCGGATTCGCGAAAAGCGAGCAACACGCAGCCGAGGAACGCGTCCAGGTCGTCCTGGTCAAGGCGTTCGCCGCAGAAACGGATGGTCGCGCCGTCCCAGCAGGAAGCCACGGGCACTTCCTCGAGCCGGGTCCGGGGACCGGGATTGCGTGCGGAAAAGAGGTCCGAGGCCAGCACGAGGCCGGCCAGGCGGTCGGCGAACCCCTCTTCCAGGGCTTCGGCCGGGCCGGGTCGCGCCTCGGCGTCGAAAGGGTTGGCCAGGGGCATGGCGTCGAAAGCGATTTCGTCGTGATACATGGGAGCTCCCCCCTGCCTCGTGCCGCAGGCCCCGGGCCGCGCCCGGCGCGCACGGCGGTGGAAAAAGGCGGGCCGCCGCAACAGGGGACGGCCCGCCGCGGTCGCGCGTTAGGCCTTTTTCTGCAACGTGGCCAGCATGCCGCGAAGCTGCCGCAGATGGCCGCGTTCCTCGTCGAGACACTGCTTGACGATGTCGGACTCCGCCGCCGGCAGAAGGTCCATCATCTCACGGAAGTAGAGGATGGTGTCCTTCTCGAACCGGCTGGCCAGCTCGATGGCCGCCACGGCGTCGGACGCGTCGGCCAGATCCTTCTCGGGAGCCCCGCCGCAGAAAAGCGCGTGGGAATCGAGCAGGGCCTGGACATAGTCCATGTATTCCTCTTCGTCGCTGCCGGCCGGGATCTCGATCTTGGCGATGCGTCCGGCCATGGCCTCGAAGATGGACTGGTGGCGGGCTTCCTCGCCGGCGAAGAACTCGAGGAAGCTTTTGACGTCCGGATTGGTCGCGGCCGAGGCCGCCTTGCTGTAGACGTTGCGGCCCCGCCGTTCGATTTCGATGGCGGTGCCCACGATATCGCTGGCGCTGAAAAAGCGTGCCATGTGCGTCTCCTTTTAAGAGGCCTCCGGCGGCCGGGGGGGATCATCCCCCCCGGACCCCCCGGGCGAGGGGCGGCTTATAACCCCCCATGTCTTTCCGTCGCGTACGCCGCGTCGGCCGTGCCGTTTACAGTTCGTTGGGCAGGGCCTTGAGCTGGGCGTACGAATACACCGGCCCGTCCACGCAGACGTAGCTCGAGCCGATGTTGCAGCGGCCGCAGATGCCGATGCCGCATTTCATGCGTTTTTCCAGCGTGGTGAAGATCTGCTCGTCCTGGAATTCGAGCTTTTTGAGCGCTTCCAGGGTGAACTTGATCATGATCGGCGGGCCGCAGGTGATGGCCACGCAGTTTTTCGGCGACGGCGCAAGCTCGAGCAGCACGTTGGGAATAAGGCCCACCTTGTGCTCCCAACCGTCGGCCTCGCGGTCGATGGTGAGCGTGGTTTTCACGTCCTTGCGCGAAGTCCACTCGGGCAGTTCGGCCGAGAAGGCCATGTCCGCCGGCGAGCGCGCGCCGTAAAGGAGCGTGATGTCGCCGTAGTCGGCCCGGTTGTCGAGCATGTAGAGGAACAGCGTGCGCAGCGGGGCCATGCCGATGCCGCCGCCGACGAACACGATGTCCTTGCCCTTCATGTCGTTGTAGGGGAACGGCTTGCCGAGCGGCGCGCGCACGCCGACCTTGTCGCCGGCGTCCAGGCCGTGCAGGCGCGCGGTCACCTCGCCGGCGCGCATGACAGAGAACTGGAGGTAGTCCATGCGCGTGGGGGGCGAATTGATGACGAAGGTGGATTCGCCGATGCCCGGGGCGGACAGCTGGCCCACCTGGCCGGGCTCGAACGTAAACGCGGCCATCTTGGCCTCGTCGTCGAAACGCACCCGGAAGGTCTTGATGTTGTGGGTCTCCTGGACGGTCTCCAGGATGGTGGCCACTTCCGGAAGATACGGATTGAACGGATCGGTCATGGTTGTGCCCCCTAGCCCTTGGCCCTGGCCACGGCGTTTTGCACGATCTCGCGGATGTCCACGGAGACCGGGCAACTCTTGATGCACCGGCCGCAGCCGCAGCAGGCGATGAGCCCGTCATGCAGGGTCGGATAATAGCTGAACTTATGCCCCACGCGGTTTTTCAGGCGATGGGCCTTGGTCGGCCGGGGGTTGTGGCCCGAGGCTTCCAGGGTGAACTGGAAGTGCATGCAGGCGTCCCAGGAACGCATGCGCCGTCCCGACATGCCGGCCGGCTCGTCGGTGATGGTGAAGCAGTAGCAGGTCGGGCACAGGTAGGTGCAGGCCCCGCAGCTCACGCATTTGTCCGACTGGTCGCGCCAGAAGTTCATGTCGTCGAAAGCGGCCAGCAACGCTTCCTTGGAGGTGCTGATGTCCGGGGCCTCGCCCAGGGCTTCCTGGGCCGCGGCCGTAACCGCCGCGGCTTCCTCGGCCTTGGCCGCGCCGTCGGTAAGGACCGGGCTCTCGAGCAGCGCCGCGCCCTTGTCGCTGACCGCTTCGACCGTGTAGCCGCCGGCCACCGGGGTCAGCAGCACGTCCGAACCCGCTCCGTCCGCCGGGCCGGAACCGACCCAGTTGCAGAAGCAGGTGTTTTCCACGTTCGCGGTCGAGCAGGCCATGGTCACGAAGACCGTGGCTTCGCGCGCGGCGATGTAATAGGGATCGGGGTACTTCTTGCCCATGTAGACGCGGTCGAAGATCAGGAAACCGCGCGCGCCGCAGGGCTTCGCGCCGAAGACCACGGTCGGTTCGGCCGCTGTGTTCGGGATCAGGGCGAGGGTGGGTTTGCCCGGGTCTTCCGCGTCCTTGCCCTGCTCGTAGCGGAACAGTTCCTGGCAGGCCGGGAAGATGGCCGACTTGGGCGGAGCCGTCGCATCCGAGCCGAAGACGGGCTGGCAGCCCGGCGCATAGGGCCGGAACACCACGCCGCCGCCTTCCGCGACAGGGACGAGCACCCGGCTTTTCTCGGCCAGGGACTTGAGCCAATCGGGGAGCTTTTCGCTCGCGATATATTTGACAGCGGCCATTACCAGCTACGCTCCTTGATGTTGTCTTCCTCGACCTTGAATTGCAACAGCGGCGGGATCGCTTGCGGATCGGTGCCGGCCTGGTAGGCGAACAGATCGTGGATGGTACGGTTCAAGTGCTTCTTGAGGGCCAGGATCGGGATATCCATGGGGCAGGCCCGCTGGCATTCGCCGCATTCCGTGCAGCGCCCGGCGAGGTGCAGGGCGTGCACGACCTGGAACATGAGCTTTTCCGTGGCAGTGTCTTCCTGGGTCAGCCAGTGCGGCTCGCGGCTCTGGGCGATGCAGTGGTCGCGGCACACGCACATGGGGCAGGCGTTGCGGCAGGCGTAGCAGCGGATGCAGCGCTCCATGTGGTAGCGCCAGAAGGCCATGCGCTCGGGCACGCTCATGGCGTCGAGCGCGGCCAGGTCGGCGTCCACGGGCGTCGCCGGCGCGGTCGGGGCGATGGGATCGCCCACGTAGGTGTCGGCCAGCACCGCGTTGGGGAACTGGCAGCGGCCGCACTTGTCGGCGCGGACCTCGGCCAGGGGCATGGCGACGGTCTGGCCGTCGGCCGTGACGGACACGGTCTTGCCGTCCTCGGACACGGCCGTGACCTTGCCGACGGTCGCGCCGGCCGCGGTGAGCCTGGCCTTGACCTTGGACAGGTCGATCACGCCCTCGCAGGGCATGCCGAAGATGACCACGTCGCCGCGGTCGATGAGGTTTTCCTGGAGCAGCTCCACCACCGAACGGGAATCGCAGCCCTTGACCACGATGCCGACCTTCTTGCCCCGGAAGGAGGGCAGGTAGACGGCGGGGTTGTGGACGTTGAGCGGCCCCCATTCGAGCCTGTCCACGTCCGCGTCGCCGCGCATGAAAAGCGGCGTGTTGTGGAGGGAATCGAAGCCCTTCTGCCAGCCGATGACGCAATCAAGGCCGGGCAGGGCCTCCTTGATGCGGGTTTTGAGCTCGTCAAGCCGCGACACGGTTGCCTCCTTGGCCGAGCGCCCCGGCGGCGACCTTGGCCAGCATCTCCGCCGAAACGGCGTCGAAGCGCGGCGCGGGGCCCAGGGCGTGAATCTGTTCGGTGAAAACCGTCACCACCTTCTGCCAGCGCTGTCCTTCCGAGGCGGAAACCCAGGTATAGTCGAAACGGCCCGGGTCGATGCCGAGGATGGGCAGGAAGCGCTTGAGCACTTCCAGACGACGCCGGGCGTAGAAGTTGCCTTCGGCGTAGTGGCAGTCGCGGGGATGGCAGCCGGAGACGAGCACGCCGTCGGCGCCGTTCAGCAGCGTCTTGGCGATGAAAAGCGGATCAATGCGGCCGGAGCACGGGACGCGGATGATGCGCAGGTCCGTGGGTTGGCCAAACCGTCCGACGCCCGCCGTGTCCGCGCCGCCGTAGGAGCACCAGTTGCAAAGAAATCCGACGATACGCAGTTCCTTGCCGGTCAGGACTGGCATAAGGCGTTGACCTCCGCGAGGATTTGGTTGTCCGTGAAGTGCGACAGCTGGATGGCGCCCTGGGGACAGGTCGAGGTGCACAGGCCGCAACCCTGGCAGACCGTCTCGATGACCTCGGCCTTTTTCTGGCCCCTGAACTCCACTTCCTTGATGGCCTTGAACGGGCAGGTGATGATGCACTTGCCGCAGCCCACGCAGCGCTTGATGTCCACGCGCGAGATCTGCGGGTCGCTCTCCAGCATGTCCTTGGAGAACAGTGCGAGCACCTTGGCCGCGGCGGCGCTGCCCTGGCCCACGGACTGGGGAATGTCCTTGGGGCCCTGGCAGGAGCCGGCCAGGTAGACGCCGGCGGTGTTGGTCTCCACGGGCTTGAGCTTGGGGTGGCTCTCCATGAAGAAGCCGTACTTGTCGTAGGAGATGCGCAGCTTCTCGGCGAGCTGGGGCGCGCCCTTGGCGGCTTCCGCGCCGGCGGCCAGGACCACGAGATCGGCCTCGACCTCGACCTGCGTGCCGGCCAGCGTGTCCGCGCCGCGCACGATCATCTTGCCGTCCTTCGGGTAGACCATGGCCACGCGGCCGCGGATGTAACGCGCGCCGTACTCTTCCATGGCCCGGCGGGTGAACTCGTCGTACATTTTGCCCGGCGAGCGGATGTCCATGTAGAAGACGTAGGACTGGGAATCCGGGATGTGGTCCTTGGTCAGAATCGCCTGCTTGGCCGTGTACATGCAGCAAAAGCCAGAGCAGTAGGGGCGGTCCAGGGACTTGTCGCGCGAGCCCACGCACTGGATGAAGACGATGTTCTTCGGCTCCTTGCCGTCGGAGGGGCGCTTGATGTGCCCGCCCGTGGGGCCGGAGGCCGAGAGCAGCCGTTCGTACTGCAGGCCCGTGATGACGTCGGGGTAGCGCCCGCCGCCGTATTCGCTCACCTTGCTGATGTCGAAGAGGTCGTAGCCCGTGGCCGCGATGATGGCGCCCACGTCCTCGCTCACGATCTCGTCGGCCATGTCGTACTTGATGGCCCCGGTCGGGCAGACCTTGGCGCACACGCCGCACTTGCCCTTGACGAACTGGCGGCAGGTCGTCGGGTCGATGACCGCCTTTTTCGGGATGGCCTGGGGAAAGGGGATGTTGATGGAGGTGGTGGGCCCGATCTTTTCGTTGAACCGGTCGGGGTTCTTCTTGCTCGGGCACTTCTCCGTGCAGGCGCCGCAGCCGGTGCACAGTTCCCAGTCGACGTAGGTGGCCTTTTTCTTCACCTGCACCTGGAAGTTGCCCACGTAACCGCCGATGGAATCGACTTCGGAGTAGGCGTGCAGGGTGATGTTGGGGTGCTGGGCCACGTCCACCATCTTGGGGCCGAGGATGCAGCTCGAGCAGTCGACCGTGGGGAAGGTCTTGTCGAGCTTGGCCATCTTGCCGCCGATGGAGGATTCGCGTTCGACGAGCACGACCTGCAGGCCGCCGTCGGCGCAGTCGAGCGCGGCCTGGATGCCGGCCACGCCGCCGCCGATGATCATCACGCGCTTGTTGATGGAGAACTTGCTCGGAGCCAGCGGCGCGTCGCGGCGCAGCTTTTCCGCGGCGATGCGCACGAGGTCCAGGGCCTTGTTGGTGTTGGCCTCGCGGTCCTTGCCGATCCAGGAGACGTGCTCCCGGATGTTGGCCATTTCGAACATGTAGCGGTTGAGCCCGGCGCGCTCCACGGCCCGACGGAAGGTGGGCTCGTGCATGCGCGGGGTGCAGGAGGCCACCACCACGCCGGTGAGGTTTTTGTCCTTGATGGCCTGGATGATGCCGTCCTGGCCGGGTTCCGAGCAGGCGTACATGGTGTCCGTGGCGTACACGACCTCGGGGAACTCCAGGGAGGCCTTGGCCACGGCCGCGGTATCCACCGTGCCTTCGATGTTGCTGCCGCAGTGGCAGATGAAAACGCCGATTCGCATGGCCTACGCTCCCTTCGCCTGGGTGTCCGCGCCCGAGAGGGCCTTGTTGAGGACGGGCCTCGGGTCGATGCACAGCTTGTCGAAGCCGAGTTCCGCGTCCGCGATATTGAGGGCCACGCCCATGAGCTGGGTGAAATAGGCCACGGGGATGCGGAAATTGGTCCCCAGGGCCCTGTTCACCTGTCCCTGGCGCAGATCGAGGTTCATCTGGCACAGGGGGCAGGCCACGGCCACGACGTCCGCGCCGATGGAGCGCGCCGCATCCAGGAGCTTGCCCGTGAGCCTGGCCACGATGTCCTGGCGCGGGATGCCGTAGGAGGCGCCGCAGCACTCGACCTTGAGCGGGAAGGGCAGGATGGTCGCGCCCATGGCCGCGAGCACGTTGTCCATGGCCATGGGGTTCTCGCAGTCGTCGAAGGCCATGAGCTCGGGCGGCCGGTTCATGATGCAGCCGTAGTAGCAGGCGACCTTGAGGCCGGCCAGCGGCGTGCGCACCGCGGCCTTCATGGCGTCGAGGCCGATCTTTTCGACCAGGGCCTGGAGGATGGAAATGGCTTCCACGCCGCCGGCGTAGGGATCGTCGAGGAGCTTGTTGACCTTTTCGGCCATGGCCGGCGCTTCCATGCGGTGGTTGGCCGTGCGCAGGTTGGTCAGGCAGCTCGGACAGGGGGTGGCGGCGGCGCCGATGCCCATGCCGGCCACGAGCTGGAGGTTGCGGGCGGACAGGGCGGCGGAGAGCACGTGGTCCTTGGTGTGGGCCGGTGTGGAGCCGCAGCAGCTCCAGTCCGGGATGTCCACCAGGGACAGCCCCAGCGCCCGGCACACGGCCCGGGTGGAGGCGTCGTATTCCTTGGACGTGCCCAGGCCCGAGCAGCCCGGGTAGTAGGCAATCGCTTCGCTCATGAGTTGGACTCCCTCTCGAAACGCTCGAAGATGCGGGCCACGTGCTCCTTGCCCGCGATCTCGTGGGGCTTCATGGAGAGCTTGCCCTTGGGGAAGATTTTCGGCCCGAGGTCAAGGTCGGTCCAGAAACGACCGGTGCGCATGACGTAGTTGACGGTGAGCCCGAGCTCGAAAACGCGGCCGTGGGCTTTGACCGAATCCAGAAAGCTGTCCCAGAAGGTCTTGACCTGCGGCACGGCGGCCAGGCCTTCGCGGCGCGCCATGTGGCGCAGCACGTCCATCACGCAGGCCACGTCGATATTGTTGGGGCAGCGGGTCGTGCACGACTCGCATGTGGCGCAAAGCCAGATGGACTTCGACGACAGCACGGTCTTTTTCTGCCCTGCCTGGACCAGGCGCATGATCTGGCTGACGGGGATATCGTAGGCGAAGGTGTACGGGCAGCCGGCCGTGCAGTTCCCGCACTGGTAGCACAGGCTGACGTTCTGCCCGGACTCTTCCTCCACCCTGTGAACGAAATCGCCGTCGTAGTCGCGGGTGAGATTGATGGTCTGCATAC
>JAEWPX010000065.1 GCA_023399375.1 Pseudomonadota bacterium | reverse complement strand
CCCCCCCCCCCCCCCCCCCCCCCCCCCCCCCCCCCCCCCCCCCCCCCCCCCCCCCCCCCCCCCCCCCCCCCCCCCCCCCCCCCCCCCCCCCCCCCCCCCCCCCCCCCCCCCGCCGGAGGCATTCTTCTCCCCTTCCCCTCTCCCTCCGCCTACTCCTCGACCTTGGCGGCGGCGCGGCGGTGGCGCAGGTATTCGATCACCCCGGGCAGCACCGAGATGATGATGATGGCCACGATGACCACGCTGAAATTGCGCTTGATAAACGGCATGTTGCCGAAGAAGTAGCCGGCGTAGACGAAGATGCCGACCCAGACGACCGCGCCGGTCACGCTGTAGGCCAGGAACTTGGCGTAGGTCATGTGGGCGATGCCGGCCACGAACGGCGAGAACGTGCGCACGATGGGCACGAACCGGGCGATGATCACGGTCTTGCCGCCGTGGCGCTCGTAGAAGGCGTGGGCGCGCATCAGGTATTCCTTCTTGAAAAAGCGCGTCTTTTCGCGCTCGAACACCGCCGGCCCCACGCGCCTGCCGATCCAGTAGTTGACGTTGTCGCCGAGAAACGCCGCGGAAACGAGCAGGATGAAGATGAGGTTGGGGTCGAGCACGCCGCCGCCGCACAGCGCGCCCGTGGCGAAGAGCAGCGAATCGCCGGGCAGAAACGGCGTGACCACGAGCCCGGTCTCGCAGAAGATGATCGTAAACAGGATCAGGTAGGTCCAGACGCCGTACTCCGCGGCGAGGGCGTTCAAATATTTGTCGACGTGCAGTACGAAATCGATCAGATGCGCGTGAAAATCCATAGGGGCTCCTTTGCGCGTGTTTGGCGGACCCTGCATAGGCGGCGGGCGGCACTTTTGCAAGGGGACATGGCCCCGGCGGGGCTTTTCAACGCCGCCGCGCCGCTGTAGGTTCGGGCATGCCGCAGCGCCCCGCACAACGCCGACCTGTTTCCCGCGACACCCACGCCATGCCAGGCGTTTCCGGTCCCGCCGCCACTGCGCCCGAGTCGCCCGAGTCGTCCGCATCACCCGATGCGGGCGTGCGGTCCGGCGGGCGTTCCTTCCGCCTGGTCTGCGCGCCCGGGGACCGCGAACGCGTCGAGGACCTGCTCGCCGCCACGGGCCACACCTTCGCGCCCGAGCCCTTTTCCCCGTGGTGCCGCAAGGTCGTGGCCGAGCCCGTGCCGCTCGGGAGCTCGCTTGCCGCGCGTTTCGGCTACATCCACATCCAGGACCGCTCGTCCATGCTGCCGCCGCTGCTGCTCGACCCGCCGACCGGGGCGCGGGTGCTCGACATGTGCGCCGCGCCCGGCGGCAAGACCGGGTTTCTCGCCCAGCTCGTGGGGAGGGAGGGTTTCGTGCTCGGCAACGAGCCGTCGCCGGACAGGCTCGCGACGCTGCGCCAGACGCTTTTCCGCGAAAGCCTCGCCAATGCCGCCACCTGCGCGAGCACGGACCTGGAGCCGTATTTCCCGGAAGGCTTTTTCAGCCACATTCTGCTCGACCCGCCGTGCAGCGGCTGGGGCACCCTGGACAAGAACCCCCAGGCAGCGAAGATCTGGGCCGGGGACAAGGTCGCGCCCCTGGTCGCGCTCCAGCGCAAGCTCTTGGCCACGGCGGCGCGGCTGCTCGCCCCGGGCGGACGGCTGCTCTATTCCACCTGTACGACCAACGTGGCGGAAAACGAGGACCAGACGCGCTTCGCCCTGGACGAACTGCCCCTGGCCCCCGTGCCGCTCGATCCGCCGGCCGGATTCGTGTTCGAGGCTCCGGCCCGCGCGGACGTGTCCGGGGTGTTGCGCGTGGACAGCAGGGCCTCGGCGGCGCAGGGCTTTTACATGGCCCTTTTCGTCAAGACCGCTGGCGCGGTCGCGTCCGACGCCGGGCGCGGCTTTCCCGGCGTGCCCCTTGAAGAGAAAAATCTCGTCGCCGCCGGCTGCGACCCGGCGGGCCTGCCGCCCGGCGAGGCGCGGGTGTTCGGCGACAAGGTGTTTTTCATCCATGCCCAGGCGGCCGGGCTGCCGGAAGGACTGCGCTACCAGGGGCATGCGCTGGGGACGTTTCGGGGCGGGGCATTCAGGCCCCATGCCCGGGCCCGGGCGCTCCTTGCGCCGTGGCGCGAAGGGGCGGGGTTGAACGAGGACGCGCTTTCCCGTATCGAGGCACTCCTGGCCGGGCAAAGCCTGCCGGCGGCCGCGCTGCCGGCGCGGCCGGGACTTTTTTTCCGCGGCCTGCCTCTGGGGTTCGCCTCCCGCAAGGGTGCGCGGCTCCTGTGGTCGGACAGGTAATCGATCTCGCGATTCGGAGGATGCATGCACGGCAGCGACCGCAAACTGGCAAGACTTTTCCACCCCCGCACGGGCAGGACCGTCATCGCCCCCCTGGACCACGGCGTCATGGAGGGGATGTTAAGCGGCCTGGAGGAACTGGCGAGCCTTGTCGCCATGGTCGGCGAATTTCCCATCCAGGGCATCGTGCTCAACAAGGGGGCGCTGCGGGCGCACCTGCCCGACGTGCCGCTTTTCGCCACGGCCGTGGCCCAGCTCTCCGGCGGCACGCGCCACTGCCTGCCGCCCTACGCCCGAAGCCTCATGTGCGGCGCGGCCGAGGCGCTGCGCATCGGCGCGGACATGGTGGCGGTCATGGTCAATATCGCCAACGAACTCGAGGACAGGATGCTCGCGGACCTCGGGGCCATCGTGGACGAGGCGCACGGCCTCGGCGTGCCGGTCCTGGCGCTGATTGCCCCCAAGGGCGAGCGGGTGGTCAACGAGAACGACCCGAGCCTGATCAACCACTGCATTCGCCTCGGCGCGGAACTCGGCGCCGACGTGACGGGCGTGCCCTATTCCGGGGACGCGCGCAGCTTTTCCCGGGCCGTCGCCGGCTCGTCCGCGCCGGTCGTGGTCACGGGCGGGCCGTCGCGAGCCGATTTCAAGAGCTTCGCGGCCATGGTCGCCGACGCCCTGAATGCGGGCGCGGCGGGCACGTGCATCGGCCGCAACGTCTTCCAGCATCCCAACCCGCGCGAGGCCATGCGCCGCATCGTGGAACTCGTGCACGGCCGCGAGGAACTCGAAGCGGCCGAGGCGGCGCTCGCCGCCAGCCGCGCCGCGCAGGCGGCCGAAGCCGACGTGGCCGACGGGGAAAGGGAAGGGGACGTCGCCGGGGACTGAGGCGCGAGGGTGTCGACAGAAAATGAAAAGGCCGGGACTCCCGGCCTTTTTCTTGCCCGCGCTACTCCGTCGCCTTGATGACCACGAGGGTCACGTCGTCTTCCAGGTGCGCGCCGGCCTTGAACTCGCGCAGGTCCGCCACCAGGGCGTTGACGATGGCCGAGGCCGGGCCGGCCGCCTCGCGGCGGATGATTTCCTCCATCCGCTCCTTGCCGTACATGCCGTCGCTTTGGCCGCGCGCTTCGTGGATGCCGTCGGTGTAGAGCACCAGCACCTGGCCCGGCGCGAACCAAGGCCGTCGCTGCTCCTCGTATTCCCAGCCGCTCATGGCCCCGAGCGGAATGCCCGGTCCCATGAGCTGGTCGAAACGGTCCGTGGCCGGATCGTAGAGGATGCCCGGATCGTGCCCGGCGCGGCACCACAGCACTTGCTTGGCCGCCAGATCCAGGCGCAGGAAAAAGAGCGTGATGAACCGGCCCGTCATCTGCGTGTCCTGGCACAGCAGGTTGTTGACCTCGGTTAAAAGCGCGGCCGGCCCCGGCCGGTCCATGGCGCGGCCGCGCAACAGCGCCCGGCCCGTGGCCATGAACAGCGCCGCGGATACGCCGTGCCCGGTCACGTCGCCGACGACCACGTCGGCATGGGCCGCGTCGTCCTGGGAAAATTCCAGGAAATCGAAATAGTCCCCGCCGGTCTCGTCGCAGTAGAGGCTCAGTGCGGACACGTCCAGGCCGGCGACGGTCGGCGGGCGTCCCGGCAGCAGGTTCTGCTGCACCTCCATGGCCAGCGCCATGTCGTTTTTGAGCTTGACCCGCTCGAGCAGCTGCGGGGCCATGTCGTTGAACGACCTGCCGAGTTCCCCGATTTCGTCCTGGCCGCACGGCGTGACGCGGGTGGAGAAATCCCCTGTGGCGAGCTTTCGCGCCGCAGCCGCGAGTTCAAGGACCGGGCGCGTGATGGTGCCCGAGGCCGGCAGCGAGATCGCGGCCACGACGACCACGGCCGCGGCCACGAACCAGCCGATATGCCCGAGCATGCGCGACACCGCGCCGAGCACCCGCGTCCCGGCCCGGTGGGCGTCCGCGACCACGACTTCGCGCGGCGCGGCCAACACCACGGCCAGCTCCTTGGCGCGGATGGGCGCGAAGGCGAGCAGGGTGTCCTGGCCGCGGTAGGAAAGCCGCCGCACGCCGGCCTTGTCGGCCATGAGCGCGTCGATGACCGCCTGGACGGCCTCGCCGTCCTGGGATTCGATGCGTTCGAGCTCCACCGGGGCGGTCCAGTCCAGGGATTTCTGGGCGTAGTCGCGGCTGGCGACCACGGTCAGCTCGGGGCGGCCCTGCACGTCGCGGCGGTTGAAGGAGACGACCATGGCCCGCATGCGGTCGGTCCAGGTCCGGGACAGGTCGGATTCCGGGAAAAGCGCGCCCATGGGGATGTCGCAGCCGGCGACGCCGAGCACCTTGCCGTCCTTGTCGCGCAGGGCCAGGGCCATGGTGGCCATGACCTGCCGCGTGATGGCATCGGTCATGATGTCCCAGGTGATGCCCTGGGACGTGGCGGCGTTTTGGTACCAGGGCCGGCGTCTGGGGTCGTAGCCGGGAGGATAGCCGCCGTGGCCGGGATAGGCGCAGTGCAGGCCTGAGGCGAGGCCCACATAGCCGAAAAGCATGAGCTTTTTATGGCGGTTAAACAACGTCTTGTAAAAGGGCAGCATGCCGGAAAGGGCGCGCATCTGCGGCGCGGCCGCCCCGGGGGTGAGGCCCGGGGCCAGGTGGAAGGCCAGGCCGTCGTAGGTGGCGCGCACGTCCGTGCCGGGCAGGTCCGTGAGCAGTTCCGGCGGAAAGCTCGGGTTGTCGTACTCCGTGGCCAGGATCACGGGACCGGAGGGCAGCGCGCCCGGAGGAGCCTCGAGCAGCTGCACGGCTTCGCGCACGGTCAGCGACAGGGAGGTTTCGAGCAGGTCCAGGGTGTCGGCGCTGGCTTCGCTCAGCATGTCCGCGGTCTGGACGAGTTCCTTTGAGGCGTTTTTCTCCAGGGCCATGGCCGCGTCGTGGGCCAGTTCACTGCCGAGGTGTCCGGTCTGCCGCCAGGCATAGAGCCCCAGGGCGCACAGGGGGATGATGACCATCGCCAATAGGAAAACGAGAAACTTGGTACGAATGCGCATAGGTTGAGGCCTCGGGGGGCGGCGCGGCGGCCGTGCATGGTGTGGTGTCTGCATAGTCGCTGAGCTCCCGGCGGGCAAGAGGCGCCATACGGAAGGCATGTCGCGCCATCGAGGCACATGGGATGCGTCACACGGAAACATGCCGCAAGCGTCGCCTGTTACGATCAGGCTCCGGCGGTTTCCAATCCCATGAACTAGGCCGAACCTCCGCGTCAGGTCAAGGCGCGACGTTTGGGCGAGGCGCTCGGTTGCTGCGTCGCGCCGTCGCCGTCCTGCATTTCGTCGATGAGGAGCCGCAGTTTGCGGGTCTGGTCGGTGAGCCCGGCCAGGGCCTGGGCGGAGTGACGTAGGGCGTCGGCCGTTTCCGAGGCGATGTGGCTGATGCCCATGACGTTCCGGTTGATTTCCTCGGTGGTCGCGGACTGCTCCTCGGCGGCCGTGGCGATGGCCCGAACCTGGTCCGTGGTGGCGTCGACCAGGGAGACGATGGCGGCTAGGGCATCGCCCGAGGAAGCGGCCAGGGCGGTGGTGTCGTTGATGCCGACAGCGGCTTGGCCGACGTTGTCGATGTTCTTGCGGGTGCCTTGCTGGATGCCGGTGATGGCTTCGCCCACCTCTTTGGTCGCAGTCATGGTTTTTTCGGCGAGCTTTCTGACCTCGTCGGCGACCACGGCGAAGCCGCGTCCGGCTTCGCCGGCCCGGGCGGCCTCGATGGCGGCGTTTAAGGCGAGCAGGTTGGTCTGGTCGGCGATGTCGGAAATGACGTTCATGATCGCGCCGATGCCTTCGGCCCGCTTGCCGAGCTCGGTCATGTCGTCGCGCAGTTCCATGGCCTTTTGGCGGATTTCGCCTATGCCCGAGACGACCCGGGCGACGATGGCCGAGCCTTCGCCGGCCTTCTGCCGGGCGTTTTCGGCCGTATCGGCGGCCTGGGAGGCGTTTTGGGCCACCTCGAGGACGGTGGCGTTCATCTCCTCCATGGCCGTGGCCGTTTCCGACACGCGCCGGGCCTGTTCCTCCGAGCCCTGGCTCGACTGGCCGATCTGGCGGGAGATATCCTCCGATGCGCTGGTCACGGCAACGATGATGTCCTCAAGACGGCCGGCGGCCAGGTGCATGCCTTCCTGGCGGGCGCGTTCGGCCTGTTCACGGGCGGCCTCGGCCTCGGCCATGGCCCGGGTGGCCTTCTCGGTTTCCTGGGCGGCCTGCTCGCCTTTTTGCCTGGCCTCGTCGATAGTGGCCCGCAGGTTGGCCACCATTCGCGCCATGGCCCGCTGGAGCGAACCGATTTCGTCGCGGCGGTCGGCGTCCAGGGGCGTATCCAGGTCGCCCCCGGCGATGCGGGTCGCCACGGCGACCAGGGCGTCGATGGGCCGCAGGACGTTGATGGAAAGGATGGCGAGGATGCCGACGATCAGGACGGCCATCTGTCCGGCGGAAAGGAACAGCAGCGTCATCCCGAGACTCCTGGCGTCGGCGAAGGCCACGGCCTTGTTGATGGTCATGCCGATGATCCAGCCGGTGGTTTTGGATTTCTCGAAGAGGATCAGCCTGTCTATGCCCCGGGAGACGACGTCCAGGGAGCCGCGATCCCGCCCGGCGATTTCGCCGCCGTAGTCGGTGTCCTTGATGATGTTGAGCTTGCCGATGACCGAGGCGTCGGAGTGGCCGAGGATCAGGCCGTCCGGGGCGCAGATGAAGCCGAAGCCGGCCGGGGTGTCCAGAGGGGCGACGAACTGCTTGGAGAAACCGCCGATCTTGATGCCGACGGACAGGACGCCGATGACCGCGTCGCCGTTTTTCACCGGCGTGGCGATAACGAAGACAGCCTCGCCCCGGTCCTTGCTGAAAAGGGGATTGGACAAAAACGTTTTGCCCTGCATGGCCTTCTGGAAATATTCCCGTTCGCCCAGGTTCGCCCCGACCAGGGCCTGGCTGGTGCCGGCGAGGACGATCCCTTTGGGATTGATCAGCATGATGGCGTCGAAGGTCGGGTGGCGCTCGATGCTGCCATGCAGCAGCTCCATGGTCCGGGCCAGGATTTCGGGGTCGCTAACGCCGTCCCGCAGCGGGGCCTTGAGCGAATTGGTTAGGGACAGGGTGATCAGTTCGTTTTTCGCGCCGTCGATCCACAGGTCGACCATGGAAAGCAGGGATTCCAGGTTCGTTCGGGCCTTTTCCACGGCCACGGAGGACAAGGCGGTCGTGCTGCGGCTGTAACCGATCCAACTTGTAACGGCCATGCCGGCGAGGATCAGGACGAGCGTGGGCAGAATGAACTTCGCTTTGAGTTTCATGCAAGCAATCCGTGGTTTGGTTGTTTGTAAAATCATATTCTAGGACAGGTCATGGAGTTATTGTCCGCGGGACGTCGTTGGTTTGGACAAAAAATGCAAATCAAAATAGTTCACGGAGCTAAGAGTTGCAAAAATGAGTATTGTTGCTGCAAACAGTTTGGATGGTAAATACTGCTTCTTGTCGCCCTCAGAGTCTTGTATTCTTTGCTAATTGTGTTGTGCCTTGTCAAGGCAAACGCGCCTGCTTATGGGGCGAAAGCACGGCAGGTTCCGCAAGCGCGGAGGCATTCCTGGTTGCCGCACTGCGGCTCCGATCCGTATTGCGGATTCCCGTCGCCTCGAAGCGATGTGCGGCCTCCGCCAGGATGGCGGCGTAGAAAAGGGTGCCCACGGCGCAGGACGGCCGAGGCGGCGTTGCTCCGGCCGCTTGCATTTTGACGGGCTGCGGGTAAACCCCCTGGCATGACTTATCGCAAGGAGGGGGAATGATACCGGATTCGCCCCTTTTCCTGTACGCCTTCCTGCCGGCGGCGCTGGCGCTTTTCTACGTGTCCCCGCCGCGGCTGCGCTGCGGCGTGCTGCTGGCGGAAAGCCTGGCCTATTTCTTCCTGGCCGACGCCCCGGGCCTGCCGGCACTGGTCGGGGCGACGCTCGGCAACTACCTGCTCGGCCGCCGCATTGGCGGCGCGCAGGGCGCGGCGCGGCGGCTCTGGCTGGCCTTGGGCGTTGCCGCCAACATCGCCCTGCTCGCGTTTTACAAGTACGTGGCGGCAACCGCCCCGCTTGGCGTATCGTTTTTCACCTTTGCGGCCATCGCCTATCTCGTGGACGTCGGTCGCGGAGGGATCGTCGCCGAGACGAACGGTGTGCGCTTCGCGACCGCCATGGTCTTTTTCCCCAAGATCACGGCCGGCCCCATCGCCCGGTTCGGGCCGCTGCTGTCGGAACTTGCCGCGCCGCGTCCACTTCTCGAGGATTTCCGGGAAGGCGGCTGGCGGCTGGCGGTCGGCCTGGCCAAGAAGACCCTGGTCGCCGGGGCTCTGGCGCCCGTGGCCGACGACGCGTTCGGCCGCGCCGTCGGCCTCGACATGGCCACGGCCTGGCTCGGGCTCGTCTGCTACACCGCCCAGATCTACTACGATTTTTCCGGCTATACGGACATGGCCGTGGGCATCGGGCGCATGTTCGGCGCGCGGCTGCCCGAGAACTTCGACCATCCCTATATTTCGAGGAGCGTGCGCGAGTTCTGGCGGCGCTGGCACATCTCGCTGTCCACTTGGTTTCGCGACTACCTCTACATCCCCTTGGGCGGCGGGCGCGTGGCGCCCTGGCGCGTGCAGGCGAACCTCCTCGTCGTCTTTTCCCTGTGCGGCGTCTGGCACGGGGCCAGCCTCAACTTCCTGGTCTGGGGTTTGTGGCACGGCGTGTTTCTTTCGCTGGAGCGCACGCGCCTGGGGGCATGGCTCGACCGCGCCCCGGCCGCCGTGCGCCACGGCTACCTGCTGGCGGCGGTGATGCTTGGCTGGGTGCTCTTCCGCGCTTCGGACTTCGCCGTGTCCGCGGCCTATTTCAAGGCGCTCTTTTCCTTTACGACCGCGGGATTCGACTATGCCTGGATGACGGTGGCCACCCGCCAGCGCCTGGCCGCGCTGGCCGCGGCGGTGGTCTTCGCCATGCCGCTCGGCGGACTGTGGGCGGTCTTTTGCCGCCTCTTCGGCCAGGGCGAGGCCGCCGTCGCCTCCTGGGGCCGGCTGGCCGCCCTGGCGGGACTTTTGGCGGCTTCGGCCATGGCCGTGGCCGGCGGCGGCTATGCGCCGTTTATCTACGCGAGGTTCTAGTCATGGCAGCCTTGGCCAATACGTTGCAGTTCCTCGTCGTCATCGTCTTTCTGGCCGCGCCTTGCGGCCTGGCGCTGCTCGGGGTTTCCGGCGGCCGGCTGGCGGTGGAAAACCGTCCCCTGGCCCCGGTCCCGCCCCTGGCCGAGGCCGTGCGCGCCCCGGCCCGTTTCGGCCTGGAGCTGGCCGCGCACTTCCGCGACGCCGCGCCCTTCCGCGACCACTTGATCCGCGCCAACAACCGCCTGCGCCTGGCCCTTTTCGCTGAATCCCCGGTGCCGGGCGTCATCGTCGGCAAGGACGGCTGGCTCTATTACAACCTGGAGCATGCCCTGGACGACTACCTCAACGTCATGCCGCTCTCGGAAAGCGACATGGCGGAGATGGTGCGCGTCCAGGCCGCGCGCCGCGACTGGCTGGCCGCGCGGGGCATCGCCTACCTGATCGTGTTCGCGCCGAACAAGGAACGCGTCTATCCCGAGCACCTGCCGCCGGGGATGCATCCCTTGCGGCCCGAGTCGCGCCTGTCGCAGATCGTGCCCCGGCTGCGCGAGGCGGGCATCGACGTTCTCGACCTGCGCGAGGCCGTCACGGCCGGCAAGGCGGCCGGGCGGGCCTACATGCTCACGGACACCCATTGGAACGGCTACGGCGGGCTGCTCGGCGCGTCGGCCCTGGTCGCCGCCCTGTCCAAACGCTTTCCGGCCATGGAGCCCCTGGATCCGGCGACCTATGATCTGGTCGTGACCGACCGGCCCGGCGGCGATCTGGCGGAAATGCTGCTTCTGCCCGACCGCTGGCGCGAACCCGACGTGTCGGCCCGGCCCAGGGGGGCGTCCCTGGCCCGGACGGCCGCTCCGGGGGACTATCCCGATCCGGCCGATCATCCCGAACGGGAACGGGCCGCCTACGAAACCGACCGCAAGGACTGGCCCCGGGCGGTTTTCTTCCACGATTCCTTCGCCCGCGCCCTGCAAGGCCATGCTGCGCAGCGCTTTTCCCGCTCGGTGTTCCTGTGGACCCACGCCTTCTCGCCCGAAATCATCGAGAAGGAACGCCCGGATGTGGTGGTGCTGGAGGTCGTCGAGCGCTACGTGTTCGCGCTGTTGGTCGGCAATCGGAACGCCCCGGCCGCGCCGTGACGGAAGCCGGCTCGCCCGGTGGAATCCGCGCCGGGGGCAGCCGGCGGGGCCGGGGCGGGCGGCGCGGCGCTAGTCTTCCTGCTTCAGATGGCGCAGGGTGGTCGTGTAGGCCGTGAAGACGTGCTGGCGGCCGAGCATGCCGAGCACCGCGTCGGGGCGTTCGGACGTCGCCACCGGGAGCTGGGACAGGTCGGTCTCGATAAAAAGCATGAGCGCGTCGTAGAGCGACATGTCCGGGTGCACGACCACGGGCGGGCGCATGAGCTCCTTGACCAGCACGAGATCGTGCAGGCAGGCCTCGAAAACCACGCAGCGCACGTCCTGGAGCGCCAGGATGCCGGTGAGCTTGCCCTCGGCGTTTTTGACCGGAAACACCAGCTCGCTCGTGCCCGAAATGATGTGCGCAAGCGCCTTGAGGGTGACGCTTTCCTCGAGAATGGTGGCCCGGCCCGGCGTGAACACGCTCGAAACCGGCACGCCTTCCAGGATGTTGTTGGTGGCGTCGGCGACGTGGGCCGGGGAGGCGAACTTGTTTTCCACCTGGTTCTCGTAGAGGTGGATGTCGTCGCACAGCACGAGCGCCACGGCCGAGCAGAGCATGAGCGGCGCAAGCAGCCCGTAGCCCTGCGTGATCTCGCTGACCATGATCAGTGGCCCGATGGGCGCGTGGGCCACGCCGGCGAAAAAGGTGGCCATGCCGACCAGCGTGTAGGCCCCGGGCTGGGTCACGACCGAGGGCGCGAGCATGTGCCCGACCTGGCCGACCGCGCCGCCGGCCGCGCCGCCTAAAAAAAGCGCCGGCGCGAACATGCCGCCGGAAAGCCCCGAACCCACCGTGAGCGAGGTGGCGAGCACCTTGCCGAAGAAAAGCCCGCCCAGAAAGCCGAGCCCGAGCTGGCCGTTGATGGACAGCTCCAGCCAGCCGTAGCCGCCGCCGAGGACCTGCGGGAAGTACATGCCGAAGATGCCCATGGCGAGCCCGCCGACGACCATGGGCACGGTGTAGCCGAAGCGGTCCTTGAGACGGCCGAAGATCTTGAACTTGAAGAAGAAAAACGAACGGATGAAGATGCGCGCCCCAAGCGACACCACCAGGGCCAGGGTCAGGTAGAACGGCAGCTCCATGGGGTTTTCGAAAACGTAGGTCGGCGTGTCGAGGATGGCTTCGCCGCCGAAGAAAAACGAGAACAGCGTGTGCGCGACCACGGCCGACACGACGGCCGGGAGCAGGGCCTCGGCCTCGAAGTCCTCGGAATAGAGCACCTCCACGGCGGTGAGGGCTCCGCCGAGAGGAGCGCGGAAGATCGCGCCGAGGCCCCCGGCCGCGCCGGCGAGCAGCAGGATGCGGCGCTGGCGCGTGGTCAGGTGCAGCAACTGGGCGAAAAAGGACCCGAGGCCCGCGCCGAGCTGGGAGATGGGGCCTTCCTGGCCGGCGCTGCCGCCAGAGGCGATGGTGGCGATGGCCGTCGCGCCCTTGATCAGGGGCACGAGCGGTTTGATGATGCCGGAATTTTTATGAAACGCCTTGATCATGGCGTCCGTGCCGTCGGTTGCGCCGTCCATGGCCTGGGGGATGAAGCGCGTGACGAGCAGGCCCGTGACGAGGCCCACGCCGGTGGTGAAGACCGGGATCAGCCAGGGGCGGTAGGGGCCGGGCACGGCCTGGACCATGGATTCGCCGGAGGGGTGCGGCAGGGTGAGGCCGGCGCAGTGGACCAGGAGAAAACCGGAAAGGTGTTCGAGGCCGAGGTAGAACAGGCAGGCCAGGATGCCGGAGCCGATGCCGGTGACGACGCCGAAGGCCAGCCAGCGCATGAGCCCCTGGCGGCTGAAGCGGCGCAGCAGGCGTTTGAAGGTGATGCGGGGACCGCGCAGAAACGGGGAGAGCTGGCGTCGGGGCGGTTGCTGCTGGTCCATGGGAAGCTAGGGCCTGGCGTCCGGTGAGGCCAGAATCATGCGGGCCAGGCCGATATCCTCGCGGATGCGGGCGATCAGTTCGTCCGGACCGGAGAATTTCTTCTCGCTGCGGATGCGCTGCACGAAATGCACCCGGATGGGTTCGCCGTAGATCTTGCCTTTGAAGTCCAGGATGTGGGCTTCGACGGACATTTCGAATTCCCCGAAAGTGGGGTTTTTGCCGATGTTGGCCACGCCCGGGCGCACGACGCCGTCCAGTTCGACCCACACGGCGTAGACGCCGGAGAGGGGAACGAGCTCTTCGCGGAAGGCGAGGTTGGCCGTGGGGAAGCCGAGCTTGCGGCCGCGCTTGTGTCCGTGGGCCACGGTGCCGCGCACCTGATGGAAGCGGCCGAGCAGGGGGCGGGCATCCCAGACGTTGCCGGCGAGCACCATGTCGCGGATGCGCGTGGAGGAGACCACCGCGCCGTTGATGATGACCGGGTCCAGGCGCTCGACGCCGAAGCCGTATTTCTGTCCGAGCGCCGAAAGCAGCTCGAAATTGCCCTTGCGCCCCTTGCCGAAGGCGTAGTCGTAGCCGATGACGAGGTGCTTGAGGCAAAGGCCCTCGACGAGCACCTCGCGCACGAAGTCCTCAGGCTCGCGCGCGGCCAGTTCGCGGGTAAAAGGCAGCACCACGGCCAGTTGCAGGCCCATGGCCTCCATGCATTCGAGCTTGTGCTCGGTGCCGGTGATGGCCGGGGGCGCGGCCGCGCCGAGCAGGACCTTGCGCGGATGGGGATCGAAGGTGAGGGCGGCGCTGACAAGGGACGCGGCAACGGCCCGGTCGCGGACGCGGGCGAGCAGTTTGGCGTGGCCCATATGCACGCCGTCGAAGTTGCCGATGGTCAGGCAGACGCCGCTTAAGGCTTCGTGGATGTCCTCGACGCGGGTGACGACAATCATGGGGTTTGGGCGCGGCGCGCGAGGAAAATAGGTCTATGCCCGCCGCGCTGTCCTTGCTACCGCAAATGCGTGACGGCTTCAACCGCGGAGGGCGGTCCCGTCGGGGGAGAAAAAAATCGGGGGGAAGGCATTTTCCGCTTGCCAAGGGCGGGCCACTTCCGTATAAGCCTTCTTCTGCACTGCCGAAGTGGTGGAATTGGTAGACACGCTAGGTTCAGGGTCTAGTCCTCGCAAGGGGGTGGGAGTTCGAGTCTCCCCTTCGGCACCACCTGAACATCCGACACGGTCCGATTTAGTCCAAAAGACCGCGAGATTCTTAAGAAACCGGGCGAGAGATCGTCCGGTTTCGTCTTTTTGCGTCCGTTGACATCCGATATTCTTGGGGGCACATGATGGGACATCCACGAAATGCCCCTTCCACCTGGGGGCATCCTGAAAAAACCATAGGGGCATGAGGCGGGACGCTTAGTGGCCCCTGGGTTTGCGGGCGATGTGAGGGCATCTGGAAAAGACCAGATACCCAACACAGGAACGCTTGCTGCCCCCATCAGGTCGGAGGTGCCCCCATGCCCAAGAAGGTCTTACCCCTCACCGACGCGGCCGTCAGAAACGCCAAGCCCCAGGCCAAAGCCTATAAGCTGTCGGACGGAGGCGGCCTCTATCTGGAGGTGCTGCCCACGGGCGGCAAGTCCTGGCGCATGAAGTACCGTCTCAACGGCCAAGAGAAGCGGATCGTCTTCGGCCTGTGGCCCGACGTGACGCTCAAGCAGGCCCGGCAACGCCGCGATGAAGCCCGGTCCCTGGTGGCCGGCGGCATCGATCCGGGCGCGTCCATCAAGCAGGAGAAGGCCGAGGCCCGCGCCAACGCCGTGACCTTCGAGAAGGTGGCCCGGGAATGGCTGGCGAAGATCAGCCCTACCTGGGTGGACTCCCACGCCGACAAGATGACGCGGCGCTTCGAGGTCGAGCTTT
This sequence comes from Pseudomonadota bacterium, assembly GCA_023399375.1. Lineage (GTDB taxonomy): Bacteria > Desulfobacterota > Desulfovibrionia > Desulfovibrionales > Desulfovibrionaceae > Solidesulfovibrio. Next base: position 1,130 of record JAEWPX010000065.1, on the reverse strand, counting down.
TCCCCTGGCTGGGGGCGCTTCCCATCAAGGACATCAAGGCGGCTGAACTGCTGGCCGTCATCCGCCGCATCGAAGCCCGGGGAGCCAAGGACACGGCCCGCCGTATGATGCAGAGCACCGGGCAGGTCTTCCGCTACGCCGTGGCCTGCGGTCTTGCCGAGCGCGACATATCCGCCGATCTGCGGGGAGCCTTGCCGCCTCGCAACGTCAAGCATCATGCGTCCGTCACCGACCCCAAGGAGGTGGCGCGGCTGCTGCGGTTCATCGAGAATTACACAGGCTCTTTCGTGGTCCGCTGCGCCCTGCGGCTGGCCCCGCTGGTATTTCTACGTCCTGGCGAATTGCGGAAAGGCGAATGGTCGGAGATCGACTTCGACAAGGCCGAATGGCGCATCCCTGCCGAGCGCATGAAGATGAACGAACAGCATCTTGTGCCGCTTTCCACGCAAGCCTTGTCCATCCTGCGGGAGCTGCATCCCCTGACCGGATCGGGCAAGTATATCTTTCCCGGCCGGGGTTCGGCCGCCATCCCCATGTCCGAGAACACGCTCAACGCGGCCCTGCGCTACCTGGGGTTCGACAAGACGGAAATGACCTCGCACGGCTTCCGTTCCATGGCCAGCACGCTATTAAATGAATTGGGCTGGCCCCATGACGCCATCGAGCGCCAACTCGCCCATGGAGAGCGCGATACCGTCAGAGCGGCTTACAACTACGCGCAATATCTGCCTGAACGCCGCCGTATGATGCAGAGTTGGGGCGACTACTTGGACACGCTCAAGGCCGGGGCGAAGATCACGCCGTTGCACGCGACCGTGGGAGAATGATCGCCACCATGGAGGAATCCGCCTGAAGGGGGCGGACCTTATAAATCGGCCCCGGCTGGGAGATGCGACCTCCTGGCCAGGGCCTATCACAACCGACCTGAAAGGAAGGTGCGGCCATGACTGAGACGGGCATATCGCACGGGCACAGGACCAGCAAGCGGCCCCGGTGTGCGGCGTGTCGCTGGAGGCTTGACAATTCCTGCCACAAGCGTTCCCCGTGGATTGTCGCGGGACAGGTGACGGGCGGGCACGGGCATGTGGGCGTCTGGCCCGAGGTGCCGGCGGATAGCTGGTGCGGCGATT
>JAEWPX010000037.1 GCA_023399375.1 Pseudomonadota bacterium | reverse complement strand
CGCCCCTTTGGGGCGAGTTTGAAGGAATTTTGCTTTGAAAGCCTCCTTAAAGGCAGAAGACTTTAAGGAGCTTTATTTTCAAAATTTCTAGAACTGCGGCGCTTCGCCGCTGGCGACCACAGACCCCGACGCATCGCTCACCAACCACGCCTCCACTCGCTTACCCATCCCCCGACGAGGAGGTCCAGGAGGGGATCATCCCCTCCTGGCCGCCGGAGGCATCTTCATCCTCTTCTCCTCATCTCCACATCCTCTCTCTCCCATCATTCTCTGGCCTTGGGCCGGCATGCGCCTTGGCAGCAGCCGCCGGAGAGGAACTCGCTGTAGGCGAACAGGATGCGGCGTTCGCGGTTGCGCGCTTCCTCGGGGAGGGACGGGATGGGGGCGTGCAGGGCTTGCGCGTGTTCCCAGGAGGGGATGGCGCGCATGCCGCGTCCGAGTTCGCGTCCTGTGGCGGTTTCGAGGAGCACGGCGTCGTGGGTGTCGGTGACGAGGACGAGGGGAACGCCGCCGTCTTGGAAGATGCGGGCGGCGGCGAGGGCTTCGCGCATGTAGGAGCCGGGCTCGCCGGAGCAGAAGATGACGAACAGCAGCGGGTTTCCGGCGGCGTCCGTGGCGTAGAGGTCGATCATGCGCGTGTAATCGGATCCGTCCACCGGGAAGCAGACGCCGACTTTGGAGGTCAGGCGATCCTTGGGGTAGCCTTTTTCTTCCACGAGCATCCTGGCGAGGGCTTGGCGAAATTCCTCGTAGGAGGTTTCGGCGATTTCCTCGCCGGTCAGGAAGTCGCGGATGACGTTGCCGAGCGATTCTTCATGCATGGCCGACTCCTTGGGTTGCGCCCGGCGTGAACAGGCCGGGCAGCGCCCGGGCGATCCGTCGCAGCGCGGCGGTCAAAAGGACGAAGACGAGCAGGGAGGCGGGGCACAGCTGTCCCCGGCGGCTGGCGTCGGGCGTGACGCGCACCTGCCTCGAGGAGACGGTCACCTCGATGACCGTGGTTCCGCCCGGGGCGTCGTCCGTCACCCGGGCCGCCTCGAAGCGGTAGTGTCGGGCCTCCTTGCGCGTCATCCAGGGCAGGGCGATGCGCTGGCCCACGACGCCGGTGGGCGTGATTACGATCAGGTTGGGCGAGACGGCGATGGGCAGCCGCGTCTGGCCGGTGAGGGCGACGATGCGGTTGCTCATGTATTCGGCGATGGAGAAGTCGCCGTAGAAGTTGGGATTGGCCGTCAGGTGCGGCATGAGTTCGCGGTTGCGGGCGTGGAAGGTGAGCAGGGTGGGGACGAGGAGCGTAACGCAGGCGGCCAGCCGGAGCCTGCCTGTCCTGTCCGTCGGCCAGGAGCCGACGCGGTCGGCGACGAAGAAAGCGACGAAATGGAAGGCCACGAACAGGAACCGGAACGGGTAGATTTCCGAGGAGGCCAGCCGCAGCCAGACCGAGAGTTCCCGCCAGACGGTTCCACTGCCGAGAACGAGGAAGACCAGGACGGCGACGAGGCAGGCTCCGTCCACAACGGTGTCGCCGGGCCGGGGCCGCCGGCGGCGGAGCAGGGCGAGGAGGTAGCCGCCGGCCAGGAGCGTCGCCAGCGCCACGAAGGCCGGCCCCACTAGGAGCGAGCCGTCGTAGAATGCTACGTTGTGGTGGCTGTAGGTCTCGGGAAACTGGAACATGGGGAACACGTCGTCGGTAAGCAGCCCCCACAGGTCGGCAAGCGAGGCGTAGCCGTCGCCCGGGACGCGCTCCCAGCCGCCGTAGACCTTGGTCGCGGCGTAGGCCTTGGGCGCGACGAGCACGGCCGTGGCGAGGAAGAAGTAAGGCATGCGCCACAGGAAGGCGGCGCGCTGGCGGATGGCCGCGTCGGCCAGGGCGTAGACCCCGGCGGCCAGGAAAAGCCACACGAACAGGTGCAACGCCCCCTGGTAGAAGATCAGGGCGGCGAGCAGGCTGGCCCCGGCCCATTCCAGGGGGCGGAAGTCCCGCGCGGCCAGAAGCGCCACGATGCCTGGCACGAGGCACAGGCTGATCTGCGGCGAGTAGCCGATGGCCAGGTGCTGCACGAGCCAGGGATTGCACAGGAAAAGGAGCAGCAGCAGGATCGACTGGCCGGCGTCGAAGCCGCGCCGTAGCGCCAGCAGGCGCACGCCCCAGGTGGCGGCCAGCAGGTGCAGGCCGAAAAAGGTTTTCATGAAGGCCATAAGCGGCAGGGCGAAGGCCAGGGGCAGAAGCGGCGAGAAGCTCAGGACCTCGGGATTGGACCAGTAGGACAGGTTTTGCAGGGTGGAAAACCCGGTGGTGGTCTCCGGTATGGCCAGAAACGACAGGGGCAGCTGGCCGAAGCTGCGCAGGGAGTCGTACAGGAAGGCGAAGTAGTGGAGGTCCTTGCACCAGTCCAGGATGCCGACGCGATCCGAGAACAGGAATTCCCCGTAAAAGAGTGCGATGACGCAAAGCGCCACGGCCCAGTACGCGGCCGCGCCGCGCCGGGAGGGGCGGCCGTGGCCTGGGGGCGGCGGGGATGGCGTGGGATCTTGGCGCGTCATGGTTGTCTGGTTGTTCGGGACGCTTCGGGGCGATTTGGGGTTCCGGAAGGGCTCGTTCGACCAGGGGATAGCGGCAACGGCCGGGCCTGGGCAAGTTTTTTCAAAAGGAAAGCGGTGCCTTTCCTGCCGGTCGCGGTTTTCGGCCGTCTCGACGAAGCTCGATGTTTTGGATAGATAGGGCCATTCTTCATCGGCGGGGGGGCGCATGGAAGACGGTAGACTGAGCGACAGACTGGCCAGCCTCAAGGAACACCTGCAGCTGGAAAATCCGCTTCTGGTGGAAGCGGTGGGCAGTTTCGGCAAGCTCGACAAGGTGTGTCGGGGCATCGGGCTTCTCGGCAACGACCAATCCACGATTTCCCAGATCGCCTGGTGGCCGCTCATCTCCGTGCTGGGGCCTTTTTCCGCCGGCAAATCCACCTTCATCAATTATTATCTCGGCACGCCCGTGCAGCAGACCGGCTCCCATGCCGTGGACGACAAGTTCACGGTCATCTGCTTCAACGCGGCCGGCGAATCGCGCGTGCTGCCCGGCACGGCGCTCAACGCCGACCTGCGGTTTCCGTTTTACAAGATGAGCGAGGAGTTGGAGAAGGTCGAGCCCGGCGAAGGCGGCCGCATCGATTCCTATATCCGCCTCAAGACCAGCCCCAGCGACAAGCTGCGGGGGCTCATTCTCATCGACTCCCCGGGCTTCGACGCCGACGCCCAGCGCACCTCGACGCTGCGCATCACCAATTACATCATGGACCTGTCCGACCTCGTGCTGGTCCTGTTCGACGCCCGCCGTCCCGAACCCGGGGCCATGCGCGACACGCTCACCCATCTTGTGGCCGCGACGATCAACCGTCGCGACTCCAACAAATTCATTTACATCCTCAACCAGATGGACATCGCCGCCCGGGAGGACAACCCCGAGGAGGTGGTGGGGGCGTGGCAGCGCGCGCTGGCCCAGCAGGGGCTCACGGCCGGGAAGTTCTTCCGCATCTACGCGCCCACGGCCGCGGTGCCCATTCCCGACGAGTCGTTGCGCCAGCGGTTCGAGGCCAAGCGCGACGCGGACATGGCCGCCATCCACAACCGCATGAACCAGGTGCGCGTGGAGCGGGCGTATCGCATCGTGGGCGAACTCGAGAAGCTGGCCCGCGAGGTGGAGGACGTGCGCGTGCCCGAGGTGCGCGGCATGCTCGTGCGTTGGCGCAAGGGCGTGGTGCGCCGCGACATGGCGCTGTTCGGTGCCGTGGCCTTCGTTCTGGCGGCGGCCTATGTGCTGACCGGGCATCCGTTCACGTACGGCTTTGCGCCGGCCTGGATGGAGTGGGTGTTCGCCGAGTCCTGGCGGGCGATCCCCTTCCTGCTCCTGTGCCTGGGCGGCGGCTTCTGGCTGCATTTTCTGGCCCGCAAATGGTCGGCCGCGTCCGTGGCCCGGGTAGTGGAGAAGGGCTATTCCCACGGCCCGGTGCGCGAGGGGCTGTTGCGCGCCCTGGCAAAAAACACCGCGCCCTGGCGTTCGATCTTCTGTTCCGAGCCGGCCGGCTGGGGCCAGAAGTACCGCAAGATCCTCTCCTCGGTCATCGCCGACAGCGAGAAGTTCATCCAGTCCCTAAACGACCGCTACGCCCATCCCTCGGGTGTCTGGCAGCAGCAGCCGGAGCAGAAGCCGCAGGCGCAGTCCGAGCCGCCCTGCGGCTAGGTGGCCGGCTCGTTTTTCCGCGCGGGCCCGTAGGCCGGGCCCGCACCCCATTCCCCACTCCCAACAGGAACCACGTCTCATGAATCCCGCTTGCAAGGACATCACGTCGTTTCTCGTCATGGACATCCTGGAACGCGCCCAGGCCATCGAGGCCGCGGGGAACCGCGTCATCCACCTGGAAATCGGCGAGCCGGACTTCGACATTCCAGACTGCGTCAAGGAAGCCGCGCAAAAGGCCGTGGCCGAGGGCCGCACGCATTACACGCACAGCCTCGGCGTGGTCGAGCTGCGCGAGTCCATCTGCCGTCTGTTCGCCGACGAGTACGGCGTGGACGTGCACCCGGAGCGCATCCTGGTCACGGGCGGCACCTCGCCGGCCATGCTGCTCGCTTTCGGCGTGCTGGCCCGGCCCGGGGCGCACGTGCTGCTCACGGACCCGGCCTATGCCTGCTACCCCAATTTTCTGCGCTTCACCGGGCTTACGCCGCGCTACGTGCCCGTGGCCGAGGAGGACGGCTTCCAGTTCACCCCGCAGGCCATCATGGACAACGTGGACGGGCTGACCGCCGGCATCCTGCTCAACTCCCCGGCCAATCCCACGGGAACGCTCACCCCGGACGCCACCTACGAGGCTGCCTGCGCCATGGGCGTGCCGGTGATTTCCGACGAGATCTACCACGGTCTGACGTACGGGGGGCGGGCGCGCTGCGCCCTGGAATTTTCCGACGACGCGCTGGTCCTAAACGGCTTTTCCAAGCGCTTCGCCATGACCGGCCTGCGCCTGGGCTACTTGATCGCGCCGAAGCCCATGATGGGAATTCTGCAAAAGCTCCAGCAGAACCTGTTCATCTGCGCGTCTTCGGTGGCGCAGTGGGCGGGCGTGGCCGCGCTTTCCGAGGAGGGCCTGGAAGCGGCCGAGGCCATGCGCCGGACCTACGACACGCGGCGCAAGGCGCTGCTCGCCGGGCTGACGAAGCTGGGGCTCGCCCCGCGCACCGAGCCCACGGGCGCGTTCTACGTGTTCGTGCGCGCCGACCACCTGAATCCCGATTCGCTGGCCCTGGCCTACGACATCCTGGAGAAGGCGCATGTGGGCGTGACTCCGGGCATCGACTTCGGCCCGGGCGGCGAGGGGCACCTGCGCTTTTCCTACGCCAACTCCCTGGAGAACATCGAGGAAGGCCTGGATCGTCTCGGGCGCTACATCGCCACGCATTGCGGCTAGAGCCGCACGAGGACGCGCGCCCTCACATGCGGTCGAGCGGCACGTTGGCGTAGACTTCGTCGAAGTCGTCGTCGAGCTGGTCCACGTAGTCGGCCGGGTCGAATTCCCGGCCGCAGCCGTGGCAGGTGAGCATGATGCGCAGGCACGAGCGCTCGAAGGTGAGCTGCTTGCCGCAGCCCGGGCAGGCGACTTTGGTCTCCGTCGGCCGGAACTGGATGCGGGAAAAGGCCATAGGTGCTCCTTAAACCATGTTCGCGCCGCTTAAAATCATGACCAGGCGCTTGTATACGTCCGCGTCGAAGGCGTCGATCATCTCGTCGCGCATGAGCCGCAGCGCCTGGAAGGGCTGCATGGCGTCGGCATAGGGCCGTTTCGTGGTCAGGGCGTCGTAGACGTCGGCCACGGTCAGGGCCCGGACGTAGGGCGGGATGAGCTCCCCGGCCAGGCCGCCCGGGTAGCCGCCGCCGTCCATTCGCTCGTGGTGCATGAGGATGCAGTGGCAGGCGGTCTGCGACAGCGGCACCTCCTGGCAAAGGGCCATGCCCTTGGCCGGATGGGTGTTGATGACCTGCCGCTCCTCCGGAGTCAGGGGCCCGGGTTTGGACAGGATTTCATTTGGAATGCGCGTCTTGCCGATGTCGTGCAGCAGCGCTCCGATGCCGGCCTGCACCTGCGTGTACTCGTCGGCCTTCATGCTCTGCAGCAGGGCCGTGGTGAAAACGAATACCTGGACGTTATGGGTGTGCACGGAATAGTCGTGGGAGGCCAGGGCGGCGATGCGTTTGAGCGATTCGTCCAACGCCAGGAATTTGATGCTTTTCTCGACCAGTGCGACGACGCGGGCGTATTCCTTCTTGACGATACCCTTGGGCAGGCGCGTCTCGAACACCTCGCGCACCACGGCTTCGGAAGCGTTGTAGAGGACCTTGCAGCGCTCCTCCACGGGGATGGCGTTGTCGGCGAGGATGTTGGGCAGGTGCTTTTCGATGTAGCGGTTATAGTCGGGCCGCTGTTCGCCGCGGATGTAGACCTCGGTCACGCCCGCGTCATGGAGTTTTTGCCTGTGCCGCGGGGTGAACTGCTCGTTTTCCGCGGCGTAGAGGACGAAGTTGCCTGCCTGGCGGATGAAAACTCGAAATTTCCCCAATGTTTGCGGGAAGATCATCAGCGGGGAAACCGCAAAATACATGTCTTCCCGCATGTTCGCCGTCGCTTTATGCAGCATCGCCACGCCCCTGCGCTTGTCGCCTGATCCGTCGTCGTCCGTCGTCCTGATCGGTCGGTGCGTGGGAAAGCATCAGACGGTCGCCGGCGCGGCGTCCGGGGGAAGCGTTTTCCTGGTCAGCACGGGCCGGCCGTCGGGCAGGCGTTCGGCTTCGAGATAGAAGTCGAAGGCGTCGAGGCTCAGGCACAGGTCGAAATCCTCCTCGGGCACGATGGCCGTTTCGCCGAAGAAGATCGCTGCCGTGGGGGCCTTGCGCAGGAAGTTCGGGATGGCCTCGAAGGCGTTGGGCACGCCCTGGAGCAGGTTGGCCAGGTACATGGCGCACAGCTTGTCTTCCGGCGCGTGGGAGACGCCGGCCTTGCCCATGGCCACGATGGAGACCGTATCCGGATCGGCCGCGAGCAGGGCCCTGGCCGTGGCCGTGACGTTGGTGAAGGCGCAGGTCAGCACGCGCTCGGCCGAGTCCATGGCCGCGTAAAGCCCCCGCGTGCCGGCCGAGGTGGCGTGCACCAGAGTCTTGCCGGCGAGGTCCGCCGCCTTGATTTCGCTTGGCGAGTTGCCGAAGTCGAAGCCCGGCAGCTTCAGGCAGTGCCGCTCGCCCGCGAGCAGCCAGTCGGGGTGGGCGGCCTTCAGGGCATGGGCCTCTTCCACCGTGTCCACGGGAAATAGGCGCGCCGCGCCGCCGGCAAAGGCGTAGCAGGCCACGGAACAGGCGCGGAACACGTCGATGACCACGGCCGTTCCCGAGGCCTGCGCCGCGCCGCTTAAGAGCTCGAGCATCTTGATGCGCACGACAATCCCTCCCGCCCGTTGCCATAACAGCGCGCGCGGGCTTTGAAAAGCGGCTACATCGGCCCCGGTCGCCGCCGGGCGCGCCTTGCCAGGAGCCGGCCGAGACCGTATGAAAAGGACAGGCGCGACGGCGCCTGGAGCTGCGGCATGAATACCACAGACAACGCCTCGCCGCCCCTGTTGCCGGTCATCCCGGAATACAAATCCTGGACGGACAACGTCCAGCAGGGGGTGGACGCGGACAACGCCCGGGCCGACGCATCCTTTGCCGGCCGTCACGGCGCGCTGCCCGCGACGGAGGCTTCTCCCCGCCCGGCGACGCCCGAATCGCCCCGGGGCGTGCTCGCCGACGAGACGGCCTGAATCGGGCAAATCCGCGACAACAGGTTCAAGGAGGCTGCATGGCCGAGTGCGACTGGCGCGAAAGGCGCCGGCATGTCCTTTCCCAGGCCCGGCGGGTCGTGATCAAGGTCGGCAGCGCGGTGCTCGCCGGAGGCGCGGGTGTGGACGCCGCCGTGGTGGCCGGGCTGTCCGAGCAGATCGCCGGGCTCGCCGCCGCCGGGCGCAAGGTGCTGCTGGTTTCGAGCGGCGCGGTGGCCGCCGGCCGCGAGGTGCTCGGCGACCGCTACGACCGCACGCTTTTGCCCCACAGGCAGGCCGCCTCGGCCATCGGCCAAAGCCGGCTCATGCACGCCTACGACCAGGAGTTCGCCCGCCACGGCCGCATCGCCGCCCAGGTGCTCCTCACCCGCGACGACCTGGACAACCGCGAACGCTACCTCAACCTGCGCAACACCCTGGCCACGCTTTTCGACCTCGGGGCCGTGCCCGTGATCAACGAAAACGACTCCGTGGCCGTCTCCGAGCTGGTCTACGGCGACAACGACTGCCTGGGCGGGTTGCTCGTCGGGGCCATCGGCGCGGAAATTTTCGTCAACCTGACCTCGGCCCGGGGCGTTTTCGCCGAAAACCCGGACGAACACCCGGACGCCGCGCCCATGGAGGTCATCGAGGACATCGCCGGCCTCGACCTCGACGCCATGTGCGGGGCCAAGACGACGCTCGGCACGGGCGGCATGTATTCCAAGCTCCTGGCTGCGCGGCGCGTGGCCCAGCTCGGCGTGCCCACGCTGATCCTCGCCGGACGCGAACCCGGGGCGCTGACGCGGGCCTTTGCCGGCGAGGCCGTGGGCACCTTCGTGCCGGCCGGGTGCAAGCCCATCCCCCGGCGCAAGTTCTGGCTGGCCTACCACCACGAGCCGCAAGGCACCCTGGTCGTGGACGACGGCGCGGTGAGGGCGCTTCGCGACAAGGGCAAGAGCCTGCTGCCCGCGGGCATCGTGGACGTGGCCGGCGATTTCGCCGTGGGCTCCATGGTGCGGGTGGCGTCCGTCGCCGGCGAGCACATCGGCGTGGGGCTTTCCAATTACGACGCCGCGGACATGCGCAAGATCATGGGGCTCAAAAGCTCGCGCATCGCCCAGGTGCTCGGCGAGGCGACCTACGCCGAGGCCGTGCACCGCGACAACCTGCTCCTCGACGCGGCCATTTGAGGGTTGGAGACCAGGGCGCTGCCCTGGACCCGCCGGGGGGAATGATTCCCCCCGGACCCCCTCGAGAGGGGGAAAGGCTTGAAAGGAGGCTGGGATGGAGGCGGAAGCGAAGTGCCGGGGCTGGGACGTGTTCGAGGCCGACGGGATCTGCCGGGTCTGCGGCAAGAAGGCCGTGTTCGCGCCGATCCGGCCGGGGCACAGCCTGCGCGAGACGCGCTGCTCGGCGTGCAAGGCCAGCCGCCGCACCCGCGACCTCGCCCGGGTGATCGCCCATCTCGCCGCCGGGCCCGATTGCGCCACGCTGCCCCGGGCCCTGTCCGCCATGCGGGACTGGCGGGTGTTCGAGGCCCAGGCCGCAGGCTCCCTCCATGACGTGCTGCGCTGCCTGCCGCGGTATGCCTGTTCGGAATACGTGCCGGAGCTTGCGGCACCCGGTTCGTGCACCCAGGCGGGGCTGCGCTGCGAGGACCTGGAGCGCCTGAGCTTTGCCGACGCGTCTTTCGACCTCGTCGTCACCCAGGACATTTTCGAGCACGTCGCCGACCCCTGGCGGGCCTTTGACGAGGTCTGGCGGGTGCTGGCCCCGGGCGGGCGGCACGTGTTCACGGTGCCCGTGCACGAGGGGCATCTGACCACGCCGCGCGTGTGCTTCACGGACGGCGCGCGCGTGGATCTGCTGCCGCCGGTGCACCACGGCGACCCGGTGCGCCAGGGCGGCTCGCTCGTGGTCACGGATTTCGGCGACGACCTGTCCCAGCGCCTGACGCAGCGCGGCCAGCCGACCCACGTCGCGGTCCACGTGGCCTTTTACAAGCCTTCGGAAATGCCGGGCATCATCGAAGGCGACATGCACGCCCTGTACGAGGCCGCCTGGAGGGCCGGCGAGAAAGCGGGATTTCTGCGGTACAACTCCGTGGTGTTCGTGACGGAAAAGGCCGCACGCGAAGGTTAGAACAGGCTGAGCCCCATTTCCCCGGTCGTGGCGCATTCCTCGGCGTGGGCGGCGAGGAACGCCTCTTCCCAGCGAAAGACGTGGCCGACCACGTTGCCGAGGATCTTCGGCCAGATGTCCGGGAAGCGCTCGGCCGTCTTCTGGAATTTTTCCTTGGTCAGCACCAGGCACTCGGTGTCCGTGGCCGCGCGCACGGCGAAAAGCGCCTTGGCCGGGGCAAGCAGCCCGAGCCCGCCGAAAAAGCAGCCCTTGCCACGGCGCGGCAGGCCCACGGCGCAGGCGTCCAGCTGGCGCGCCATCTCCACCTCGCCCGAAAGCACGTAGAAACAGCGGTCCAGCGCCTCGCCCTGCTCGCACAGCGCCTCGCCCGCGTCGAAGTTCTCGCGGCCCGACAGGTAGGCGAGCACCTTGACCACGTCGAGCGGCACGCCGCTAAAAATCGGCAGTTCGCGCAGGATGTCCAGACAGTCGTTGAAGCCGCAGCTCTTAAGCCCTTGGGGCTGATCCGTGGACAAGCTCATAGAGCATCCCCTTTTTTTCCATAAGCTCGGCATAGCCGCCGGTCTCGACGATGCGGCCGGCCTTCATCACGGCCACCTTGTCGTAATTCTTGATGGTGTCCAGGCGGTGGACCACGGAAATGACCGTGGAGCTGCCTTTCCACTTGTTCTCGAGCAGGTTCTGGATGCGCGCCTGGGAGGCGTTGTCGAGCGCGGCCGTGGCCTCGTCCAGGATGAGGATGGGCGGCTCCTTGAGGAACGCCCGGGCGAGCGCCACCTTTTGCCGCTGCCCGCCCGAGAGCCGGTCGCCGCTCGAACCCACCTGGAAGTCCAGGCCGATCTCCAGGATGCGCTCCAGCATGTCCTCCTCGATCAAGAGGCTGACGATGGTCTTCTGGATCTGGTCGAGCACCTTGGGGCTCGTGGTGCGCACGCGCCCGAACAGGATGTTGTCCATGACGGTCATGGGATAGAGGTAATCCTCGCGCCGGAAAAACGTCACCGCGCCCGGCATGTCCGTGGCCACGCGGTCGGCGAACATGGCCCGGCCCGAAAGCAGCAGCCCCTCCAGGATGGGCGAGAGGGTCACGATGGAGTGGATGCCGGGGGTGAAGCGCAGCGCAAGCGTCAAAAGCAGTCGCTCGTCGTCCGGCGAGAGCTTGTGCAGGCGCACGCGGCCGAGCCGGACGGCCAGCTCGCGGTAGGCATCGAATTCGTCGGCCATGATCGGCGTCTGCTCGAAGAAGGTCGCGTCCGGGGAGGGCACGTCTTTCAAGATGTCCACCGTGCGGCTGGTCAGTTCCGCGCCGGTCTGCATGAGCAGCATCTTGAGCCCGGCCTCGTGGAGGAAATTGATGAAGAACGCGTTGCCCGTGAGCTTGTCCGGTTCGAATTCGGGCTGGCGCGGCGTGCCGAAAATCAGGTTCTCGGCCACGGAACTGTAGTAGAGATAGCGGGTGGGGTCGAAAAATTCCACCGTGCCGGCCAGGGATTCGCCGTGCCCGGCATGGTAGGCCTCGCGCACCCGCACCACCTTCTTGACCAGATGTTCCTTCTTGCCTTCCTTGAAGACCGAATTGAGGGCGAAGCGCAGGATGTCGGCGAAAAGCCCCACCTGCTGCACCACGGCGATGATCTCGTCGAGCGACGGCAGCCCCTGCTCGCCGTCCACGCCGTGCGCCTCGCGTCGGGCGTTGATCGAATAGAGCAGGTTGTCCTTGATGGAGCCCTCGAAGATGAAGGGGTGCTGGGAGACCACGCCGATGTTGTCCGCGATGTCGGACTTGGGCATGGCGTCGATGTCCAGGCCAGAGAGCTTGGCCGTGCCCGCGGTATGCTTGAGGATCTGGCACAGGCACAGGGCCAGCGTGGATTTGCCCGAGCCGGAAAAGCCGACCAGGGCCACCAGTTCGCCGGGCGCGATGTCCAGGGACACGCCCTTGAGCAACTGGATGCCGCCCGGCACCTCGAGGACGAGATCCCTGGCCGCGACTTCCCCGTCGAGGGCCACGGGCGGCCGGGGTTCTTCGGGTTCGGCCAGGAATTCCGCGTCGCCCTGGAAATACTCCATGATGCGGCCGTAGCTCACCGAGGCGTCCTGGTAGGTCTGGTAGAAGTCCATGAGCTCCTTCCAGGGGTCGTAGAGCTTTTCGTTGGCCGAAAGGAACGCGACCAGCGCGCCGAGGTCGAAGCGGCCGTTTATCGCCAGATAACCGCCGACCAGGAAGAGCACGAACGGCCCGAGATTCTGGAAGAAGTTGTTGGAGACCTTGATGGTGAACTTGTAGAGGTTCCAGACGACGCGCACGCGGAAGAGCTTCTCGGCCCAGGCGCCGAAGCGCTTGTTTTCCAGGCGGAAGCTGGCGTTGGCGTGGATTTCGTGGATGCCGGAGATGGTCTCGCCGATCAGCGTCGAGAGCTTGCGCCCGGTGTCCACGCGCTCCTTGTTGGCGGCGTTGGCCCGGCGTTGCAGGGCCGGGATCACCAGGATGGCGATGGGGTAGAGCGCCATGCTGATGATGGCCATCAGCGGGTTGAGGTAGAAGAGGTAGCCGGCGAAGGCCAGCAGCGTGAGCAGGTTGGTCACGGGCACGGCGATGGCCTGGCCCACGAATTCGCCGGTGTTTGCCACCTCGGCGATGAGCGAGGAGACGACCATGCCGGGCGAGGCCTTGCGGAAAAAGGACATGGGGAGCGTGAGGATGTGGGCGTAGAGCTTTTTGCGCAGGTCGGTCAGGGACTGCTGGCCGATGTAGTTCTGCAGCGCGTTGATCGCGAGCTTGAGCCCCGAGGCGGCGACCACGCAGGCCAGGTAGTAGCCGCAGTACATGAGCAGCAGGTCCAGGCGCTTGAGCCCGATGGCCTGGTTGATGATCTTTTTTTGCATCTCGAGGGGCAGCACGCGCACGGCCACCGTGACGACGATGATGGCCAGAAGGAAGCCCTGGAGCTTGAGGTTGCTGGTCCACACCCAGGAGAACAGGGAGCGTTTGTAGAGGACGTCCGGGATGTCGGGTCGCAGCTTCATGGGCAAAATCCGCCTTCTCGGTGGAAGAGTTCGGGCGTTTACGCGTCCTGGGGCGCACTCGCATCCTCGCCGCGCCGCCCGCGGGAGGCGATCAGCGACAGGGCGAGGCTGGCCAGATTGGCGAACTGGGGTTTCGAGATTTGTCCGTCCGCGCCGACGGAAAGCCCCCTGTGGCGCAGTTCGTCGGTGACGAGGGAGGAGAACAGCACCACGGGCATGGCGGCCAACCGCGCATCCGCCTTGATTTTTTTCGTCAGGGTGTAGCCGTCCATGAGCGGCATCTCGATGTCGGAGACCACGATGTCCGGCGGCTTCCGTTCGGGATCGCGCAGGATGTCGAACGCCTGCTGGCCGTTGCCGGCGAGCGTTACCTCGAAATTGGCCTCCTCCAGGCGCTCGCGCACCATCTGGCGCATGATGCCCGAATCCTCGACGACGAGCGCCCGCAGCACGCGGGCGGACGGCGCGGGCATGGGCGCTTCCTCGGACAGCGTGCCGTCGAGCTCGAGAATGATTTTTTCCAGGTCCAGCAGCTGGATGAAGCGGTCCTCCAGGCGCAAGAGCCCGGTGATGCAGTTGCCCGCGAGCTTGGCCAGGGCCGGGTGCGGCGGCTCCACGTCGCGCCATTGGACCCGGTGGATGAGCGTCACGCCCGTGGCGAGAAACCCGGTGGTGCGCTCGTTGAAGCGCGTGACGAGGATGACTTCGTTTTTCTGGCGCACACGGGGGATGTCGAGCCATACGGCCAGGTCGAGCACGGGCAGGACGAGCCCGCGCAGGGGAATGGTGCCCATGAAGCAGGGGTGCGGCGCGCCGGGCAGGGGCACAAGCCCCGGGCTCTCGATGACTTCGAGGACCTTGGCCACGTTGACGCCGAAGGTGGAACGGCCGCGCCCGGGGCCTTCGTCGATGTAGAATTCGATGACATCCAGTTCGTTGGTTCCGGCTTCGAGAAGGATGTCGGACTGGGGCATGGGGGCTCCCGGGAAAAGCGCGGTTGATGTGGAAAAGCGGATCGTCCGCCGACGATAAACAAGACCGCGTGCCGTGTAAATCCGGTCGGCGCAAGCCGCATGGCGTCGCGCGCATGCGCGGAAGCGGCGGTTGACAGGCGCGACAGGCGTCCTATAGCCAAAAAAGGACTTGCTTGGCCCAGGCGCCAGGCGGCGGTTGCGGCGACGGTTCGACGCGCGGCCGCGACCGCAGGGAGGCCGATATGAAACGACTGGCTCTGTTGTTTGTCCTCGCGGCGCTTTGCGCGGGGCCGCTTTCCGCACAGGCGGCGTCGTTTTCCTGGAGCACGCCGTGGAGCAGCGGCACGGTTTCGGGAAGCGGGGTCTCCTCGGGCTCGACCAGCGGTTCGCTGACGAGCGGGGCGACCTCGGTCGACTGGTCGGCCAACCTGGACACCGGATCGAAAACGGTTTCCGCTTCGGCCACGGTAAACGGGCAGGCGTATTCCGGCAGCATCGACTGGTCCGACCTCTTCAGCTGGCTTTTCGGGTAGTGCCCGCCCTTGCCGCACCCTTCCCGCCCGTTGCGGCGGGCCGGCGTCCGGGGGCCGCCCGGGCCGGGTCTTGACGCATGCTGGAACGCGAACTCGAAATCTATATACGCAACGGCAACGGCGTGCGGCGGGTGTTCACCTACCGGCGCTGGATGTTTTTCACCATGGCCGCGGGCCTGCTCGTCCTGACGGCCGGGGGGCTTGCGCTGTGGCCGTACGTTTCCGGCCGCCAGAGCCTGGAGACGCGGCGCATCGAGGCCCTGGCGCGGCTTTCCGAGCAGAAGGCGGCGGCGCTCGCCCTGCGCGACCGGGTGGGCAGGCTGGCCGACGAGGCTGGGCGCATCCGGGATTTCAACGGCAAGCTGGCCGTCATGGTGGACGCCGCGCGCGACATGGGGAGCGAGGGCGCGTTTCCCGCGCCGCAGAGCCTGCCTCCCGCGCTCGCGGACGGCGCGGACGGCCGCCGGCTCGTGGATTTTCTCCAGGCCCTGGGCGGGAGGATGGCCGTGGAGGAGGCGGCGCAGCTTCGGCTCATGCGCCTCTTGGCCGAGCGCAAGCTGGAGTTTCTGGCCAAGCCGTCCCTGTGGCCGGCGCGCGGCTACATCACCTCGGGGTTCGGGGGCCGCCGGTCGCCGTTCGGCCGCGGCGGCGATTTCCACAACGGCGTGGACATCAAGGTGCCCACGGGCAGCCCGGTTTTTGCCGCCGGCGCGGGACGCGTGACCGAGGCCGGCCCGATGACGGGCTACGGGTTGCGCATCGTGGTCAGCCACGACTACGGCCTGGAAACGGTCTACGCCCACCTGCAGAAAATCGAGGTCAAACCCGGCGATGAGGTCAAGCGCGGCCAGCGCATCGGCCTTTCCGGCAATTCCGGCCGCACCACCGGCGCGCATCTCCACTACGAGGTCCATGCGGCGGGTACGCCGGTCAACCCGCGCCAATACATGCTCGATTAGCGCCGCGCCGCCAGACCTTCCCGCAGCTCCCGCCGTTTCGCTTCCAGCTCTTCCCAGGCCGTATCCGCATCGCGTTTGGCGGCGACCGCCATGGCGTCCGCGGGAAAGAGGCCGTCGAGCTTGCGCCGGGCGCCGATCAGCTGGCCCCGGGCGGCGGCGGTTTTCGCCTGGGCCGCGCCGGCGTGCTGGTGGTGCGCCACGGCCACGTCGCCGGCGTAGACGGCGCGGCGGCCGGCGAGATAGCCGCGCAGGTCCCGGGCCAGATCGTCGAACTGGCTGGGCGAAAAGCGCACGTCGAAAGGCGCGCCGCCGGCAAGGGCGCCCCCGCGCAGCACGTGGCAGCAGCCGCACACCGACGGGCAGGGGCGCGCCACGGCAAGGAGCCCCAGGTCCGGTCCGGGGCCGTAATTGACGAGGGGGCGCACGCTGTGCGCCCCGTCCGGGGGCAACAGCCGCACGTCGGCGGCCTGCGGCACGGCCGCGGCCCCGGGCGCGGCGGCCACGATGCGCGCCCCGGCCACATCCGCCTGCGGATCGGCGCACAGCGCGCCCGCAAGGCGGCAAAGCCACTGCGGCGGCAGGGACACGTCGTCGTCGACGTACGCCGCGAGGTCGCCTTCGCCTATCCCGGATACGGCGGCCAGCCAGTTGCGCGCGGCCGGCGCGCCCACGTTGACGGGCAGACGCACGACATCGAAGCGGCCGGGCGTAAAGCATTCCGCCGCCTTGCGGCACACGGCCGCGGTGTCGTCCGTGCCGCCGTTGTCGAGGACCACCACCCGGGCCGGGCCGAGGCGGCTCGCGGCAAGGCTCTTGAGCGTCGCTTCGAGCAGGGGCGCGCGGTTCCAGGTGTAGAGAAAGACGAACAGCCGACCGGGCATGGCGTCGAGGTCGGCCTGCGGCAGGGGGCGCAGCAGGGAGTGCAGGCGAAGCGACAGCCCCGGGTGCCAGCTTTCGGAGAGCCACAACGGCTGCAACACGGCCAGGGCGTCGCGTTCGCGGCCGGTTTCGGCAAGGCAATGGGCCATGGCCAGGGCGTGGAAGCGCGGAAAAAGGGCCGTATCCACCCTCTCCAGCGCGTCCAGGCAGGCGGCCGGCCCGTCCCAGGCCAGGGCGATTTCGGCGAGAAGGCGCGGCGCGGCCGGGGCCAGGGCGGGGTCGTGGCCCAGGCCGTCCGCGACGGCGCAGGCGAGCGCCGGCAGGCCCCGGGAAAGGGCGAAGTCGAAGGCCCTGGCGCGCCACGCCGCAGCGGTCGCCGGGGTTGCCAGCCGTTTGACGAGAAAGGCGGCCGCTGTCGCCGTGTCCGCGCCGTCGCGAAGTGTGGGCCAGGACGCGACGTCCCCTCCGGGATCACCAGCCCTGGCCAGGGCGGCGCACAGGGCCCGGCGCTTGGGGGGCTCGCCCCCGCGGCGGGCGGCGGTCAGGGCTGCGGCGGCAAAGGCGGCGTCGAGCGGCGCGCGCTCGAAGTTCCAGGCCGCAAGCGCCGCATCCGGCCCGGCCAGCCGGGGATCATCCGTGGCGGCCCTGGCCAGGGCCGCGGCCTGATGCCGGGCGAGCCAGCCGCCTTCGAGGCCGAAGGCCCAAAGCGGCAGGGCGCGGCGCAGGGCGTCCGGCGGCGCGCCCCGCCAGTCGGCGTCTGCGTGTTTCAAGGGCTTGTCCTTAAAAGATTAAATCTATGTTAACAAATGATAACCTCTTTTTAAGGATGCGCCCGAAGGGCGCGCGCGGCGTGCGGCGAAACGGGCGGACGTGGTCTTTTCGAGGCCGCAGCCGTGGTTCGAGGCGTTTCCTCCCGGTTTGACGAAAAGCGTGTTCCAGGGCATGTAACGCCAACCAACCTCGACGGACAATCGTCCGGCCGTCTGTTTAGCGGTTTTTTCGGAGGGATTCCGATGCATTGGAAAATATGCCGGCTTGCGCTGGCGTTAGCGTTTCTGCTTGCGACGGCAGCGCTTGTTGCGGGCTGCGGCAAATACGACCACCTCGAACGGAACATGCAGTACGTTTCCGACGGCCTGCTGCGTCAGGACGCCCAGGTTTCCTGGGACAGCGTCGTCAAGGCGCATGAGGCCTGGCGCGCCTCCGGCGGCGGCCGCGAGCCGGACAACGCCGCCTTCAACGCCTACAAGGACGCCTATTCGCAGTACGTCATCGTCTATAACGAATTGTCGGACCGCAACAACGGCGGCTTTTCCGCCCGGCTGCACGCGCCCACCGACGAACTGCCGCCGCCGCCGCCGGGCGTTTCCCTGCCTGCGGCGAAAAAGCCTGCCGACGTGCCGGTCGACGCGGCTCCCGCTCCCAACGCGCGGGAATTAAACGACGCTTCCCCGGCCGCGCCTGTCGCGCCTGCCGCGTCCAAGGGCATTCCCGTGGCCGCACCCGCCCGTAGCGCCGCTGTCGTCCCCGCCAAGGACAACCCCTTCACCCTGCCGAAGGGCGAAGCGCCTGCCGCGCCGGCGAAGAAAACCGCCCTTGCCGCTTCCGCGCCGGCGGCCGCGTCCGGCGACCGCTACGTGATCGCCCCGGGCGACACCCTGCGCTCCATCGCCAAGCGCCACGGCATAAGCGAAAAAAGCCTCATGGACGCCAACGGCATCAGCGATCCGGACAAGATCGCCGCGGGCAAGGCGCTCACCATTCCCGCCCGCCAGTAAACGTCTGCGCGTTTCCCGCGCATTCCCTGCTTTTCGCCAAGGCCTTCGGTTCAGTCGCCGAAGGCCTTTTTCATGGCGGCGGCGAGGTCCGTCAGGCGCTTGTCGTAGGTATGTTCGGCCAGGATGCGCCGGCGCGCGGCTGCGGCGATGCGCGCGCGCGCGGCGGGGTTGGCCAGGAAATGGCGGACCATGTCCGGGATTTCGCCGGGCTCGGCGTAGACCGCGGCCTCGCCCGGGACGTCGAAAAGCGCGCCGAGCTGCTCCCGCGCGTCGGTGAGGACGAAGGCCCCGGCGGCCGGGGCGTCGAAGACGCGCTGGTTGACCGCGCCCTTCATCTGCAGGCTCGTGCAATTGAGGTTCACGTCGCTGCGCGGATAAAATCCGGGCAGGTCGGCGTAGTAATTGATCTCGGGCAGGCGCTTCCAGGCGCGCCCGGCCCCGGGCAGGGCGCGCTCCCAGCCGGCGTCGCCGACGAGCAGCGGCGAAAACTCCAGGATGCCCGCGACGCACGCATGACGGTAGCGCCTCGTCGCTTCCCAGGTCAGCGCCAGCTCGGCATCAAGGCGCGCCTCGGGCGTGGGCAGGGGGGCAAAGGCCGGGCCGCAGGCGGGATGGGCGGCAAGAAACGCCCTGGCGCTTTTCTCGGGGCTGGCCGCGAATGCCCGCGCCGCCTCGGGCAGCGCCCGGGCCAGGGCGGGGAAGGGCGCGAGCCGCGCCCGCGCCTCCCCGGCCTGGGAGACCATGGACGCGCCGACGAAGGAGGCTTGTGCCCGCCAGGGATGCGCCGCGTCGGCGTCGGCGAGCGGTCGGAAATGGCCGGGGTCCGTGGCCAGGGGCAGCCAGGCGGCGTGGGCGAAGCCGGCGCGCGCAAGCTCCGGCAGGCTGTCGGCGTCGTAGGAAAAGACCATGACCCCGGGCGACGCCACATTGGGGTAGTCGTGGAGAATCAGCCGCGGGCTGTCCACGAACCAGGAGGCCAGGGGCAGGCCAAGGTCGGCCAAAAGCGCGGTGAGGCGGCCTTCGCGGTCGAGGCCCAGGTGGTTGACGGTGAGCGCGAAATCCGGCCGGAACGCGGCCGTTGCCGCGACGAGGGCCGCGACGGCGTCCTCCCGGCCCGTTTCGCCGCGTCCCGTGTCCACGACGTGGCAGGGAAAGCCGAGACGCGTCAGCGCCGCCTCGATTTCGCGGTAGAGGAAGTAGGGCCGCCGCAGGAGCAGCACGCGGGGCGTGCGGCCGGCGAAGCGGCGGTAGGCGAGGCGCTCGCGCAGGGCTTCGTAGCCGGCGAGCCCGGCGCGCACGGCGCGGATCCAGTCCGGGTCCAGGCGCGCGGCGGCCGGGTCGAGGACCACGGCGAGCCGCGTCCTGCCGGCGGCGCGCGCTGCCGCGGTCACGGCCGCGACCACGGCCTCGGGGTCCGGGTCGTCGCAGAAGCGCACGTCCGGGTCGCTCCGGTAGCGGGCGCGCACGCCCGTGACGCGGTCCACGGCGGCGAGGCGGTCGCAGACGAAGAGCGGGCCGGCCCAAAGCGCCCTGGCCGCAAGGATGCCCGCGCCAAGGCCCGCGCCGAGAA
>JAEWPX010000034.1 GCA_023399375.1 Pseudomonadota bacterium | reverse complement strand
GGGATTATCCCCCCCGGCCGCCGGAGGCATCTTCTCTCATGCTGACGCTGCGCAATGTCGATGTCCACTATGGCCGGGTGCACGCCGTGCGCAGGGTGTCGCTGCACGTGGCGCCGGGCGAGATCGTGGCCTTGATCGGGGCCAACGGCGCGGGCAAGACCACGCTCCTTTCGGCCATTTCCGGCGTGTTGCGCGCCTCCGGCGGCGAGATCGAGTTTGACGGGAAGAACATCGCCGCCGAGAAGCCCGAGCGCATCGTACGTCTGGGGCTGTCCCAGGTACCGGAGCGGCGGCTGGTGTTCGGCCCCATGAGCGTGGAGGACAACCTGCTGCTCGGGGCGTATTCCTGTTTCGAGCGACGTCGGGTCGCGGCGGACATGGAGGAGATTTATTCCATGTTTCCGGTGCTGGCCGAGCGGCGCGGGCAGCAGGCGGCGGCGCTTTCCGGCGGCGAGCAGCAGATGCTGGCCTTGGGGCGCGCGCTCATGGCCCGGCCTCGGTGCCTGCTCCTGGACGAGCCGGGCATGGGGCTTGCGCCACAGGTGTGCAAGGAGATTTTCCGTCATGTCGCGGAGCTGCGGCGGGACAAGGGCCTCACGGTGCTGCTTGTGGAGCAGAACGCCAAGAGCGCCCTGGCCGTGGCCGACCGGGGCTACGTGCTGGAGACCGGTCGGGTGCTGTTATCCGGCACGTCCGAGGAACTGCTCGCCAACCGCGACGTGCGGCGGGCGTATCTGGGCCGGGAGAAAGAGGCATAGCCATGCGCGAGTGTTTCGAACCGCAATTCGAGGCCATGGATCGGGCCGAGCTGGCCCAGTTGCAACTGGAGCGGCTCCAGCAGACCTTGCTGCGCGTGGGCAGGAACGTGCCTCTTTACCGCAAGCGTTTCGCCGAGCACGACATAGACCCCGAGACGTTCGCCGACGTGGCTGATCTGCGCCGGCTGCCGTTCACCACCAAGGCCGATTTGCGCGAGGCGTATCCTTATGGGCTTTTCGCGGTGCCGCTTCGCGACGTCGTGCGCCTGCACGCCTCGTCGGGCACGTCGGGCAAGCCGGTCGTTGCGGGCTACACGCGAAACGACGTGAAGACCTGGTCGCGGCTGGTGGGCCGGGTGCTGGTCGCGGCCGGGGCCGGGCGCGACGACGTGGTGCAGATCGCGCTCGGGTACGGGCTTTTCACGGGCGGCATCGGCTTTCATTACGGGGCCGAGGCCGTGGGCGCGGCGGTCATTCCCGCATCGAGCGGCGGCACGCGCCGGCAGATCGCGATCATGCAGGACTATCGCACCACGGTGTTCGTGGCCACGCCGAGTTACGCCCTGCATCTGGCCGAGACCATCGAGGCCATGGACGTCAACGTCAATGCGCTGTCGCTGCGTTTCGGCCTGTTCGGGGCCGAGACCTGGACCGAGGCCATGCGCGCGGCCATCGAGGACCGCCTGAAGCTCACGGCCACGGACAACTACGGCCTCAGCGAAATCATGGGGCCGGGCGTGGCCGGCGAGTGCCTGGAGAAGGCCGGCATGCACGTCAGCGAAGACCACTTTTTCATCGAGATCGTGGACCCGGCCACGGGCGAGCCGCTGCCCGACGGCGAGGAGGGCGAGCTGGTCGTGACCACGCTGACCAAGGAAGCCTTCCCCATGATCCGCTTCCGCACGGGCGACATGACGCGCATCATCCCGGGCCCCTGCGCGTGCGGCCGCACCATGCGCCGCATCGGCCGCATCGTCGGGCGCTGCGACGACATGCTCATCATCCGCGGCGTCAACGTCTTTCCCTCGCGCATCGAATCCATTCTGCTCGAAGTGGAGGGCACCACGCCCAACTACCGCATCGTGCTCGAGCGCAAAGGCGCGCTGGACGAGGCACTGGTCGAGGTGGAGCCCACCGAAGAACTGCTTTTCGACCGCGTGGCCGAGCATCAGGCGCTGCTCGACAAGCTCGGGCGGCGTTTCGCGTCGGAACTCGGCGTGGGGCTTGGCATCAAGCTCGTGGAACCGGGCAGCCTCGCCCGGAGCCAGGAAGGCAAGACCATCCGCGTCGTGGACCGCCGGGACATCGCCCGCTAGCCCGCAACAGACCTCCAATAGCCCTGCCTCTGGGTGATAGCCCCCCCGTCGGGGAGGTCCAGGAGGGGATCATCCCCTCCTGGCCGCCGGAGGCATCTTCCTCTTCTCTTCTCTCTTCTCCCCTCCTCATCGCAGCGCGAGCCACACGCGCACGGCACCGGCGACAAAGAGCGTCCAGGCCACGGGCACGGCGTGGGGCACGTCGGTCAATGCCGCGAGGAAGGCGGCGGCAATGAGCAAAATCCCCAGCGCGAACTTGCGCAGGTAGGGCCGCAGCCGTTCGCCCGCGTATTCCATGGTTTCCGGCGAGAGCTTGACGGCGAGGCTCGATTCGCTGAGCTCCAGGAGCACGGTTTTCATGCGCCGCAGGGTCAGCGGCAGCCCGGTCAGTTCCTGGCGCACGGTGGGGAAGAGTCCGGCCTCGGCGCCCATGGCCCGGGTGAGGTTTTTGCGCAGCAGCGGCAGGATGTCCTTCACGCCGTTGAAATTCTCGATGTACGTGGTGCCCAGGCCCTCGATCAGCGTGCTTGCGCGCATGACGTAGACCACGTCCTGCGGCACCTTGAAGGGCAGGTCCTTCATGGAGGCCAGCACCGAGAAGGCCAGCGCCTGCATGGACGCGGCGGACAGGCTCGCGTCGCCGAAGATGTCGAACATGCGTTCGGCGAATTCCATCATTTCGGAAGGATCGGCCCCGGCCGCGACGATGCCGAGCCGTTTGCAGGCCTTGATGAAGCCCTCGTACTCGCGGTCGTGGGCGGTTTTCGCCACCTCGATCATGGCCACGCGCGTGTCCGCCGGCAGGCGTTTGAGCATGCCGAAGTCGAGGAGCGTGATGCCGCCGTCCTCGCGCACCAGGATGTTGCCCGGGTGCGGGTCGGCGTGGAAGTAGCCGCGCACGAGCATCTGCTCGATGTAAAAGGCGATGATCGCGTCGAGGACCTTGCGGAAGGGGATGCCGGCCGCGGCCAGGGCTTCCTTGTCGTCGATGCGAAGCCCGGTCTCGAAGCTCATGACCAGGGCGTCGGCGCTGGAGAGCGCCGGCTCCGGCACGGGAAAGCGCACCGAGCCGTCGCCGTAGGCGTCGGTGAACTTGCGCAGGTTGGAGAGTTCCACCGACAGGTCCACTTCCTTGACGATCATGGCGGAAAACTCCGCCAGCACGGCTTCCACGGAATTTTTCGTCGCCCGGGAGAAAAAGGGCGTGAACACGGAGAGCATGGAACGCACGAGGAAGATGTCGTCGCGCACGCGTTTGGCGACGCCGAGCCTGCGCAGCTTGACCGCGACCTTGCGCCCGTCCGGGAGCGTGGCCGCGTGCACCTGGCCGATGGAGGCGCTGGCGATGGGCGCGGGATCGAAGGAAGAAAACGGCGGGACGTCGCCGAAAGCCCGGGCGAAAGCCTCGCGAAAATCGGCTTCGCGCATGGGGGCCACTTCGTCGTGGATGCCCCGCAGTTCGGCGAGGTAGTCGTCGGTGAAGAAGTCCGCGCGCGTGGCCAGCACCTGGGCGAGCTTGATGAAGCTCGCGCCGAGCGTCAGGATGGCGACCTTGAGCTCGCGCGGCTGCAGGGGGCGCAGGAAAAGAAAACTCTCCCCGCGCCGCACGAGCACGAAGACCGTGTGCAGGAACCGGAAGGCCAGCCAGACCCGCGACGGGGCCAACGCGGCCGGCATCAGATCGACTTTTGCGTCAGCAGCGCCTTCAGTTCCGCGATGTCCTGCTTGGTCGCCAGGCCCATGCCCTCAAGCACCTTGCGCAACTCCTCGCGGATGCGGGCGTTCATGGCTTCTTCTTCCTGCTTGGCCCGCGCCTTGGCGTCGTCCAGGAACTTTTGCGCCTCGGTCTTGGACAGCTCGCCGCGCTTTTCCAGGTCGTCCACGAACGCCTCGAACTTGTCCTTGGCCAGAAAGGCCGCCCCCAACCCTATGTAGAGCAGATCGACAGGCTTCATCGGCAACACCTCGCCTTTCGACGGTTTATGACGGGAATATGGGGGTTCGTTGTCCCGGCGTCAATCCCCGTATGGGGAAAAGGGCGGGGGCTAGAAGTAGCGCATGCTGACTTTCTTGAGTTCCTTGAGGCTGAAGAGCATGGCGTAGTCGTCGAGGCCCGTGGCCGCGCAAAGCGCTTCCACCACGGCCTGGCAGTCGTCCTTGGAGCGGCCGTGGATCATGGTGTAGAGGTTGTAGGGCCAGTCCAGGCAGTTGATGCGGTGGTAGCAGTGGCTGATCTCCGGGCGCTCGGCCATGATGGCGCCGATGCGGTCCACGTCCTCTTCCGGCACGTACCAGGCGACCATGACGTTGGCCCCGAACCCGGCCTTCTGGTGCTTGAGCGTCGCGCCGAAGCGGCGGATTTCGCCGGTTGCGGCCATGCGCGAAAGCAGGTCCAGCACATGGGCCTCGTCCGTGCCCACGGCCGCGGCGATGTCGGCGTAGGGCGCGGCCGAGTCCGGCAGCGAGCCCTGCACCCGTTTGAGGATTTCCCGATCGATGTCCGAAAGCGGCGTGGCGGCGTGCTGTGCGCCCATGGCGTCTCCCGTTTGCGTGGTCGTCAAAGCCTTTGTCTCTAACGGCTTTGTATGCTAGAGGCAACAGCGGCGCGACTCCGCACGACGCGGCCGAACCGGCCGTAATAACCAGTACAAGCGGAGCGGGCGCGGAGGCGAATCGGATGAAGATCGCGGTGATCGGCGGCGGCAGCTGGGGCACCACCCTGGCCGACCTGCTGGCGAAAAACGGCCATGAGGCGCGGCTTTGGGTGCGCGAACAGGCGGTCATGAACGAGATCCGCACGACGCGCGAGAATTCCTGGTATCTTCCCGGCCGCAAGCTGGCCGACAGCCTGGAGGTCAGCACCGACGCCGCGGCCGTTTCCGACGGCGTGCGCCACTTCGTCTTCACCGTGCCGAGCCAGTTCATCCGCAGCGCCTACCAGCGCTTCATCAAGCACCTGCCCAAAAATCCGGTGATCATCTGCGCGAGCAAGGGCATTGAGCTCGACAGCCTCATGACCATGTCCCAGGTCTGCGAGGACGCGCTTGCCGGCGTGAAGCCCCGCTTCGCCATGCTCTCCGGGCCGACCTTCGCCTACGAGGTCATCCGCGAGATGCCCACGGCCGTGACGCTTGCCTGCAAGGACAAAAAGGCCGGCAAGGAAGTGCAGGAAGCCCTGTCTTCCCCGTATTTCCGCGCCTACACCTCCACGGACGTGCGCGGCGTGGAGCTCGGCGGCGCGATCAAGAACATCGTCGCCATCGCCGCGGGCGTGGCCGACGGCCTGGGATTCGGCGGCAACGCCCGCGCGGCGCTCATCACCCGCGGCCTGCACGAGATGAGCCGCCTGGGCAAGGCCATGGGCGGCGAACGCCAGACCTTCATGGGCCTGTCCGGCATGGGCGACCTGGTGCTCACCTGCACCGGCGACCTCTCGCGCAACCGCCAGGTCGGCCTGCGCCTGGCCAGCGGCCAGAAGCTCCTCGACATCCTGGCCGAGATGAAAATGGTGGCCGAAGGCGTCAAGACCACGGAAGCCGCCTACGCCCTGCGCGAAAAGCTCGGCGTCGAAATGCCCATCACCGAACAGGTCTACGCCGTCCTCTACAAGGACAAGGACCCCGCCCAGGCCGTGCGCGACCTCATGACGCGTTCCCTGAAGGACGAATAGCGAAGGACGCGAAAGATGCCTCGCATGTTTCCCCCAGGGGAAACATGCGAGGCATCTTTCGTTTTTATTCTCCCTGCCCTTGCCCATCCTCGAGCACCTTGATGGCGACGAGGGTCACGTCGTCTTCTGGCTGCACGTCGCCCAGAAATTCCCGCAATCCTTCCAGCACGGCTTCGACGATGCGTTGCGCCGATTCGCCGTGGTGTGCGCCGAGCAGGGCGCGGACGCGGTCCTTGCCGAACATTTCGCCGGCGGCGTTGCGCGATTCCCAGAGCCCGTCGGTGGCGAGCAGGGCGACCTGGCCGGGCTTCATGCCTTCGGCGGAATTTTCGGCGTAGCGGGCTTCGGTGACGATGCCGAGCGGCGGGCCGCCTTTGTCCGGGATATCCTGGGCGAGACCGGTTTCGGCGTCGAAGAGGATGATGGGGTCATGGCCGGCGCGCACCCAGTGGAGGCGTTTTTTTTCGGTGTCGATGGCGAGGTAGAAAAGCGTCATGAACCGGCCGGTATCGGCGAGGTCGGCGCACAGGAGCCGGTTGACGTCGTCGACCACGGCGGCGAGGGATCCGGGCTGGAAGGAGCGCATGCGCAGGAAGGCGCGGGCGGTGGTCATGAGCAGGGCGGCGGCGATGCCGTGGCCGGTGACGTCGCCGATGATGACGCCGAAGCGGTTTTTGTCTTCGTTGGGTTCGTGGATGAAGTCGAAGTAGTCGCCGCCGGTCTCGTCGCTGTAGAGGCTGGTGCCGGCGATGTCGAAGCCGGGCAGGCCCGGGGCGGCCTGGGGCAGGAGGTTGCGCTGGACTTCCTCGGCCAGGGCCAGGGCCTGGCGCAGCAGTTCGTTTTTACGCTGGATTTCCAGGCGCGCTTCGTTGATCTCCTGGTTGATGACGCGCATGAGCGCCTGGGAGCGGTCTTTTTGCGCTTCCAGGCGCTGCCGCGAGTCGTTGGCCCGGGAAAGCGCCTTGGAAAGGGAGCGGATTTCTCGCTCGAGGCTTTCGGTTTCTCCGGCCGGGCAGGGCGGTTTGCCGGGCTGGGGCAGGGTCGCAACGGGCGGTTCGCCGCCGAGGACCAGGGCTACCAGCGAACCGTTTTGCAGGTGCAGCGGCAGGTCCGGCGCGGCGGCGCTCAGTTCGCCGTGGCAGTAGAACCCGGCAACGGGCGTTCCCGGCGGCAGGGCGGCGGCCATGCGGGAGACTTCGTCGTCGGCCTTGGTGCCGAGGATGTCCTTGCGGGTGGAGCAGGAAAAAAGGAGCGCGCCGGCCGGGGTGAAGCGGCCGTTTGCGTCGGCGGCCAGGGCCTTGGCCGTTTTTCGGATGTCTTCGAGCATTTCCGGGCGGTTGGCCTCGGCCAGTTGGACCATGGCCCCTTCGGGCACGCCGGCGGGGAACTGGATGCTGCCGTCGCCCTCGCTGAAAAAGGCCGGGGCGCGCAGCATGAAGTCCTTGTGTTTCTCGCAGGCCACGGCCAGCGGCAGTTCCACGGCGGGTTCGGCGTGGGGGCCGAGGTAGTGACGGTAGAAATCGAGCGCCGAGCCTTCGCCGATGCGGCTGACCACGGCGCCGGAGACGCCCGTGACGCGCGCCAGCCCACCCACGGGCCGCCAGCCGCGCGCGAGGCGGAAGCGCATGGGGATATCACCGGAAAGGAGCAGGAACGGCGCGGCGTGCAGCAGGATTTCGCGGTTGAAAAACTGGCGCACGGGCCGCCGGTCGCTCAACTGCCGGCCGGCCACGCCGCCGAGCACGAGCCCGTCCGGGCCCACGGCGGCGGCGAGCGCCTGGCCGAGGTCCTGGACGCCGCCGCGTCCGCCGTCTGGAAAGGCGAGGCAAAGCTTCACGTCGTCGGGGAGGTTGTCGCGGGCTTGGGTCAGGGCGGCGACGGCCGCGGCGCGGACATCGCTTCCGGGTGCGGCGAAATCGCGCACCAGTCCCGTGGCGCAGGATATGCCCTCGCCGGCGAAAGCGATGAGCAGCACGGAATCGTCGCTGACGCCGCCGGCGGCGGACATTTCGCCGGCCGACGTGACCCCGGCCAGGGGCACACCGGGGAAAGCCTCCTCGACGGCGGCCAGGATGGCCTTGTGGTCGTAGCCGACGCCGGCAAAAAGAAGCAACCCAACGGGCGTGCGCCCGCCGAGCTGTTCGCGGCAGGAAGCCGCCGCGCCACGGGCGGCGCAATCCGCGTCCAGGCACTTCGCGTGCCCCACGGCCATTCGCAACATGGATAACCTCCCGGCATCGGGTACAGGCGGCCTTTTGGCCGCGACGCGCCGTAACGAAAGAATCGGTCCGTTGCGGCAAAAGGCAAGGACCTACGTCATGTACCAGCCGCCGTTGACCGAGACGGTCTGGCCGGTGACGTAGCCGTTTTCCACGAGCGTGGCGACCACGGACGCGGTTTCCTCCACGGTGCCGAAGCGTCCGACGGGCAGGAAATCGGGCCGGGCCACGGGGTTTTCGGAAACCATGTCGGTGCTTACAAGCGCCGGGGCCACGACGTTGGCGGTGACGCCCTCCCGGGCGAGGTGGGCGGCGTAGAAATGGGCCAGCCCGTGCATGCCGGCCTTGGAGGCGGCGTAGTGCGGGCCGACGATGCCGCCGCGCTGGGCGGCCACGGAGGAGATGAAGATCAGGCGGCCGAAGTGGCGGCGGCGCATGTCCGGCAGCACGGCCTGGGCGCAGTAGAAGGCCGAGCTGAGGTTTACGGCCAGGGCGTCGTTGAAGTCCTTGGCGGTGACGTCCTCGATGCGGCGCGGCGCGGCCACGCCGGCGTTGGCCACGAGGATGTCGGCTGGGCCCAGGGTTTCGCGCACGGCCGCGACCATGCGCGCGACCTCGGCCTCCACGGCCACGTCCGCCTGGCAGACCAGGGCGCGCCGGCCAAGGGCCGTCACGGCGGCCGCGACTTCCGCGGCGGCGTCCCGGCCCGCGCGGCAGCCCACGGCCACGTCCGCGCCGCGCCGGGCCAGGGCCAGGGCGATGCCCCGGCCGATGCCCCGGCTCGCGCCGGTCACCAGGGCGACCTTTCCGGAAAGGGGCAGGGCTTCGGACATGGCGACCTCCAGGATGCCTTGGGCGGACGGAGGGGAACGCCGCCCGCCTCGCGACATTACACGCTTAGCACTTTCCAACCGCCTTTCAAATAGGCCGTCATCGGCTCGCCCGTGTATTGTACGGTAATGCCGAGCGCCTCCAGGGCCTCGGCCACGCCGTAGCGCTCGGCGCAGGCGCGGCAGGCCAGCACGGTCACGCCCGCGGCCACGCAGTCGGCCACTTCCTCCTGCAGGGCCGCGTCCCCGGCGAGCAGCTGGGCCGAGGGGCCCCAGACCAGCAGATGCACGGTGTCCCACCAGCCCTTGATGCGGGAGTTCTTGGCGTACATCAGCGCCATGTTGTGCGCGGCCTCGGGGTCGCGGCTGATCCACAGGATAACGAGGCCAGGGGCCGTATCCTTGTCTGCGTTCATGGGGAAGACGCCTCCGGGATCGCGCCGCCGCGCCGCCGAATGGGGCGGCGCGGCAGCTATGTCTCAGCCGTGGAGCTTTTGCAGCACCCAGGCCATGTTCTTGCCGAGGTTGTCCATGGTCTGCATGCCTTCCTCGTCCTTTTCCACGTCGCCGGGTTCCAGGCCCCGGCCGAGGTTCCAGTAGCTCGAACCCGGCACCACCACCTGGTTGATGAAGTAGAAGTGATTGATGGAGTTGAAGACGTGGATGGCCCCGCCGCGGCGCACGGCCACGACCGCGGCCCCGACCTTGCGCGCGAGCGCATAGCCGTTGGCCAGCGCCACCATGCCGGCGCGGTCGATGATGGATTTGATGTTGCTCGTCACGTTGGCGAAGTAGGTGGGCGAGCCGATGAGCATGCCGTCGGCCGCGACCATCTTGTCCATGATTTCATTGAGCATGTCGTTTTTGACGACGCAGTGGCCGTCTTTTTTCTCCCAGCACTTCATGCAGGCGATGCAGCCGTGGATGTTCTTGCCGTGCAGCTGGAGCAGTTCGGTTTCGATGCCTGCGGCCTCGATGGGGGCGAGGGCGGCGCGCAGCATGGCGGCGGTATTGCCGTCCTTGCGGGCGCTGCCGTTGATGGCCAGGACTTTCACTGTGCTTCTCCTTTCTTGCGCTTTTTCCCTGCGCTCCAGGCGTCGGCCACATGGTCGCCGAGGGTCCAGTAGCGGTTGTCGGGCATGGTGAGCAGAAGCGGTTTGTATTTTTCCACATCCGGTCTGCCGTCGGTGAGGATCTCTCCGTCGGCCCAGCCGGCCTTGATTTCGCCGATGAAAAACGTGTGGTGGGGCAGCTCCACGGCCTGCACGAGCGCCATCTCCAGGCAGAGCGGACACTGGCGGATCATGGGCGCGGCCGGCGTGTCGCCGTAGAAGACGTCGAAGAGCGCGGCCTTGTCCACGTTGCGCCCGGAAGCCAGGCCGCAGTAGTCGGTCAGCTCGACGAGGTCGGGGCCGGGCAGGCACAGGGAGAACGCGCCGTTTTCCCGGATTCCCTGGCCCGTGTGCTGGCGGTGGTTGATGGAGACGCCGATCATGGGCGGCTTGTGCCCCACGCGCGTGATCCAGGCGGCGGCCATGAAGTTGGCGCGCCCTGCGACCACGGCCCCGGCCAGGGCCACGGGCATGGGCGGCAGGATCTCCGGATCGAGGCGGACCTTGTCCATCATTTGATCTCCTTGCCAAGCGACCAGCCCGGGCCGAGGTCCGCGCCGAGGCCGTAGTAGTGCCGGTCCTCAGGCGCGAACACGATGGGCCTGATCGCCAGGGGATCGGGTTTGCCGCCCTTCATGGCCGCCTCTTCCACCTTCACGTCCAGTACTTCGCCGACGAACATGGTGTGCTGCCCGAGGTCCTGGATGTGGATCACCTTGCACTCGACCACGAGCGGGCACTCGGCCACATAGGGCGCGTCCACGAGCGCGCTTTTGACGGCGGTGTAGCCGCAGGCCGCGAACTTGTCGTGGTCGCGGCCGGACACGATGCCGCAGTAGTCCACCTTGGCCACGTCGGCCTCGCCGGCCACGTTGATGGTGAAGGCCTTGCGCTCCATGATGGCGGCGTAGGAGTGCCGGGGCTTTTGCAGGGAAACGGTCATGCACACGGGCTTCGAGCAGCAGATGCCGCCCCAGGCGGCGGTCATGAGGTTGGGCTTGCCGGCGGCGTCGTAGGTGCCGATCAGCCAGGCCGGGGTCGGCAGG
Source organism: Pseudomonadota bacterium (assembly GCA_023399375.1). GTDB lineage: Bacteria > Desulfobacterota > Desulfovibrionia > Desulfovibrionales > Desulfovibrionaceae > Solidesulfovibrio. The sequence continues at coordinate 5,766 of JAEWPX010000034.1, read as the reverse complement.
GTCATGGTTTTCGCGCCGAGGGATACTTTGGCCATGTCACTTCGCTCCTTTGGCGGCCTGATAGGCCGGATGGTCCCGTCCGGCCCGCCAGCAGGGGGCCACGGGTTCGCCGAGTGCGTAATACCAGCCGCTGGCATAATCGAAGAGCAGCGGCCGGACCTTTTCCAGATCGACCTTGTCGCCGTCGCGCAGGCAGTCCTCGTCCACGTAGGTGGCGACGAGCTCCCCCACGAACACCTCGTGGGCCGGCAGGTCCATGACGTCGTGCAGCTTGAGCTCCATGTTGACCGGGCACTCCCGAATCATGGGCACATTGCCGCGCGTGCCGTAGAAGACGTCGAACACGTGCGACTTGTCCACCTTGTTTCCCGAGACGATGCCCACATAGTCCGTCGCCACGGCCATGGACGCGCGCGGCAGGCAGATGGAGAAGCCGCCCGCGTCACGAATGGCGCGGCTGGTGTGGCGGTATTTCTTGAGGCTGACCGTCAGGTACTGGGGCGCGGCGTTGTTGAGGATGCCCACGTGGGCGATGGCCAGGAAATTGGGCCTGCCGTCGGCCATGGCCCCGACGATGGTCGTCGGCATGGGGTAGAGGGCGCACACGGCCCCGATCGAGCGTTGCATCGCGTGCCTGCTACCAGCGGTTTTGGTGGATGCGCTCGGGCTTGAAGCGGTCCACGCGTTTGAATTCCTGCGCCGGGTGGCCCATGACCACCAGGGCGTGCGCCTTGACCCCTTCGGGCAGGGCGAGCAGCCGCGCCAGCCCCTCCATGCGCTCGGGCCGGGGGTAGATGCCGCACCAGACCGTGCCGAGCCCGAGCCCGCGCGCGGCGAGCAGCAGGTTCTCCACCGCGGCCGAACAATCCAGGGTCCAGTAGCCGAAGCCCGGGTATTTCTCCTGGGCCAGTTCCGCGACCACGGCGATGGCCAGTGGCGCCTGCCTGACCATGGCCGCGTGGGCATGGATGTCCGGGATGGCGTCGAGGATCGTCCGCTCGGTGATGACCACGAAATGCCAGGGTTGGGCGTTGCCGGCGCTCGGCGCGGCCATGGCGGCGCGCAGCACCGTGTCCAGGTCTTCCTCGGACACCGGGGCGTCGGTGAAGGCGCGAATGCTGCGCCGGGTATGGATGGCTTCCAGCAGTTCCATGGGGCCTCCTTTACGGTTTCTGCTTTACGCTTTGAGGAAATTCTGCCAGTATACCCAAAAAAGCAAGTAGGCACATTAAAGTTCAGTAGTACCTATTTGGATACCATGGAGGCGGTCATGGCCGGACAAGGAATCCCGAGCGGGCGCAAACGCTGTCTGGGCAAGGAATATTCGTGCAGCATGGAGCTGTCGCTGGCGGTCATCGGCGGCAAATGGAAGCCGCTGATCCTGTGGCATCTGCGCGACGTGCCCACGCTGCGTTTCTCGGCGCTGCGGCGCACCATGCCGATCATCACCCAGAAGATGCTCACGCAGCAGCTGCGCGAACTCGAATCCGACGGCATGATCTCCCGCACGGTCTTCGCCGAGGTGCCACCGCGCGTGGAGTACGGGCTCACGAACTCGGGCCGGGACATCATCCCCATCTTGGAAGCGCTGTGCCGCTTCGGCAAGCAGTTCGAGGCGCGGTTCGGCGTCGAAAGCGTGGAGCCCGTGCCGTCGCAGCCGAGCGATGCGCCAGCGGACGACGCGGACATGGCCTCGCCCGACGGCGTGGTCCGACGCCGCGCGGCGCGGTGAAGCGATCGATTCCTGGACGGCGTATGTTTTTTAGCCACATTTCCGCCCGACATCGTATAGATTTTGTCCGGTGCGAAACACTGCCGTGCAGCAGCCGTGGGCCGCGACGCGGGAGGGGAAGGCAAGAGGGCGAAAAAATGTATAGCGATTTAGTCTGGTAAGCGAAAGGAGGGTGCATCCGCGCGACGCGCCGGGCGCTTCTGGCACGGGCGATGCTTTCCGCAAGGCATACTTGCAAAGGAGGCGCACCATGCGCAAAAGCATTCGTATTCCCGCTCTCATCGCCCTGTCCCTGGCCCTGACCGTTCCGGCCCTGGCCCAGTCCACCCACCAGCAGCACGCCGCTCCGGCCGCTGCGCCGGCCGATGCCGCAAAGGCCGCGCCGGCCGTCGATCCCGACAAGGCCTACGTTCTCAACCAGGAATACGTGGCCAAGACCGCCGAGCTGCGCGGCAAGATCACCGCGAAAAAGGCCGAACTGGAAGCGCAGCTGGCCGCCAAGCCCGACGATACGGCCGCCGTGAAAAAGCTCGTGTCCGACATCGCTGCCCTTCGCGGCCAGCTCGACGAACAGACGACCCTGTTTCGCATCCGCTACGCCAAGGAGACGAATACTCCCATCCGCATGACCCGGGGCTTCGGCCACATGGGCCAGATGGGGATGATGGACGACTCCATGGGCATGATGGGCGGCAAGGCCAAGGAAGGCTGCATGATGATGGGCAAGGGCATGATGCAGGGGAAGGGCATGATGATGGGCGGCCAAGGCATGATGCAGGGCATGGACCATGGCGCCATGCAGGGCATGAACCACGGCGCCATGCCGGGCATGGATCATAACGCCATGCAAGGTCAGCCCCAGGGCATGAACATGCAGGCTCCGGCCCAGGGCATGAGCATGCCGGCCCCGGCCGCCGACGCCAAGACCGCCGCGCCCCAGCAGGCCGGCTAACGCCCTCCCGAATCCTGAAACGATCGAGAACGCCATGCGTACACCCGTGAAAACCATCGTCCTTGCCGCCGGGCTGCTCCTGGCCGCGACGCACGCCGCCCCGGCTCTGGCTGCCGGACAGAATGACAAGGCCGTCAAGGACGCCGAAGCCATGTTCGCCACCATGGACACGAACAAGGACGGCGTGCTGACCCGGGAAGAATTCGCCGCCCATGGTATGGCCGCCGACTTCGCCAAGTCCGACAAGAACGGCGACGGCAAGGTGACCAAGGAAGAATACGTCGGCTATGCCGCTTCCATGAAGGACATGCCCGGCATGTGACACGCTTCGATCTCGTCCTCCTCCCCCAAGGCAAGGGTCGCCGGTCCCTCCCCGGCGGCCCTTTTTCATGTCCGGCCCGGACTTGCCAACCCGTGCGGGCGGGACTATGACAACCCCGTTGTCCTCAGGGCGGGGTGGAAGTCCCCACCGGCGGTATCCCGGGAAACCGGGGAGCCCGCGAGCGCTTTCCGGCGCAGCGACAGGAACCGGCCGCAACCGGCCCCCACGGGGGAAACCCCGGCGTCGCCGCGCCACGGCCGCATGCCCGGCCGTGCGCGTCGGAAAGGTCAGCAGACCTGGTGCGAAGCCAGGGCCGACGGTCACAGTCCGGATGCAAGAGGAGCAGACGGCTTTCCCGCCGCCGGGTCGTTCCGGCGCGTGGCCGACGCACCGCGTGTGCGGCGCGTCCGGCCGTCCTTTTTCCGCCCTGATTCTGGCTCTCGCCACGACCTTTTACGGAGTGCGCCATGAATCAGTCCTATTCCGGCATCGCAAGCGAACACCAAAGCGTCCTCGCCGCCATCGCCTCCCTGCGCCAGGGCGGCGGCATCGTCGTCACCGACGACGCGGACCGCGAAAACGAGGGCGACCTCATCTTCGCGGCCGAAACCCTCACCGTGCCGCAGATGGCCATGCTGATCCGCGAATGCAGCGGCATCGTCTGCCTGTGCCTGACCGAAGACAGGGCCCGGCAACTCGAACTGCCGCCCATGGTCGCGGTCAACACCTGCGTCAACCGCACGGCCTTCACCGTGACCATCGAGGCCGCCACGGGCGTCACCACCGGCGTTTCCGCCGCAGACCGCGTCACCACCGTCAAGACGGCCATCGCTCCGGACACCGCGCCAAGCGACCTCGCCCGGCCCGGCCATGTTTTTCCGCTCGTGGCCAAACCCGGCGGCGTGCTCGAACGCCGCGGCCATACCGAGGCCACCGTGGACCTCGCCCGGCTGGCCGGGCTGGCCCCGTGCGGCGTGCTGTGCGAACTGACCAACCCCGACGGCACCATGGCCAAAGGGGCGCAAATCGAAGCCTTCGCCGCGCAACACGGCTTCCCCCTCGTCACCGTGGAAGCCCTGGCCGCCTACCGCACGGCCATCGGCGACAAGTAGTTCCTCCGCTTCCTCCACGACGGGCCGGCGGCGAGGCATGCGCCGCCGGCCCGCCTTGCCACCTCGCCCGAACTGGCCTACACGGAAGAGGATGCCGCCCCCTGGAACCGCTTCCCGGCGCGCCTGCCTCTTCAAGCGCAACCTGACGCTGCGCTACGTCGCGGCCTTGTCCCTGGCCGCCCTCCTGTCCGTGGCAGCCTACGCCGTCTTCCGGGACGTCATGGGCTCCATCGACCATGCCGCGGAAATCACGGCCATAAGCGGCTCCCAACGCCTGCTCACCCAGCGCGTGCTGGCCCAATGCCTGCTCCTGGCCGCCGCCGACGACGAGGAAGCCCGGCGCGACATCCGCGCCCATCTGCTGCGCGCCGTGGGAAGGCTCGAAGACAACCACGCCCGGCTGCTGGCCGACTTGAACGACCCCGCCTCCCTCGTCGCCCACTCCAGGGAACTCGCCGCCATCTATTTCCAGCCGCCGCTGGACCTCGACGCGCGCATGCGCTTTTTCATCAAAAGCACTCGCGAATTCGCCCAGGCCGACGGCGGCCGGCCCGCCCTGTCCGATCCGAAATTCCTCAATGTCCTGGCGTTCGGCGAAAACGAACTGCTCCAGGATATAAACGCCGTGGTCCAAGCCTACCAACGCCGCGCCGTCTCCCGCCTGACCACCCTGCGCAGCATGGAGCTCGGCGCGACCATCGCCATGCTCGCCCTGCTCGCCGGCGTGGGCGTGTTCCTCCTGCGCCCCATGGTGGCCCGCATCTGCGCCGACCGCAGCCGCCTTACGGCCGCCAACGAGGCGCTGACCGAACTCGCCGTCACCGATCAGCTCACCGGCGCGCACAACCGTCTAAAATTCAACGAAGTCATGACCCGTGAACTCCACAGGGCCAAGCGCTACGAGACGCCGCTTTCCGTCGTCATGTTCGACATCGACCACTTCAAACGCGTCAACGACGAGCACGGACACGCCGCCGGCGACGCCATGCTGCGGGAACTCGCCGACCGCGTGCGCCGCTCCATCCGCAGCGTGGACTGGCTGTTCCGCTACGGCGGCGAGGAATTCGTCGTGGCCGCGCCCCATACCCCGTTGGCCCAGGCCACGATCCTGGCCGAAAAACTGCGCGCCCTCGTAGACGCAACACCCTTTCCCGGCGCTATCCACGGCTCCATCAGCCTCGGCGTGGCCCAGGCCAAACCCGGCGAATCCGTCGAATCCCTCATGGGCCGCGTGGACGCCGCCCTCTACGCCGCGAAAAACAGCGGCCGCAACCGCGTGGTGGCGGATGCGGAGGACGGAGGAGAAGGGGAACGTGAAGGGGGAGAGGAAGATGCCTCCGGCGGCCGGGGGGATCATCCCCCCCGGACCCCCTGGGCGGGGGGATCGGGTAAGCGGGTGGGGATGTGGTCGTTGGCGGGAGTGCGTCGGCGAGGCCGGAATTCAGCAGGCGATGCCGTCGCTGCGCTCCAGGCTCGCCGGCCCGTCGCCCCTGCGGGGCGAGTTTGAAGGAATTTTGCTTTGAAAGCTCGAAAAGGCAAAAGACCTAATTAAGGAATTTAGCCTCAGAAATGCGGCGCTTCGCCGCTGGCGCCCGTGGTCGCGGAAATGAGGCTGCCGTGCTGGCCGGCTTTGCGGCCTGCACGGCAG
>JAEWPX010000005.1 GCA_023399375.1 Pseudomonadota bacterium | reverse complement strand
TCCGCCTTGCCGATGACGCCGGCCAGCGGCAGGCCGCCGCCCATGCTCTTGGCCACGCTCATGAGGTCGGGCTCGATGCCGAAGTGCTCCATGGCGAACATCTTGGAGGTGCGGCCGAAGCCGGACTGGACTTCGTCGGCGACGAAGACGATGCCGAACTCCACGCAGATGGCCTTGAGCTTGGCGAAGAATTCCAACGGGGGCACGACGAAGCCGCCTTCGCCCTGGACGGGCTCGGCCACGATGCAGGCGATCTGCTCGGCGGCGGCGGTGCCGATGAAAAACTCGCGCATCTTGTCCGCGCAGGCCGCGCCACAGTCCGGGTAGGTGAGCCCCAGGGGGCAGCGGTAGCAGTAGGCGTAGTACGGGTACTGGTAGACTTCCGGGGCCATGGGGCCGAACGCGAACTTGTAGGGCTTGACCTTGCTCGTGAGCGTCATGGCCAGGAGCGTGCGGCCGTGGAAGGCGTTCTTCATGGACACGACGCCGGCGCGGCCGGTGTGGCAGCGGGCGATCTTGACCGTGTTCTCCACGGCTTCGGAACCGCTGTTGACGAAAAGCGCCTTTTTCGGCGTGGGGCCGGCGGCGGCTTCGCACACGCGTTTGGCCAGCTCCACGTAGGGCTCGTACATCGTGATCATGGAGCAGGTGTGGAGGTACTTGTCTGCCTGGTCCTTGACGGCGGCCACGACGCGCGGGTGGCAGTGGCCGACGTTGAGCACGCCGATGCCGCCGACGAAATCGATGAATTCGCGGCCGTCGACGTCCCGCAGCAAGGCGCCCTGGGCGGATTCGACGAAAAAGGGCGTGGCGTTGGGATGGCCCTTGGGAACATAGCGTTCACGCAACGCTTGCAGTTGGCTCGCCTTGTCGGTGGTGTTCACGGAGCTTCCTCGAAGTTGGCGGTTGTGGGCGAAAGCGCCTGAATACGACGGTGACTGAAACGTTAACCGGATTGTTGAGCAAAAACTACGCCAAAGGGTGTTTTTGGATAATATTTGTAAAATCGATAAGTTATAAAATTCACATTGTACTTGCTTTTTGAAAGTGATTCGATTATGAATCGGCAAATTTGTTAAAATACAGAAAATCAAGCCTGATGTGAGTGATTTGTTCCTGCATCACAAAAGACACCCCGGGATTTCCGCGGGTCGCTCGTGGCGGCCGAAACGGGAGCGCTTCTGCTGCGTGCGGGAAAAATTACGTGAAAAGGAGTGGTTGAAAGGAAATGCGAAAGGAAGGGAACGGAGAATCAAGCCCGCCCGAGTTGTATCGACGGGGCAGGATTGATTCGGAAATGAATCAATCCCGGGTCAGGGCGTAGCGTTTGAGCTTGCGGACCACGGTCGCCTGGCTCACGCCAAGGTAGGCCGCCATTTCCCGCGTGGTGCGGCAGGCGGCCATGGCTTCGCGCAGTCGGCGCTGGCTGGCCTGGTCCGTGGATTCGGCCAGGGTGCGCGGCGCGCCGCCGGACGCCTCGCCGCCAGTCTCCCCGGCCAGGGCCTCCTCCAGGGCGTCGGTCAGGTCGTCGTCCTCGCTCATGACGAAAGCCTTCTGGATCAGGCTCACGAGTTCCCGCACGTTGCCCGGGAAGTCGTGGGCCTCGAGCAGGCGCATGGCCCGGGGGGAGAGCCGCTTGGCCTTGCCGTGGCGGGCGTTTTGCTGGGCCAGGTAGAACTCGGCCAGGCCGAAGATGTCGTCGCGGCGCTCGCGCAGCGGCAGGATGCGCACGAGGAACGTGTTGAGCCGGTAGTAGAGGTCCTTGCGGAAAAGCCGTCGCTCCACCAGGTCTTCCATGTCGCAGTTGGTGGCCGCGACCACGCGGCATTCCACCTGGCGCGAGGCGCTCGCGCCCAGACGGCGCAGTTCGTGGTCGTCGAGGTACTTGAGCAGCTTGGCCTGTGCCGTAAGCGGGATGTCGCCCACCTCGTCGAGGAAGAGCGTGCCGCCCATGGCCAGTTCGATGAGCCCCGCCTTGCCGCTTTCCCGCGCGCCGGTGAACGCCCCCTTCTCGTAGCCGAACAGCTCCGCCTCGAAGAGGTTTTCCGGCACCGCCGGGCAGTTGATCTGGATGAACGGCTTTTCCACGCGCGGGCTCACCCGGTGCAGGAACTTGGCGAGCAGGCCCTTGCCCGTGCCGGATTCGCCGAGCAGCAGGATGCGCGAGACGTCCATCTGCGCGAGCTTGAGCAGCGTGCGCAGCGTGCGCTGCATCTGCGGGCTTTGCGCCACGATGTCCTTTTGCGACAGTTCGAAAAGCGACAGTTCCGCCAGCTCGCTGCGGTAGCGCTCCTCCACCTTGCGGGCGTGTTGCAGGCCCTCGCGCAGGTTGTTGAGCTCGGTCACGTCGCGTTCGTTGACCACGACCATGGCGATGCCGCCACCCGGGTCGGGCACGGGCGAGGCCGTGACCAGCAGCTGCTTGCCCGTGCGCGTGATGTGCTGGATCATACTGGCCTGTTTCTTCGTCGCCAGCACTTCCAAGGTGGCGGAGCGGTCCACCATGCCGTCGGCCACGATGCAGGCCACGTCCTTGCCCACGTAGTCCGCGGCCTCGATGGAGTTGAGGCGCTCCGAGGCGGCGTTGATCTCCAGGATCACGCCTTCGCCGGAACAGATCCAGATGCCGTCGGACACGGAATCGAGGATCGAGCGCAGCCGCGCGCCCACGAGTTCGCCGCAACCTTCGCCGCCCTGGGCGCACAGGAGCGTCGCCCCGACCGTGCGTCCTTCGCGCACGATGGGCGTGACCCGGGCCCCGAACGCGCGGCCGCCCTCGCTCAGGCGGATGTTGCCGGGCTTGCCCGCCGCGAGGATGGCCGACACGGCCTGCCAGAGCGCAGGCCGCACAAGGGGCAGCGCGGCCCCTGGCGCGGCGGCCTCTTCGCCGAAGAGGCCCACGGCCGCAGCGCTTGCCGCGGCGACCCGACCGTCGGCGTCCACGGCCAGGATGGGCGCGGGAAGCGCGCGCAGGATGTCGGCGTCGCTGAAGGGTGCTGGCATGGGGGCTCCGCAAAAATTTCCAGGCACCGGACCGGGGTCCGTTCCCTTCACCGCAAACTGGCATGGAAGCCCGGTCGGAGGCAACCGCGCGCGCCCGGCGAGGCCTTTCGCCGGCGAACCGGAAAGCCGTCGCGGGCCTTGCGCACGGGACGCGTCCGGGCTTATAGGCCTGGACCCAATGGGCCCCGGGCCTACTGCGCGCCGTTTTCAACCTGTCGCGTTTCTTTGTAATGCATTGTTTTTGAAGAATTTTTTATGACAGTGGCGGCGCGCCCGCAGCGCAAGGCATTCCCGATCGGGAATTTCGTCAACGCCAGCACAGGGGGAGATCATGTTGCAGCTTTCCAATCCCAAGCTCTTCCGCGAAGCCTGCCTCGTCGACGGCGCATGGGCGACCGCGGCAAGCGGCGAGACCATGGCCGTGCACAATCCCGCGGACGGCAGCCTGGTCGGGCGCGTGCCCCAGCTGTCCGGGCAGGAGATCGAAGCGGCCATTGCGGCGGCGAACGCGGCCTACAGGCCCTGGGCTGCCAAGGCCGCGTCCGAGCGGGCGAAAGTGCTCGAAAAATGGTACGATCTGGTCGTGGCCAGCGCCGACGACCTGGCGCGCATCCTCACCACCGAGCAGGGCAAGCCCCTGGCCGAGGCCAAGGGCGAGATCCTCTACGCCGCGTCGTTTCTCAAGTGGTTTTCCGAAGAAGCCCGGCGCGTCTACGGCGACGTCATTCCCGCGCCCACGGCCGACAAGCGCCTCTTCGTCATCAAGCAGCCCGTTGGCGTGTGCGCGGCGATCACGCCCTGGAACTTTCCGGCGGCCATGATCACGCGCAAGGCCGGCCCGGCGCTCGCCGCCGGCTGCGCCATGATCGTGCGCCCGGCCGCCCAGACGCCGTTTTCCGCCCTGGCCCTGGCCGAACTCGCCGTGGAGGCGGGCGTGCCTGCCGGCGTGTTCCAGGTCGTCACCGGCAAGTCGCGGGAGATCGGCGCGGTGCTGACGGCGAGCGACACCGTGCGCAAGCTCTCGTTTACCGGTTCGACCGAGGTCGGCCGCCAGCTCATGGCCCAGTGCGCGCCGACCATCAAGCGCATTTCGCTCGAACTCGGCGGCAACGCGCCGTTCATCGTCTTCGACGACGCCGACCTCGATGCCGCCATCGCCGGGGCCATCGCCTCGAAATACCGCAACGCCGGCCAGACGTGCGTCTGCGCCAACCGCCTCTACGTGCAGTCCGGCATCCACGACGCCTTCGCCGCCCGGCTCGCCGAGGCCGTGGCGCAGATGCCCATCGGCCGCGGCGACGCGCCCGGCGTGCTGATCGGCCCGATGATCGACGCCAAGGCCGTGGAAAAGGTGGAAAGTCACATCGCCGACGCCCTGGCCAAGGGCGCGAAACTCCTGCTCGGCGGCAAGCGTCACGCCCTGGGCGGCTCGTTTTTCGAGCCCACCATCCTCTCCGGCGTCACGCAGGCCATGCGCGTGGCCAAGGAAGAGACCTTCGGCCCCCTGGCCCCGATCTTCCGCTTCGACACCGAAGAGGAAGTGGTCGCCGCGGCCAACGACACCGAATACGGCCTGGCCGCCTACTTCTACACCGAAAGCGTCCGCCGCGCCTGGCGCGTGGCCGAGGCACTGGAATACGGCCTCATCGGGCACAATACGGGCCTTGTTTCCAACGAAGTCGCGCCGTTTGGCGGCGTCAAGCAGTCCGGCATCGGCCGCGAAGGCTCCAAGTACGGCATGGAAGAATACCTGGAGATCAAATACATCTGCTCCCAGATCGGCTGACGCCGGTAAGGCTGGAGAGGGGAGGGACGCCTCCGGCGGCCAGGAGGGGATGATCCCCTCCTGGACCTCCCCGACCGGGCGATGGCGGGCGGCGGGAAGCACCGCCGGC
>JAEWPX010000001.1 GCA_023399375.1 Pseudomonadota bacterium | reverse complement strand
TCCCGCGCGCGGCGCAGGGGAGGGGGATGCCCCCCGGCCCGTGAACCGTCCCGCGCGCAAGGGGCCGCCCGGTCCGGGCGCGCCGTCGCGCAACGGGCGTCCGGGCGGCAAGGGGAAAAATTCCCGTCCGTCTCGCGGCTCCCGCGGCGGCGCGCCCGGCGGCCCTTCGCGGCCGACATCCGGGGATGCGGCCGGCGCGCCGCGGCACTTGAAACGTGTTTCGCGAAAAAGGACCGACTGATGTCCTCCCCGGAAGATACATCACGAAATGCCGCAAGCCCCGGACGTTTGCCGCCCTGGCTGCGCGTAAAACTGCCCGCGGACGCCGGATTCGCCGCCACGGCGCGGACCGTGGCCGCCGCCGGGCTGCGCACGGTCTGCCGCGGCGCGCGCTGTCCCAACATCTTCGAGTGCTTCTCCAAGGGCACGGCCACGTTCCTGATCCTCGGCGGCACGTGCACGCGCGGCTGCGCGTTTTGCAACATCGTCGCGGGAACGCCCGAGCCCGCGGACCCGGACGAGCCGGAGCGCCTGGGCAGGACCGTGGCGCAGCTTGAACTCTCCCACGCCGTGATCACCTCCGTCACCCGCGACGATCTCCCCGACGGTGGCGCGGGGCAGTTCGCGGCCTCCATCCGGGCCGTGCGCCGGCATGCGCCCGGGGCCACGGTGGAGGTGCTCACGCCCGATTTCGCGGGGGACGCCGCCGCCCTGGACGCGGTGCTGGACGCCTGTCCCGACGTCTTCAACCACAACGTCGAGACCGTGCCGCGTCTGTACCCGGCCGTGCGCGCGGGCGCGGACTACGCGCGCAGCCTCGCCGTGCTCGCCCGGGCTGCGCGCCGGGGTCGTATCGTCGTCAAAAGCGGCTTCATGCTCGGGCTCGGTGAAACCGAAGCCGAGTGCGACGCGACGCTTCAGGATCTGGCCGCTGCGGGCTGCGGCATGGTCACGGTGGGGCAGTACCTGCGTCCGTCGCGGCGCAACCTGCCCGTGATCCGCTATGCGCCGCCCGGGGAATTCGAGGCGCTGGCCGCGCTCGGCCGGCGTCGCGGCATCGCCGAGATGGTCTGCGCGCCCCTGGCGCGCAGCTCCTACAAAGCCGGCCAGGCGGCGTCGCTTGCCGCGGCTCGTTGTTGTCCACGTTCCTGAAATGCGATAGGGACAGCGCATCGTTATTGTTCAAGTGTAGCGAACGATTCTGTCATGGAGGTCCCGCGTGGAGGTGTCACAGACCGACATCCCCGGGCTTGTCGTCGTAAAGCCCAAGGTGTTCCGGGATAACCGGGGATTTTTTCTGGAAACGTACAGCCGGGCGGCGTTCGCCGCGGCCGGCCTCGATTATGATTTCGTCCAGGACAACCACGCCCGTTCGGGCGCGCGCGGCGTGTTGCGCGGCCTGCACTTCCAGCGTCCGCCGGCCACCCAGGCCAAGCTCGTTTGGGTGGTGCGCGGCGCGGTGTACGACGTGGCCGTGGATCTGCGCGCGGGGTCCCCGACGTACAAGAAATGGTTCGGCATCGAGCTGAGCGAGGACAATTTCCTGCGCCTCATGGTCCCCCGTGGCTTTGCCCACGGCTACGTGACGCTGACCGACGACGCGGAATTCATGTACAAGGTGGACGCCCCGTACTCCCCGGCCGATGATGGGGGCATCGCCTGGAACGACCCGGAGATCGGCGTGGATTGGCCCGTCGCCGACCCCATCCTTTCGGAAAAGGACACCCGCCAGCCGCTCCTGGCCGCAGCGGGCACGCCCTTCGTCTACGTCGACCGCCCCTAAGGAGCCTTGACGCCATGGCCAATGCGCACTGCGATGATCGTCAAAACCGCTATGCCATCGTATTGGCGGGCGGTTCCGGAACGCGGCTGTGGCCGCTGTCCCGCACGCTTTTGCCCAAGCAATTGCTCGACCTCGGCGACGGCGCGACCTTGTTGCAGGCCACGGTCCGCCGCGTGATCGAGGCCTTCGACGCCACGCGCTTGTTTGTCGTCACCAACGAGGAGCATGCCTTCGAGGTCCGCTCGCAGCTCAAGGGCCTCGTGCCCCAAGCCGCCGCGCAGGTGCTGGCGGAACCCGTCGGCCGCAACACCCTGCCCGCCATCCTGCTCGGGCTGGCCCCCATCGTCGACGCCGACCCCGAGGCCGTCGTCGGCGTCTTTCCGGCCGACCACCGCATCGACGACCGGCCCGCCTGGATCGCCGCCATGGACCGCGCCGCGGCCCTGGCCCGGGACGGCTGGTTCGTCACTTTCGGCATCCCGCCGCGTTCCCCGGAGACCGGCTACGGCTACATCCATCGCGGCGAGGCGCTCGGCGAAGGCAGCTACGCCGTGGCCGGGTTCACGGAAAAGCCCGACCTGGCCACGGCGCAGCGGCTCCTCGCCGGCGGCGAGCATTTCTGGAACAGCGGCATGTTCGTGTTCCGGGCCGACGTCTTCCGCGACGCCGTGGCCGCCCATGCGCCGGAATTTTTCGAGTGGTGGGCCGCGCGCGGCGAACGTCCCCTCGTCGAGGGCTATTCCGCCCTGCCGGACATGTCCGTGGACTATGGCGTGGTGGAGAAAACCGGCCGCATCGCCATGGTCGAGGCCCCGTTCGACTGGGACGACCTCGGCAGTTGGGAGGCGCTCTACCGCCTCGGCGAAAAGGACGGCACGGGCTGCGTGGTCCAGGGCGAAGTGCTGGCGCTCGATTGCGAAGGCTCGCTTTTCTATTCCCAGGGCAGCTCCCTGGCCGTGGCCGGGGTCAAGGACATGATCGTCATCCAGACCCGCGACGCCACGCTCGTGTGCCCGGTGTCCGAGGCCCAGCGGGTCAAGGATGTGGTCGGGGCGCTCAAGTCCCAGGGCAGCAAGCTCGTGGAGGCCCATGTCACGGTGCGCCGGCCCTGGGGCAGCTACACCGTGCTCGAAGGCGGCCCGGGCTACAAGATCAAGCGCATCGAGGTGCCGCCGGCGGGGCGGCTGTCCCTGCAGATGCACCACCACCGCAGCGAGCACTGGGTGGTGGTCTCGGGCACGGCCCTGGTGCAGATCGGCGACGAGGAGCGGCTGCTTGCGGAAAACCAGTCCGTGGACATTCCCAAGGGGGCCAAGCACCGTTTGTCCAATCCGGGCAAGGTGCCGGTGGAGATCATCGAGATACAGTCCGGACCGTACCTGGAGGAGGACGACATCGTGCGTTTCGACGACGTCTACGGCCGCAAGGTCGGGGGCGGCGGCAAGCCGTCCTGAGACGACGGTTCCGGTGTCGGGGATTCGTGAATTTTTTCATTAAACCTTGACACGGAAGTTGCGGCCTGGGTAAAAAGCGCGGTGCGGCGCTCCCGCCGGGGAGAGGGGATTGTCCCCCGACAGGAGACCGCATCGCGCCAGCATCTCGTTATTTTTCGGCCGTGCCCCGGGGACGGCGGACGTCGCGCGGATTTCGCGCGGGGTTAACCAGCAACGGCAATGGGCAGGGGAAGTATGGAGGAGAAAAGATCGAATTCGGCCGGCGGCGTTGGCGGCATGGTGCTTTTTGCCCTGATCGGCTTCGTCGGCGCCCTCGTGGTGGGGTGGGTCATCTTTCCGAAATTGTTGTACAGCGAGAAGACGCAACCCATTCGTTTCAGTCACACCGTCCACGCGCAACTCGGCATCGAGTGCGAACAGTGCCACCATCTTGGACCTGACGGCCGCTTCGCCGGCCTGCCCACGACCGAATCCTGCGCCGAGTGCCATGGCGAGGAAACCGGGGACACTTCGCCCAACGGCAAGGAAATCGACAAGTTCGTGAAGGACTACGTCAAGACCGGCGCGCAGGTTCCCTGGCTTGTCTACCAGTATCAGCCCGACAACGTGTTCTTCTCCCATGCCGCCCACAAGGGGTTCGAGTGCACCAAGTGCCACCCCGACGTGGCCAAGACCGACACGCCTCCGGCCTACTACGAGAACCGGATCAGCGGCTACAGCAAGGATACGATGAAGATGTGGGAGTGCGAACGCTGCCACGCGTCCATGGGCACGAGCAACGCCTGCTTCGTCTGTCATAAATAAGGGGGAAGAAATGGGACTTGATCGCAGAGCTTTCCTCGGGCTTGTGGCTGGTGGCGCCGTGGGCACCATGTTCACCCCCATCCCGTGGAAATTGTTGGATGATGCTTCTATCTGGACCCAGAACTGGTCGTGGATTCCCCGCGTGCCCAAGGGCCAGATCGATTACGTGGCCACCACGAGCAAGCTGTGCCCCGCCGGCGAGGGCCTCAAGATCATGCGCGTGGCCGGCAACCCTATTAGCGCCGCCGGCAACCCGGATCACCCCCTGTCCCGCGGCGGCGTCTCGGCGCTTGCCCGGTCCGAAGTCTACATGCTCTACAGCCCGGCCCGCGTGAAGTCGCCCATGAAGAAGGCGGGCAAGGGCTTTACGCCCATCACCTGGGAACAGGCGCTCATCGAGATGGCCGAAAAGCTCGGCGCGGCCAAGGGCGCCGTCGCCTGCGTGTCCGGCGACGGCACCGGCACCGTGAACGAACTGCTCTCCGCCTTCGTCGGCAAGCTCGGCTCGGCCGGCTACTTCATGATGCCTTCCGAAGCCACCACCGCCGCCAAGGGCATGACGCTCATGGGCGGCAAGGGCCAGGCCGGCTACGACTTCGAAAACGCCCAGACCGTGCTGGTGCTCGGCGCGGACGTCTTCGAGACCTGGGGCACCTCCACCCGCAACCGCAAGGCTTTCGGCGCGACCCGTCCGGTCGGGGAAAAGCCGAAGTCCAATTACATCTACGTCGGTCCGACCAGGAACAACACCGCCGCCGTGTGCGACCAGTGGATTCCGGCTTCGGCCGCGGACCTCGGCGTGGTGGCGCTCGGCATCGCCTGGCACCTGCTCGCGGCCGGGGCCACGAGCAACGCCCCGGGCTTCGACACCTTCAAGGCCGTGGTCAACGGCGGTTTCTCGCCCGCGGACGTCAAGCGCGCCACGGGCATCGCCCCCGAGACCCTCGCCGGCGTGGCCAAGGCGCTGGCCTCCTCCAAGGCCCCGTTGGTCGTGACCGGTTCCCCCTGCGGCCAGGGCCTCGGCGCCGCGCCGTTCATCGCCGGCATGGCGCTCAACATTCTGCTCGGGCGCATCAACAAGCCCGGCGGCGTCTACGCCCTGCCGGAACTGGCCACGGTCGTTCCCGGCGCCATGACCCGCGAGGCCATGCTCGCCGGCGACCTGCCCGCCTTCCTCAAAGGCGTGGCCGACGGCAAGACCGCGGCCCCCAAGGCCCTGCTGGTCTACGACGCCAACCCGGCCTACGGCCTGCCGGAAACGGCGACCATGGCCAAGGCCCTGGAAAAGATTCCCTACAAGGTCAGCTTCTCCTCCTTCCTGGACGAGACCGCGGCCATGTGCGATCTGGTCCTGCCCAATTCCCTGACGCTCGAGCGCTACGACGACCTGGCCACGCCCTACGGCTCCGGCTTTTGCGTCTACAGCCTCACCGTGCCCTACCAGAAGCCCGTGCACGACACCCGTACCACGGGCGACGTGATCCTGACGCTGGCCCGCAAGATGAGCGTCGAACTCAAGTTCGACAACTTCCTGCAGGTGCTCAAGGAGAAGGTGGCCACCCTGGCCAAGGCCTCCGGCGGCTTCGTGGCCAAGGACGTCATGCCCTGGCAGGTGGCGGCGGGCAAGTCCGCTCCCGCATTTGCCGGCGGCGACCTCTGGAAGGCCCTTTCCGCCGGTTACGCCTGGACCATGGTCGGCCAGGTGGCGCAGACGAACCTCGGGTTCGCCCCGGAAGTGCTGGCCAAGGCCGTCAAGGCCGCCAAGGCCCCGGAAAAAGGCGCGCTGCTCGTGCCCTACGCCCAGCTGCGCACCGGCACTCCGACCACGGGCATTCCCTGCCAGGACCTGACCATGGTGCCCGACACCGAGCTCGAAAAGGAAACCACCCTCGTGCGGTTAAACAGCGCCACGGCCAAGGCGCTCGGTGTGAAAAAGGGCGCGACGGTCACCCTGCGCGCCGGTGACGCGCGCTGCGAGGCCAAGGTCCACATCTTTGAAAGCGTCATGACCGGCGTGGTTTCGGCTCCCCTGGGCTTTGGCCACACCGCCTTCGACATCTTCAGCAAAGGCAAGGGGGCCAACTACCTGTCCCTCATGACCGTTGTCGAGGAGCCGGGCAGCGGTTTGTCCACCTGGACGGCCGCGGAAGTCAAAATCGCCTAACCACGAGTCAAAGGGAAGCCGCTATGTCCGGACACTTCAAGGAATTCCCGATCACCTGGGGCATGGTGATCGACATCGACAAATGCACCGGCTGCGGGGCCTGCATGGCCTCCTGCCAGACGGAGAACAATATAGAACCCCAACCGGAGGCCTCCAACAAGCTGCGGTCCACCTCGTGGATGCTGGTCTACGAGCTGACCAACGACAAGGCCTTCCCGGATCACGACATCGCCTTCCTGCCCCGTCCCTGCCAGCAGTGCGGCAACCCGCCCTGCGTGTCCGTGTGCCCGGTCGTGGCCACGGATAAGAACGAGGACGGCGGCATCGTGAGCCAGATCTACCCCCGCTGCATCGGCTGCCGATACTGCGTGGCGGCCTGTCCCTACCATGTCCGCTACTTCGGCTGGTACGATCCGATCTGGCCCGAAGGCATGGAGAAGACCCTGTCTCCCCTGACTTCCGTTCGCCCCCGCGGCGTGGTGGAGAAGTGCACCTTCTGCCACCATCGCTGGAACCTGGCCAAGGACGCCGCGCGCGCCCAGGGCAAGGACCCCGACAGTCTCGATGACGGCGCCTACGTGACCGCCTGCGTGCAGAACTGCCCCTCGGGCGCGCTGTCCTTCGGGGACATCAAGAACCCCAAGCACAAGGTGCATGAGCTCATCAAGAGCCCCTACGCCTTCCGGCTGCTCGAGCGCCTGGGCACCAACACCCAGGTCTACTACATCAGCCGGCGGGAATGGGTGCGCAAACTCGGCGACAACTACCTTAAAAGCGAGTAAGCGGGGGACGCTATGAGCTTCATCGAGATGGAAAAAAACTGGTACCCCGAGGGCGTCGCCCGGTGCGGCCTGGGGAAATTCATGGGTTGGCTCGGGATCTGGGCTTTTGTCGGCCTGCTCGGCCTTATCTCCATGCTCTGGGTCTTCTACCGCGGCATCGGCGTCACGGGCCTCGACAACTACTTCGGGTTCGGCCTGTGGATCACCTTCGACCTCGCCGTCATCGCCCTGGGCGCGGGCGCCTTCTTCACGGGGCTCATCCGCTACATCATCGGCGTTGACGAACTCAAAAACATCATCAACCTGACGGTCATCAAGGGCTTCCTCTGCTACTCCGGAGCCATGCTGATCCTCTCTCTGGACGTCGGCCAGCCGGTGCGCGCCTGGTTCGGCTACTGGCACCCCAACGTCCACTCCATGCTCACGGAAGTCATCTTCTGCATCACCTGCTACCTGCTCGTGCTCATCATCGAGTACATCCCGCTGATCCTCGAGCAGAAGCAGCTCAACAAGATCCCGTTCCTGCACAACCTGGCTCACCAGATGCACGTCGTCATGCCGCTTTTCGCCGGCATCGGCGCGTTTCTGTCCACGTTCCACCAAGGTTCCCTCGGCGGCATGTACGGCGTCATGTTCGCGCGCCCCTACGCCTTCCGCGAAGGCTTCTTCATCTGGCCCTGGACCTTCTTCCTGTTCGTCCTGTCGGCCATCTCCTCGGGCCCGTGCCTGACCGTGCTCATCTGCGGCTTCATGGAGAAGCTCTCCGGCCGCAAGCTGACCACCTATAGGATCAAGTCCCTGATGTGCAAGATCGGCGGCACGATGCTGCTGATTTACATGGTGTTCAAGTACCTGGACACCTGGGCCTGGATCAACGGCGTGCTGCCCAAGGCCGGCCTGACCTTCGACCAGATGTTCTACGGCCTGGTTTACGGCAAGTGGCTGTTCTTCACCGAAATGGTGCTCTGCCTGCCGTTGCCGGTCGTCTTCCTGCTCACGCCCCTGCGCAAGAAGCCCGCGTTCATGTACGCCGGCTCGATACTCGCCTGCCTCGGCGTGATCATCAACCGCTACGTCTTCACCGTCCAGGCCCTGGCCCAGCCGGTGCTGCCCTTCACCAAGTGGGAGATCTACACCCCGAACTGGGCGGAGTGGCTGACTTCGGGCATGGTCATCGCCTACGGCTTCATCGTCATGAGCCTGTCCTACCGCTACTTGCCCATCTTCCCGCAGGAAGTGGGGCTCAACAAGAAGTAGCCCGGACGCTCCGTTGCATGCGCATAAGCCCGGTCGCCTCGGCGGCCGGGCTTTCTGTTTTGTGCAAAGTCCTCGTGGCTGCATGGTGTTTCGGAGTCCGCGCGATTTTGCGCGAATTGCCGGTATGGCGTCATTTCCCCGGCATCGCGACGCGGGCGGCAGCCGACCTTGCGCTCCGTCGTGCGGCGCGGGGGAGGCTGAAAGCGGAAGTGTATCAAGGGGTGACGTCTGTGTGTCGAACGTGCGGGCACGCTGTCGTCGGGTGAGCGAAGGAGGCGGGACGGGTCACGGCCTGTCCGCTGTTGGGCGGCCTTGTGCCGTCCCGTTGCGCGAAGGCGCAAGCCTGCGGGAGGAGAGGGAGACGTAAAAGTGGCATCAGAGTTGCAAATTTCGTGATACTCGGTGTATCTTGCAACAATGTACGGGCGGCTCCCACTCCTGACGCACTTTTCCCTAACGGTCCCTCCCGCGGACCGGCCGCCGCCGAGGCGGGGTGACACATGCCCTTAAGAACCAGGCAAAGCGCCATCACCTGGCTGCGCGTGGCCGATCTGACCGTGGCCGCATTTTCCTTTCTGGCCGCCGCGACCGTGGCGGAAACGGTGCGTGCCGGCAGCGCGTCCGGCGCGGCTGCCGTGCATGTCGACGCTTCGGGCGCGCTGCTTTTCTGCGTCGCTCTTGGGGCCACGGCCTGCGTGTTCCCGGCGTTCGCGCTCTACACCGAAACGGCGCTCTTCCAGTGGCGGCAGGCGGTCAAGGCCATGCTCAAGGCCGCAACCGGCGTGCTGCTCGTGCTCGTGGCCGCGGCCGCCTTGTTGCGTTCGCCGCTCGCCACGCCGGCGTTTCTGGCCGTCTATTGGCTGCTGTCGTGCCTTGGCGGCGTCGCCGTGCGCCATGCCGGCAGAAGGCTGCTTTTCCTCACCGAGGCGCAGGGCATCGCCGCGCGGCGTACGCTCATCGTCGGCACGGGGCAACGCGCCCAGGAAATCGCCCGGGACATGCTCGAACATCCCGGCCATGGCCACCGCTTCCTGGGCTTCGTCGCGGACGGCTGGGAAGTCCCGCCGCCGGCGCTGCGCCCCGAACGTTTCGCTCTTCTCGCCGCACCCGCGGGCCTGCCCGATTATCTGCGCGAACATGTGGTGGACGAGGTGCTGGTCTGCCTGCCCATGCACGCCCTGTGCGACACGGCCACGGCCCTGGCCACGGCCTGCGAGGAACACGGCGTGGCCATGACCGTGGTCACCCGCGTGTTCGAGGTCAAAAACCCCCGACACCGGCCCGGCAGCCACGGCGGCGAGATCGTGGCCACCATTTCCAACACCCTGGCCGATGAGCGCGAGCTGATCCTCAAGCGGTTCCTGGACGTGACCGTGGCCGGCGCGGCCCTGGTCGCGCTGTCGCCGCTTCTCGGCGTCGTGTGGTGCCTGGTGCGGCTGACGTCGCCCGGGCCGGCGTTTTTCGTGCAGGAACGGGTGGGGCTCAACAAGCGCCTCTTCAAGTTCTACAAATTCCGCACCATGGTGCGCAACGCCGAGGCGCTCCAGGCCGGCCTCGAAGCGCAAAACGAAACCAATGGCGCGACGTTCAAAATGCGCAACGACCCGCGCATCACGCCTCTTGGCCGCATCCTGCGCAAGACCAGCATCGACGAATTGCCGCAGCTCTACAACGTGTTGCGCGGCGACATGAGCCTCGTCGGCCCTCGGCCGCTGCCCGTGCGCGACGTGGAGCGCATCGAGAACGACTGGCCGCGTCGCCGCTTCGGCGTCAAGCCCGGCATCACGTGTTTCTGGCAGATTCGCGGCCGCAACGCCCTGCCGTTCGAACGCATGATGGAATGCGACATCGAATATGTGGACACCTGGTCCGTGGCGCTCGACATCAAGATCCTGCTCGCCACCATCCCGGTGGTCTGCGGCATGCGCGGGGCGTATTGAATTTTTGTCCGTAGGTCGATCGACCCGACTTGCAGGGCTTGGCCCCCTTTCGGGGAGGTCCAGGAGGGGCCCTTGCCCCTCCTGGACGCCGGAGGCCTCTCCGCCTCCTTCCCCTTGCCGCCGCTCAGTCGAGTACGACCATCTCCAGGCGTTTGACGCCGAAGGCCAGGGCCGTTTCGCGGTCGGACAGGCACAGGTCCAGCCGGTCGGTGAAGCGGGGGTGCATGAGGTCCTCGACCACGCGCACGCCGAGCCCCTCGATATAGACTTTCCTGCCGAGCAGGCGTTTGAGGTCCTGGGACACGGCAACCGTATGCCCCGGGCGCACCGCGCCGCCGCGCGCCGTGGGCTGCGGCTGGCCGTCCTCGGAGCCGCACAACGGGCAGTAGGCCGTGGCGGTGAGCGTGAAGCGCCGCCGGTCCTCCTCGTCCAGGGTGAAGAGCGCGCCGGCTGTGTCGCACGAGGACGCGGCCATGACCGCCTCCTGGGCGGCCACGGCGTTTTCGTGGCGCAGCGCGGCCGTGCGTTTGGCGAGTTCGTCGCTGCCGTAACTGAGGCCGAAGGCCGCAATGGCCAGCGCGGCCAGGGAGGCGCAGCGCGCGATCTCGCCGCGCGTCGGCGCCTGCGCAGGCCGTTTGGGTTGTTCGTTCATGCAAACCTCCTTTGCCCGGGGCGCGTAGGGTGGGGCTCCTTGCCCGCGGTCGCGCCCTGTCCTATACTGTCGCGATCCGGATGCCGGGGGATACGGAACGCATGCGCATCAAAAAGCCGTTCAAGAAGCACGGCGGGTTCGGCCCGCTCTTTTATCTCGTCGCCGGTCTGCTCGTGGCCGCGCCCTTGGGCGTGGCGGGAGTCGCCGGGTATTACCTGTTTCTCAAGGATGCGCATAAACCGCAAGTGACGCTTTTGCCCGAGGCCGCGGCGGCATCCCTCAAGCGGGCGTTTACCGTGACTGCCGCGGACGAGGAGTCCGGCATCCGTTCCCTCACCGTCACCGTCACCCAGGGCCAGCGCCGCACCGATGTGCTGCGCCGGCAGTACGACCCGCCCCGCGACAGGATTTCCGAACGCTTCACCCTGGAAGGGTCGGAACTGCGCGGCGGCGTCTTCGAGATGCAGGTCGCGGCCTATGACGGCTCGTTCGCCAATCTCGGCGCGGGCAATGCCGCCCGCGTCTCCCGGCGCATGCTCCTTGACATGACGCCGCCCTCGGTCAAGCCGCTGACCCCCGCGCATTACGTGCGCCAGGGCGGGGTCGGGCTGGTCGTCTACGAAGTCAACAAGGACGTCACCCGGTCCGGCGTCATGGTCGGCGACGTCCTCTATCCCGGCTACAAGCAAAAAAGCGGCCAATACGCCTGCCTGTTCGCGTTTCCGGCGGATATGGACGCCGACGCCTTCAAGCCGCGTCTTTTCGTCGAGGACGCGGCAGGCAACGAAAGAAGCGGCTTTTTCGTCAATATGGCCATCAAGAGGCGCTTTCGCGAGGAGCGGGTGGACGTCTCCGACGAACTCCTCGCCGCGCGGCTGCCCGCCTTTGCCGGGCTGTTCCCGGAAACGCGCGATCCGGTCGAGCGTTTCAAAAAGTTGGAAAGCGAGTTGCGAAAGCAAAACGACGCGACCCTTGCGGCGCTCGGCAAGCAGACGTCTCCGGAACAGCTCTGGGACGGCGCTTTCGTGTACATGCCCCGTTCCGTGGTGCGCGGCTCCTTCGGCGCGGACCGGACCTACGTGTACAAGGGCCAGGAGATCGCCCGCGAGCGGCACATGGGCATCGACCTGTCCTCCACGCCGCGCGCGTCGGTGCCGGCGGCCAACAACGGCAAGGTCGTCTTTGCCGGGCCGCTCGGCGTCTACGGCAACAGCGTGGTCATCGACCACGGCATGGGCCTGCAAAGCCTCTACGGCAACCTGTCCTCCCTGTCCGTGCATGCCGGCGACGAGGTGAAAAAGGGCGACCTCGTCGGCGCGACAGGGACTTCGGGACTGGCTCCCGGGGACCAGGTCCATTTCGCCATGTACCTCGACGGCCGGCCCGTCATTCCCATCGAGTGGTGGGACGGGCACTGGCTGGAGGACAACGTGACCGGCAAAATCAAGCGTTACGCCGCGGGCGGCGATGCGCCGCAGCAGTGAGCCCGGCCGCGGGGCAGGCGGCCGTGTTGACAAAGGCCGGCCCCCCTTTTTAACGTCACCCGTTGTTCAAAATTTCTCATGAGGAGCAAAGGCGCATGGAAAAGACGGTATATTGGATCGAGGGCGACGGTATCGGCCCGGATGTCTGGAAGGCCGGTCGGCCCGTCCTCGACGCCGCCGTGGAAAAAGCCTACGGCGGCAGCCGCAAACTGGTCTGGAAGGAACTGCTCGCCGGCGGCAAGGCGTTCAAGGAAACCGGCGACTACCTGCCCCAGGCCACGCTCGATGCGCTTTCCGGCGCGGAACTGGCCTTCAAGGGCCCGCTGGCAACGCCCGTGGGCGGGGGATTTCGCAGCTTGAACGTCACCCTGCGCCAGGTCCTCGATCTCTACGCCTGCATTCGGCCCATCAAATACTTCAAGGGCATCGAATCCCCGGTCAAGCGGCCCGACCTCGTGGACATGGTCATCTACCGCGAGAACACCGAGGACGTGTACGCCGGCATCGAATACGCCACTGGCACGCCCGAGGCGAAAAAGCTCATCGCCTTTCTGCGCGACGCGCTCGGGGCCAAGGTGGACGAGACGGCCGGCATCGGCATCAAGCCCATCACCCCGGCCGGGTCCAAGCGCCTGGTGCGCAAGGCCATCCAGTTCGCCCTCGCCACTGGCCGCCCGAGCGTGACCCTGGTGCACAAGGGCAATATCATGAAGTACACCGAAGGCGCGTTTCGGGCCTTCGGCTACGAAGTGGCGGCCACGGAATTTGGCGAGGCGACCATGACCGAGGAAGAGGCCGCAGCCGGCGGCAGCAAGCCCCTGGTCATCAAGGACCGCATCGCCGACAACATGTTCCAGGTCGCGCTCATGCGGCCGCAAGACTACTCGGTCATCGCCACGACCAACTTGAACGGCGACTACATCTCCGACGCCCTGGCCGCCCAGGTCGGCGGGCTGGGCCTGGCTCCCGGCGTCAACATGAGCGAGAAGCTCGCCTTCTTCGAGCCCACGCACGGCATCGCCCCGGCCCTGGCCGGCAAGGACAAGGCCAACCCGGGCAGCCTGATCTTAAGCGGCGCGATGCTGCTCGAGCATATCGGCTGGACCGAGGCGGCCAAGCTCATCCACGATTCCATGGACAAGACCATTTCCGGCAAGAAGGTCACCGTGGATCTGGCCGACCAGATTCCGGGCGCGACCACCATCGGCTGCGCCGCGTTCGGCGAGCTTTTGGCGAAGAATCTGTAAACGAAGCATGTTGCGCCGGAAGGGGCGAAGGGCTTGGCCTCGCCTCCGCCCTTCCGGCGATTTCCCCGGCCACGGGGAAACGTGCCGCGCGGCGATTCTCCCGTGTCGCGCCGCAGGATCCGACGGACAAGTCCACGAAACGCGAGTCGTGACGCCCCCGGCGCGCCCGGGGGAAAGGGGGCCACATGGCCGTTGTCGGCGTCGATACCGGGGGTACGTTCACAGACATCATCTGCCGCCGGGACGATGGATTTCTGGTGGTCAAGCTGCCCTCCACGCCGGACAATCCGGCCCGGGCGGTGCTTGCGGGACTGGCCCGCCTGGGCGTCTTGCCGCGCAAGGTGCTGCACGGCTCGACCGTGGCCACCAATGCGCTGCTCGAGCGCAAGGGCGCGGTCACGGCCTACGTGGGCAACGCCGGTTTCGAGGACGTCATCGCCATCGGCCGGCAAAACCGCCCCGAACTCTACGATCTTTCCAGCCGCAAGGAGCCCTGCCTCGTGCCCGAGGCGCTGCGCTTCGGCGTGCCCGGCCGCGTGTCCGCCCAGGGCAAGGTCCTCGAGGACCTGACTCCGGAGCAGGCTTGGCAGGCGGCGCAGGCCGTGGCCGATTCCGGCGCGACGTCCGCGGCGGTGTGCCTGCTTTTTTCCTTTCTCAAGCCTGAGCACGAACGGCTCCTCGGCCAGGCCCTGGCCGAGGCCGGGCTTTCCGTCTCCCTTTCGAGCGATATCCTGGCGGAATTTCGCGAATACGAGCGCGCGGCCACGACCGTGGCCAACGCCTACGTCGCGCCGGTCATGGACGCCTATCTCGGCGAGCTCGAGGCGAACATGCCGGACGGCGCGCCGCTTTCCGTCATGCAGTCGAGCGGGGGATTGAGCGCCGCGGCCCAGGCCCGGCGCGAGCCCGTGCGCACCATCCTTTCCGGCCCTGCCGGCGGCGTCGTGGCCGCCCTGGCCGTCGGCAAGGCCGCCGGTTTCGAGCAGTTGATCACCTTCGACATGGGCGGCACGTCCACGGACGTCTCCCTCATGGACGGCATGCTCTCCATGGCCATGGAGACGCGCATCGCCGGGCTGCCCGTGAAAACGCCCATGATCGACATCCACACCGTGGGCGCGGGCGGCGGTTCGCTGGCCTTCCTGGATGCCGGCGGAGCGTTGCTCGTCGGACCGCAGAGCGCCGGGGCCGATCCCGGCCCGGCCTGCTACGGCAAGGGCGAGGGGCTGACGGTCACGGACGCCAACCTGTTTTTGGGCCGGCTTTCGCCCGAGCGCTTCCTGGGCGGCGGCATGGCGCTTTATCCCGAGCGCCTGCCCGCGCTGTTCGAGGCCTTTGGCCAGGCGGCCGGGCTTACCGCCGTGGAGGCTGCCGAGGGCGTCGTGGCCGTGGCCGAGGCGGCCATGGAGCGGGCGATCCGGGTCATCTCCGTGGAACGCGGCCACGATCCGGCCGATTTCGCGCTCCTTTCCTTCGGCGGGGCAGGGGGGCTGCATGCCGTGTCCCTGGCGCGGTTGCTCGGCGTGCGCAAGGTCGTGGTGCCGCGCCATCCCGGCCTTTTTTCCGCCCTGGGCATGCTCTATGCCGATGTTGTGCGGGATTTTTCCGAGACGGTCATGGCCGCATCCGATAAGACGGACATTTTCGAGTTGGCGGGGCTCTTCGGCCCGCTCGAGGAGAAGGTCCGCGAGGCCATGGCCGCCGAGGGCGTGCCCGCGGCCAAGCTCGTGCTCGAACGCCAGCTCGACATGCGCTATCGCGGCCAGTCCCATGAGATTCCCATCCGTTTCGTGGCCGATCCCTACACTGCGTTCCATTCCCGCCACGAGGCCGTTTTCGGCTTCAAGAACCCGCGCGACGTGGTCGAGGTGGTGACGCTTCGCATCCGCGCCCGGGGCATCACCGAGAAGCCGCCGTTTGCCGGGGCCGGGCACTTCGTGGCCGCCGTCGCCGACGCGGCAAAGCTCGGCGAGAAGCCGCTCGTCTGGAAAACCCGCGAGATCGGGGCCATGTGGTACGATCGCGAGCACCTGCAGGCGGGCAACCGCATCACGGGCCCGGCGCTCGTCGCCGAGACCTCGGCCACGACCTTCGTTCCGCCCAAGGCCGAGGCGATCGTGGACGGCTTCGGCAATATCGTCATTGAGACCGGGGTGAAGTAGGCGGGAAGCGGGAAGAAGGGAAGAGGAAGAGAAGATGCCTCCGGCGGCCAGGAGGGGGTGCCCCCCTCCTGGACCTCCTCGACGAGGGGATCGGGGGATGGCAAGGGCGGAAGAATTGGTCGCAGGTTGCTGCGAAATGGGGCGGCGGCGTTACAAGGGGCGCGGAGATGCTTGTTATTGGCACGCCGTGTTACGGCGGGGTGGTCACGCTGCCCTACATGCTGTCCATGCTGGCGCTCAAGGACGTGCTGAACCGCGACAAGACGCCGTTTCGGCTGCTCACGCCCGCGAACGACAGCCTCATCACCCGCGTGCGCAACGCCATCGTGGCCGAATTTTTGCGCGACGACCGCGCCACGCATCTGCTTTTCATCGATGCGGACATCGAGTTCCAGCCGGCCATGGTGCCGCGCCTGCTCGGCAGCGGCCTGGACGTGGTCTGCGGCGTCTATCCGGTCAAGGGGCTTAAGCTGGAGCGCGTCATGGCGCAACCGGCGGACACGCCGCCGCAGGTCGCCGAGGCCGCGAGCCTCGATTATGCGGTGAAGGTCAAGCCGGGCTGTCGCATGGACACTCAGGGCTTCCTGGAAGTGGAGTATGCGGCCACGGGCTTCATGATGATCCGCCGCGAGGTGTTTGCGCGCCTCATGGACGCCTACCCGGATTTGCACTATCGTTATAGTTGTACCAATGAGGCCCCGGCGGACAATTACGCGTTTTTCGACACGTCCATCGACCCGGCTACGCGCGACTACCTGCCCGAGGACTACGCCTTCTGCAAACGCTGGCGCGACATCGGCGGCAAGGTGCACGTGAGCGTGCCGGGAAAATTCGCCCACCACGGGGGCAGGGCATACGTCGGGGAGTTTGCGGCGTACCTGATGCAACGCGGCGTGAAGCCGCAGCAATGACCAAACGGAACGAACATGAATATCACGCCCATCACCCTGGAAGTCTTCAAGAACAAATTTGCTTCCGTGGCCGAGGAAATGGGGTCGGCGTTGTGCCGGGCGGCGTATTCGCCCAACATCAAGGAGCGCCGCGACTTCTCCTGCGCCGTGTTCGACGCCGCCGGCGACATGGTCGCGCAGGCCGCGCACATCCCCGTGCACCTGGGCTCCATGCCGCTCTCCGTCGCTGCCGTGCTCGAAGCCATGGAACTCGCGCCGGGCGAAATGGCCATGCTCAACGACCCGTTTCGCGGCGGCACGCACCTGCCGGACATCACCCTTGTCGCGCCGGTCTACGCCGGGGGCGACGCGCCGCTCTTCTACGTCGCCAGCCGCGCCCACCACGCCGACGTCGGCGGCATGGCCGCAGGCTCCATGCCCCTGTCCATCTCCATATTCCAGGAAGGGCTCGTCATACCGCCCGTCAAGATCGTCGCAGGCGGCGAAATCGTCCCCGACGTCATGAACCTCTTCCTCGCCAACGTGCGCACGCCCGCCGAACGCCAGGGCGACTTCGCCGCCCAGATCATGGCCAACCGCGTTGGCGTGGCGCGCATGGAGGCCCTCGTATCCGCCTACGGCCGCGAGACCGTGACCACCATGTCCGCTGCGCTCATGGACTACGCCGAACGCCTCATGCGCGCCGCCATCGCCGCCATGCCCGAAGGCAGCTACGCGGCCGAGGACTTCCTGGACGACGACGGCGCGGGCAACGCCGACCTCGCCATACGCCTGACGCTCTCCCTCGCCGACGGCGAGGCCGAACTCGATTTCACCGACTCCGACCCGCAAACGGCCGGCTGCGTCAACGCCGTGCACGCCATAGCCGTCTCTGCAGCGCTCTACGCGCTGCGCGCACTGGCCGGCGGCAAGATGCCGACCAACGCCGGCTGCATGCGCCCCGTGACCGTGACCACCAAGGCCGGCACCCTCGTCGACGCGAAATTTCCGGCTGCGGTGGCCGGCGGCAACGTCGAAACCTCCCAGCGCATCGTGGACGTGATCCTGGCCGCGCTGGCCAAGGCTTTGCCCGAGCGCATCCCCGCCGCCTCCCAGGGCACCATGAACAACGTGGCCATGGGCGGGTTCGATCCGCGCGCGAAAAAGCCCTTCACCTACTACGAGACCCTGGCCGGCGGCGCAGGGGCCGATGCGGCGGGCGACGGCCAGAGCGCCGTGCACTCCCATATGACCAACACCCGCAATACGCCCGTCGAAGCCCTGGAATACGCCTACCCGCTGCGCGTGACGCGCTACGCCGTGCGCCGGGGCTCGGGCGGCCCGGGCGGGCACGTCGGCGGCGACGGCCTCGTGCGGGAGATCGAGGCCCTGGCCGACATGGAGGCGACCGTGCTCTCCGAGCGGCGGCTGCGCGGGCCGTGGGGGGCATCCGGCGGCGGCGAGGGCGCGCCGGGCGTCAATACGGTGACGCGGCGGCGGGGCGAGATGGTCATGCCGGCCAAGTTCCACGTGCGCCTGCACGCGGGCGATCGGCTGCGCCTGGAAACGCCCGGCGGCGGCGGCTACGGGCCGGTGGCCTAACACTTTTCCCGCGATTCCGGCGTCTTCCCGCGCCCGACGGCCGCCCCTGCCGTCCCGGCGCGGGGCCGCGATTTGCGCTTCCCCACCGTAGACTTTTCGTGTAGCATTGCCTATTTCGTATCCGCCACGAATTTACCCCGAACGATCCGCAATCCGACCCGCCCGCCAAAGGCGGGGCGACACTCCTGGAGGAAGCCTTGGAATATACTGTCTCGCAAATTTCGCCTGTCAAAACGCAGGTCAACGTCAGCGTTCCGGCCGAAGAGGCCAATGCCGCCCTGGCCACCGCCGTGGCCCTCTACCGCTCCAAGGCCGACATCAAGGGCTTCCGCAAGGGCAAGGTGCCGTCGAGCCTCATCGAGTCCCGCTTCAAGAAGGAAATCACCGCCGAAGCCACCACCGACCTCATCAACGTGCACATCAACGAGATCATGGGCGAGCTCAAGCTGTCGCCCCTCTCCGGTCTCGACGTCGGCGAAGCCTCCCTGGAGCGCGATACGCCCCTGGATTACACCTTTTCTTTCGAACACGCCCCGGCCTTCGACCTGCCCGACTACAAGGGCCAGGCCATCGAGGAAGAGGACGTGATCGTCAACGACGCCGACATCGATGCCGTCATCGAGCGCGTGCGCAAGAACCTGGCCGAGGTCAAGCCGATCAGCGACAACCGCCCGGCAGTCGACGGCGAAGTGGTGTCCGTCACCTTCGAGGCCTTTGAAAACGGCGAGCCCGTCCCCGGCGTACGCGCCGAGAATTTCGAGCTCTCCCTCGGCGAGGGCCAGGCCCTGCCCGAGTTCGAGGCCCTGGTCAAAAACGTGCACGCCGGCAGCGAAGGCGAGGCCGAGATGACCTTCCCCGCGGACTTCATCAATACCGATCTCGCCGGCCGCACCGTGAACATGAAGGTGGCCGTGCACGTGATCAAGGAACGCACCCTGCCCGCCATCGACGACGAGCTGGCCAAGAAAGCCGGCAACTTCGAGACCCTGGACAAGATGCGCGAAGCCATTACCATGTCCTACAAGAAATCGCGCCAGGACCTGCACCGTTCCGCCGCCCAGAAGAAGCTGCTGGACAAGCTGCTGGCCCAGGTCGATTTCCCGCTGCCCCCCACCACCGTGGAACAGCAGCTCGCGGGCATGGCCAATGATTTCGTGGACAAGCTGGAGCGCCAGGGCAAGAGCCTGGAAGGCGCGGGCAAGACCATGGCCGACCTGGAGGCAGACATGAAGCCCCGGGCCGAGGAGATGGTCAAGACGCAGATCTTTCTCGCCGCCGTGGCCGCCAAGGAAGAGCTCACCGTCTCGCCCCAGGAGATGGACGCGTTCTTCTACCGCCTCTCCAGCCAGACCGGCCAGGACGTCATCCTGCTCAAGCGCTACTATGAGGACAACGGCCTCATGATCATGGTGCGCGACAAGCTGTTGGCGGACAAGGCCGCGGACTTCATCTACGCCAACGCCGCCGTCACCAAGGTGCCGCCCGCGGAAAAGCCCGAGGGCGAAGCGGAAGGGGGCGACAAGGGCTACGGCGTGCGCGACTAGCCCAGTGTTTGGGCCGGTTCTTGCATACCGTTCGTTGACGACAACGGGCCGCGGCGGCGAAAATCCGCCTGCCGCGGCCCAAAACCCGAAGCGCGCGTGCGCGGCGGGGACGGGGAAGTGACAGAATTGTCCAGCCCGCCTCCCCGGCCGGCGCAAAACGGGAGCGACATGACCACCATCCCCATAGTCATCGAGACCACCGGTCGTTCCGAACGGGCCTACGACATCTATTCCCGGCTGCTGCGCGACCGCATCATCCTGCTCGGCAGCGCCGTGGACGATTATGTCGCCAACCTCATCTGCGCGCAGCTCCTTTTCCTGGAATCCGAAGACCCGGAAAAGGAAATCTTCATGTACATCAACTCCCCGGGCGGCGTGGTTTCGGCCGGGCTCGCCATCTACGACACCATGCAGTTCATCCTGCCGCCGGTCTCGACCCTGTGCATGGGGCAGGCCGCGAGCATGGGCGCGCTTTTGCTGTGCGCCGGCGCCACGGGCATGCGCTACGCCCTGCCGCACAGCCGCATCATGATCCACCAGCCCTCGGGCGGCTTTCAGGGCCAGGCCACGGACATCGAGATCCACGCCAAGGAAACCAAACGCACGCGCGAGGCCTTAAACGAGATCATGGCCAAGCATACCGGCCAGCCCATCGAGAAGATCCAGGTGGACACCGAACGCGACAATTTCATGAGCGCCGAGGAAGCCATGGCCTACGGCCTCATTGACAAAGTGTTGACCTCCAGGGAACCTGTCGCGAAAAAGGAACCCGAGGACGTCTAGGCCCCGACAGGTCCCAGGCGAAAACGTCCGGCCGTCCGGACAGGGTGGGTTTACCCAATGACTAGGAAGAAGAGCACCGTTTCAGGCGAGTTGTGCTGCTCCTTTTGCGGCAAGAACCAGGACGAGGTCCAGCGGCTCATCGCCGGCCCGGACGTCTACATCTGCGACGAGTGCGTCTCGCTTTGCAACGAGATCATCGCCCAGGAGTCCGTCAGCGAAGAGGCCGAGGGCGGCAAGCTGCTGCCGCCGGCCGAGATCAAACGCCTGCTCGACGAGTACGTCATCGGCCAGGAACAGGCGAAGAAGATCCTCGCCGTGGCCGTCCACAACCACTACAAGCGCGTGTTCTATGCCGGGGCCGCCGGCGTCGACGACGTGGAGATCGACAAGAGCAACATTCTCCTGATCGGTCCCACCGGCTCGGGCAAGACCCTGCTCGCCCAGACCCTGGCCCGCATCTTGAACGTCCCCTTCGCAATCGCCGACGCCACCACCCTGACCGAGGCCGGCTACGTGGGCGAGGACGTGGAGAACATCCTGGTCCAGCTGCTGCAAAACGCCGACTACGACATCGAGTCGGCGAGCAAGGGCATCATCTATATCGACGAGATCGACAAGATCGCGCGCAAGGGCGACAGCCCGTCCATCACCCGGGACGTCTCCGGCGAGGGCGTGCAGCAGGCCCTGCTCAAGATCATCGAGGGCACCGAGGCCAACATTCCGCCCAAGGGCGGCCGCAAGCACCCGCAGCAGGAATTCATCCGCTTAAATACCGCCAACATCCTGTTCATCGTGGGCGGCGCGTTCATTGGCCTCGACAAGATCGTCGGCCAGCGCATGCGCGGCTCGGCCATGGGATTCGGCGCCAAGGTCGAACCGCGTCACGACGACGACGCCACGCGCATGCTCGCCCAGACGCATCCGGCCGACCTCATCAAGTTCGGGCTCATCCCCGAATTCATCGGCCGCATCCCCATCCTCACGA
>JAEWPX010000166.1 GCA_023399375.1 Pseudomonadota bacterium | reverse complement strand
GTCCAGGAGGGGATCATCCCCTCCTGGCCGCCGGAGGCATCTTCTCTTCTCTCCTCCCCCCCGCTCTGCCTTTCCCTATCTACCCCACCTTCTTCATGACTTCGCGCATGAAGTCGGGCAGATCGTCGGGCATGCGGGAGGTGACGAGGTTGCCGTCCACCACCACGGGGGCGTCTTCGTAGAGCGCGCCGGCTTCCTTGAGTTCGTCGGCCACGGTCTTGTAGCAGGTGGCGTGGCGGCCGCGCAACAGGCGGGCGGTGACCAGGATTTGCGGCCCGTGGCAGATGGCGGCCATGGGGATGCCGGAAGAGGCGAAATCGGTTACGATATCGATGACTTTGGGGATGGTGCGCAGGGTCGCCGGGGCCTTGCCGCCGGGCAGGACAAGCAGGCTGTAGCCGCAGGAGCCGGCGGATTCTACGGCGTCCACGGCCAGGTTGGCGGCGACGGCGTAGCCGTGCTTGCCGGTTATGGTTCCCGCGGCCGGCGCGGCGATGTCCACGTGGAACCCGGCCTCGCGCAGGCGGTAGAGCGGGTAGAGCAGTTCGCTGTCCTCGAAATTGTCGGCCGATATGAGCAGGGCTTTCTTGGCGTTCATGGCGTCGCTCCGAGATTTGTGCGTTTGACGGAAATGTCAAGGCTGCCTCCAGTATATGCGACAGGCCGAACGATTTGGCAACACGCGGGGCTGCGGAAACGAAAACGCCCCGTCGCGCGCGGCGGCGGGGCGTTCGATGCGTCAGAGGGCAGGCGGAGGCTACAGGACGAGATCGTCGGAGCACAGGGGGAAGATGCGCATGTTGGGGTAGACGCCCTTGAAGCCGCCTTCCACGTAAGGCTGGATGAGGTTGTAGGTGATATTTTTGGTCTTCTGGGCGTGCCCCTGGTTCTGCAAGCCGTCGTAGTAGGCCCCGTTTGCTTCGAGGATGTGGTGGATGCGGTTCTGGAAGGCCCGGATGAAGCGTTCGCCGTTGCCGGTGAAGGTCATGGCCCCGATGGTCGCCACACCGTCCACCTTGGCGAAGTCCTCGATGGACACGGACTGCGTGGCCAGGTCGGACTGGCGGCTGACGTGCCCCCAGACCACGTGCAGGGGCGGCAGGGTCACGGGTTCTTCCAGGTCGATGATGGTATGGGGCAGGACTACCGAACCCTGGCCGATGGTCAGGGGTGCTTCGGGCGTGCCGCGCAGGAAGGAGTTGAAGCCCACGAACACGTTGGTGCCGAGGCGGCTGCCGATGATCTTCGCGCCGTGGGCGGTGACGTCGTAGCCTTCGAGCACGGAATCGACGACATAGCTGTTCTCCTGGGCGTTGGCTCCCTTGCCCAGGCGCGCGTTTTCCAGGTAGGCGCGCTGGGCCACCAGCACGTTTTCACCGATGCTGGTTTCGCCCTTGACCACGGCGTAGCGCGAGACGAAGGAGCCCGGGGCGTAGGTCTCGGGCCGGGAAGCGTAGAGAAAGCCGAAGACGCGTTCGAAATCGCGTTTGCGGCCTTCGACGAAGTCCATGAATACGCCCCTGGCGCGCTCCCCCGGGGCGATGGAGACGTATTTGGCGAGCACTTCTGGGTCGTATTTGTAGCTGAATTCGTCGCCGGACTTGTTGCGGATCCAGATGTGCCCCGGCTCGACGATGCTCGGGGAGAGGTCGCAGACCTGCACGTAGGCGTAGGCCCCGATGGAGCTGTTTTGCACGGTGCACAGGTCGATGGTACAGAAGGGGCCGAGGAAGGAGCCCATGACCGGCGAGCCGTGGATGTTGGCGTAGGACAGGGCGACGGTGTTCTTGATGAGGAATTCCTCGGGAAATTCGGGATCGTGGCTGAAACTGTGGATGAGCGCCTTGTGCAGAAAGCTGTCCACGATGCGAATCACTTCGTCGGAGTGCAGGTGCAGGCAGACGTTGTCCACGCTGAATCCGTTGGTTACGGATTTGAGCTCGTCGCCGCGCACGTCGCATTTGTAGAGCACGGAGTGCTGCACGTCGCATTTTCCGAAAAAGTAGGAACCTGCCAGTGAGGAGCACTGGAAATTGAAAAACAGTGGATGCTCGGTGGTGATGCCGTAGAAGGCGTAGAACTGGGCGTAGTTTTCCTGGGGGACCGCGCCATGGACATAGGGGCCCACATCGATGGCGCTGCGCCGCAGGTTGATGTTCGTGCGGGCGATGACGTTATCGAGAATGCGTTGCAGCTGCTTCATCCCCAGACCTCCACGAAACCGTCCGCATCGGCGCGGCAGGAGCCGACGCGGGTTTTGCGTGTTGCGCCGCACACGCGGCGTCGCGTCCCGGACTGCGGCGCAGGGCAAAGGCGCAGACCCGACATGCCGCCGTGTCGGCCAGCGCCCGGTAAGCCCGCGCGTCCGTCCGCTTACCCGGCGTTACGGGACAGCGCCTCCATGACCCGCGCATGGAGCGCATCGAGTTCGATGGGCTTGGACAGTAACTCGTACGCGCCGAGGCGCATGCCCTCGAGGGCCGCCTCGACGGAAGGGTATCCGGTGAGGATGAGCGCCTCGACGTCGGGGCGCAGGGTCTTCATTTCGCGAAGCGTTTCCAGGCCATCCATGCCCGGCATGTTGATGTCGAGCACGACCAGGGCGATGTCGTCGTTCCCCCGCAAGGCGGCGAGGCCTTCCTCGCCCGAGGCCGCCGTGGAGACGGCCAATCCCCGGGACGCGAGACGTTTGGCCAGCACGGCCGTCAGTCCCGTCTCGTCGTCGACCAGAAGCACCGTTTTCCCAGCCATGGATGGATTGCTCCCTATTTCACAATTTAGTCGTGTGATACCCTGGAACCGGCAAAGGTTCAAGCGGAATCGGCTTGCCGCCGTGCGGGGGTGCTGTTGCAATACCGCTTTTCCCTGGTACAAGGGTTCAGGGAGGACGTCATGTCGCGCCAAGCCAACCGCCTGATTCACGAGCCGAGTCCGTACCTGCAGCAGCACGCCTACAACCCCGTGGACTGGTACCCCTGGGGAGAAGAAGCATTTGCCGCGGCCCGCGCTGAGGACAAGCCCATTTTCCTGTCCATCGGCTATGCGACCTGCCACTGGTGTCACGTCATGGAGCGGGAGAGCTTCGAGGACGAGGACATTGCGGCGCTCATGCGGGCCATCGTGATCGCGGTCAAGGTGGACCGCGAGGAGCGCCCGGACCTCGACGCCCTGTACATGAGCTTCTGCCAGGCCATGACCGGCCGGGGCGGCTGGCCGTTGACGGTGTTCCTGACTCCGGAAGGGCAGCCCTTTTTCGCGGGCACGTATTTTCCCAAGGAGTCGGGCTACGGCCGCACGGGCATGCGCGAACTGCTCCAGCGCGTGCACATGGCCTGGAAGAGCAACCGGCAGGCCGTCATCGGCAACGCCGGGCAGATCCTGGCCGCCGTGCGAGAGCGTTTTGACGGCGCGGGCGCGGCAGCGGGCGAGACGCCGGGCGAGGCGGCCCTTGCGGCCGCGCGAAACGAACTCGCCGCGAGTTTCGACGCGCAAAATGGCGGCTTCGGCGGCGCGCCCAAGTTTCCCGCGCCGCACAACCTGCTCTTTTTGCTGCGCGAATACCGCCGCACCGGTGACGGGGAGTGCCTGCGCATGGTCAGCGACACCCTGCGCGCCATGCGCCGGGGCGGGGTGTTCGACCAGATCGGCTTCGGCTTCCACCGCTACAGCACCGACGCCCACTGGTTCGTGCCCCATTTCGAAAAAATGCTCTACGACCAGGCGCTTTGCGTCATGGCCTGCGTCGAGGCCTGGCAGGCTTCGGGCGAGGAGGAATTCAAACGCACGGCGCTTGAGGTACTGGAGTATGTCCGCCGCGACCTGACGAGCCCGGACGGGCTTTTCTACAGCGCCGAGGACGCCGACAGCGAGGGGGTCGAGGGGAAATTCTACGTCTGGACGGCCGCGGAGGTCCGCAGCCTCCTGCCCGAGGCCGACGCCGCGCTTTTTTGCGAGGCCTACGGCATCGAGGAAGCGGGCAATTTCCACGACGAGGCCACAGGGCAGGCGACCGGCACCAACATCGCGTACGTGGCGCAGCCTGCTGCGGAAACCGCGGCGCGCCACGGCCTTGGCCTCGAAGCCCTGGCCGAACGGCTGGAGCAGTGCCGGCTGCAGCTCCTTGCCGCGCGGGAAAAACGCGTGCGGCCCCTTTGCGACGACAAGATCCTCACCGACGGCAACGGCCTGATGCTCGCGGCCCTGGCCAAGGCCGCCCGGGCTTTCGACGACGAGGACCTCGCCGCCAGGGCGCGCACGGCGGCCGATGCGCTGCTGGAGAGGCTCGGCCTTGCAAGCGGCCGGCTGCTGCACCGCCTGCGCGGCGACGTCGCCGGCGTCGCGGGCATGCTCGACGACTACGCCTGCCTGGCCTGGGGATTTGTGGAGCTTTACCAGACCGTGTTCGACCCGTCGCTCCTGCGCCGGGCCGTGGACGTCGCCCGGGCCATGGTCGCCCATTTCGCGGACGCCGACGGCGGCTTCTTCCTCTCGCCGGACGATGGCGAAACCCTGCTTGTGCGCCAGAAGATGTTTTACGACGCGGCCGTGCCCTCGGGCAACAGCGTGGCCTTCTTCGTGCTGACCACGCTCTTTCGCCTCACGGGGGACAAGGCGCTCATGGAGCACGCCGACCGCCTGGCCCGGCGATTCGCCGGCAGCCTGAACGAGCGGCCGTCGGCCTACAGCTTCTTCCTGTGCGGGCTGTCGCAACTGCTCGCCCCGGGGGCAGAGGTGACCATCGCCGGCGACCCCGACGCCCCGGACACCCACGCCTTGGCGCGAGCCCTCTCTTCCCGCTACCTGCCCGAAGTGGCCGTGGTCCTGCGCCCGGACGGCGACGCGGAAGACATCGCGGCCCTGGCCCCCTACGCCCGCTACCAGCAGTCCGTGGACGGCCGTGCCGCGGCGCACGTCTGCCGCGCCGGCTCCTGCCAGCCGCCGACGACCGACCCGCAGTCCATGCTCGAGCTGCTCGGCGCGTAACACCTTCTTTTGAAAACGAAAGCGCCCCGGTCGCCTGATCGCGGCCGGGGCGCTTCACGTTTGGTCGCGCGCGCGGCGTTAGCCCAGCACGGCCTGCTTGATGGTCTCGATGCCGACCCGTTCGACGAAACGGGCAGCGCGTTCGCGCTTTTTGGCGTTGGCGGCGTAGTAGGCGAGCAGTTTTTCCGTCAGCGCAATGACCTGTTCCTTGTCCAGGTCTTCGGCCACGATATCGCCGATGCGCGGCTTCGCTCCGGGATGGCCGCCGAAGATGACGGTCCAGCCGGATTTCTTGCCGAGAACGCCGAGGTCGCGGACAAAGCCCTCGGAGCAGCAAAACGGGCAGCCCGAAACCGAGAGCTTGAACTTGCCCGGCAGATCGCGGCCGACGAAGAGCTTTTCCATCTCGAGGCCGAGTCCCAGGGAATCCTGGACGCCGAACTTGCACACGCTCGTGCCCGGGCAGGCCTGGACGAAATGCACGCACAGCTCGAGCGCCTGGCCCACGTCCGTGCCCAGGTCCTTCCAGATGGCGTCCACATCCTCGGCCTTGACCCCGACCAGGGCCAGGCGCTGGCCGGACGTGATCTTGACGATGGGGACGGCGTATTTCTTGACGACGGTGTTGAGGGCTTCGAGGACTTCGGGGGAAATGAGCCCGACCGGCGTGCGGGGCACGATGGCGTAGGTCTCCTGGTCACGCTGCAAGATGGCCCCGGTGGGGGCTTCTTTGGGAGTCATGGTCTCTCCTGCGAAGGGATGATGGTGTCGTGAGACGAGCAAAGGGCCTGCGTATAATGCGATGGGAGGCCGATCCTTAGGCGATTTTGAGGCTTCCGGCCAAAAGTGCGCCCGGGAGCCGTGGGGTCATTGTGTACATGGAGCGGCGGAGCTTGTCATCCGCAAAATGCCATTTTCGGAAAATCGACATACAGCCGACGACCGGGGTGCGTCGCGAAACCCTGTCGCCGGCTGTACGGGGTGTGTTTCAGGTCAGGGCGCGGGGCCGCTTGCCGGAGGGCAGGGCGGTCGTACCGCCGCCCGAGGACTGCATCTCCTGGACCATGGCGCTCAGTTCCTGGGCCTGCTGGGAGAGGTCGGCCACGGCCTGGGCCGACTGGCGCAACGCGTCCATGGTTTCGGCCGCGATGCGGTTGACCTCGTCCACGGAGCGGTTGATTTCCTCGCTCGTGGCGGACTGCTGTTCCGAGGCCGTGGCGATGGAGCGGACCTGGTCGGCCGAGGTGTCGACCAGGGCCACGATCTCGCGCAGGATGTCGCCGGAGGTGGTGGCCAGGGTCGTCGCTTCGCCCACGGCGGTCACGGCCTGGGCCACGTTGTCGTAGTTCTTGCGCGCGCCGCTTTGGATGCCGCGGATGGCGTCGCCGACTTCCTTGGTGGCGGTCATGGTCTTTTCGGCGAGTTTGCGCACCTCGTCGGCGACCACGGCGAAACCGCGTCCGGCCTCGCCGGCGCGCGCCGCTTCGATGGCGGCATTGAGGGCGAGCAGGTTGGTCTGGTCGGCGATGTCGGAAATGACGTTTAAGATCTGACCGATGTTTTCGGCCTGCTTTCCCAGGACGCCCATATCTTCGAGGGACTGACGCGCATTTTCGTTGACGCGTTCCATGAAGGCGGCGACCTTGCCCACCGCACCCGCGCCCTCTTCGGCCTTGCTCCGGGCCTTGGTGGCTGTATCGGCCGCCTGGGAGGCGTTTTGCGCCACTTCCAGCACCGTGGCGTTCATCTCTTCCATGGCCGTGGCCGTCTCGCCCAAGCGGCTGGACTGCTGCTCCGCGCCCTGGCTGGTCTGTTCGACCTGGGCCGAGAGTTCCTCGGAGGCGGAGGACACGATATGCACGACCGAGGAGAGGCGGTCGGCCGCCTGGAGCATGCCCTCGGTCTTGGCGTTTTCCGCGGCCAGGCGCGCCGCTTCGGCGGCTTCCGTCGCCTCCCTGGCCTTGGCGGCCTCCGCGGCGGCTTCCTCGCTTTTCTTGTCCGCTTCTTCGATCTTCAGCTTGAGGTTGCCCACCATTTCCTTGAGCACGGCGAAGACGCCGCCTTCACCCTTGTGCTCCTTGAAACGGATGTCCATTTCCCCCTTGGCGATGCGGCTGGCCACCTCGTGGAGATAGCCGGGATCCTCGCCGAGCTGGCTTGCGACGCCGCGCAGGATGAAGGCGCACACGGCCACGCCGAGCAGCGTGGCGACCACGAGGAGGCTCAAGAGAATGACGCGCCCCCGCTGGTAGTCATTGTTGCCTGCATTGCCGGAATCGACGGCGCCGTTCTTGTTGATGTCGACAAGCTGCTTCAGCTTATCCATGGCATCATTGAATGTCTGGCGCGATTCGCCTTCCGTGAGCTTTTTGGCATTCTCTGTGTCGTTTTTGCGAGACAGGACGAGAAGTCTGTCCGATATTTCAAAATATTTTTTAAGATTTGATTGAAACGTGTTATATGTATTTCTTTCGTCTGTCGAACTGATCAGTGCTTCGTATTTGATAATTGCCTTGTTCAAATCTGATTTTGTATCAGAAATTCTCTTGTCATACGCTCGCATGTCATCGTCATTTGTAGAAAGCACATGCAGTATTTCCCATCTACGCAGTGTTTGCAATTCATGGTCTACGGTCGATATGGCATCGATGCTTGGCAACCAATTTGTATTAAGGTCATTAACACTTGTATTGATGTTTCCCATGAGCATCAAAGCCGTAATATTTCCTCCAATCTGCAAAACGATAAGGAGCCCGAAGGCGAGAATGAGTTTTGTGGAAAGCCGCATTTGAGATCCCATGGTGCCTCCTGCTTTAGAGCATATCTCGTCATTCAGATGGATACACGCAGCATCCCGAGTGACACGTGGAACAGCAGTTCTTCGGTACGCGGCGTGCCGTTGCAGTGTGTATATTTTTCAGTGGATCGCCTCGGATGCGGCTGGGAACCAGGCGGGACAACAATTCTATTCCAGGATACGTCGGTTTGCGCTACAAACGCAAGCATAAAAAATAATTCGCACCCCCGTGCGCCCCTTGAAAAGCGCACCCCGGACTTGTGATCGGGCGGCCCGTGGGATACACCCCTGGCGAATTCGCTGTTGGAGGTTTGCTTGGGCAAGTTGCGTGTGGAGAAACTCTCTCCCAATCCGGATTTCGATCTCTTTTTGTTCCTGAAGGTTTCCGGGGCGGCCAAGGTCGAGCAGGCCCAATGCGACCTGTGCCTTGCGCATTGGGAGGCCTTTCGGGAGCACCTCAAAGGCTACCGGTTCGCCGCGCCCGGTTCCAAACGGGGCGTGGTCCTGTTTTTTCTGGAGCCTGCGGCCGAAGGGCTGGTGGAAGAAGCCTGGGCGCGGTCGCCCTCGGAAGGGTTCGCCCTGCACAATCTCGCCGTGTCCATGGTTATGGGCGCGGCGGCGCAGTGCGTGCCGGAAATCGAAGCCGGAGCCTGTGCGCCGTTGCCTACGCCGGACCGCGACCTCAAACGTCGCCTGGAAAGCCTGGGACTGGTCTGGAACGACGCCGGCAGCGTCAGCGTGCAGTACGCCGTTATGACCTACGACCCGTACGGCTGCGGCTGCGGCGTGTGCCATTTGCGGGCGTCGTGCCCCAAAAGCGAGGTTGCGCGCGGCTGAGGCGTGCTTGGCACGGGTCTATCCGACGTCGGGCCGTAACAAGGCGACGCGGCGCTCAGGGAATCCCGGCGCGCCTGCGGCGACGCGACCTCAGCGCGTGGCCGTGAATTCCTTTTCCGCCACCACGGCCTGCAGGGCGTCGAGATCGGCCAGAACCTTGGCCGTGACGAGGCGCTTTTTCCCCATGGACAGGGCCACGGCCTCGATGTTGGTGTTTTCCCGCGAAAGGGCGAGCACTTCCTGCGTCACCCGCCAGAAGTCGGCATAGGCCGCCTTGGCCGGCGGCAGCGCCGCGACGACGGCCGGATCGGCAAGGCCCGCGAGTTCGTCGAACGCGGCCTCGGCCCGGGCGTGCTGGCGGTTCATGGCCGCCTCCAGGCCGTCCATGCCGGCGGCGGTCTTTTCGTCGATGTGCTGGGCATGCAGGGACAGCACGGAAAGCGCCGCCGTGACGATGCGCAGGGCGTCGCGGCCGGCCCGGCAGTCCGGGGCGTCGATGACCGGGGTGAGCGCCTGTTGCAGGCGGCTGACGGCCAGCGCCCCTTCGGTGCGCGAAAGCTGCGCCGCGCGCAGGTTGGTGTTGCGCCCGGCCAAACCGCGCAGGCTCGCATCCACCTCCGCCATCTCCTTGAAATCCACGGCGACCGCGCCAAGGGCCGTCATTTCCTTTTCGCTGTCCGTCTCTTCCACAAGTTGCGTCAGCTTGCCCATATCCCGCTTGACCGCGGCCATGCCGTCGCGGGCGCTGTCCAGGAACTGCTTGGCCTCGGCCTGGCTCGGCGAGAGCAGGGCGTTTTTCTCCTGGTCCACGGCCAGAAGAAGCCCGGCGCGCACCGCGGCGATCAGTTGCTGTTTCTGTTGCAGAACAGCCAGGTTGGCGCGCACGCTGTCGTTTGCGCAGCCGGAAGAGGCGAGGAGGAAAACGGCGCAGGCGGCCGCGAGGCAGGCGGCGACGCGGCGGCGCGCAGCGGCGAGGGGATCGGACATGAGACCTCCATGCGCGATGTCGTGCGGTCTTGTACCGCCGGGGGGGGACACGGACAAGGGCTGCGCACCAACGGCGCATGAAAAAAAAGAAAGGCCGCGTCCGATTGGGCGCGGCCTTGAGCGTTATCGGCGAAACGGATGCTAGCCGCGCTTGAGGCGCGCCGCCAGGTATTCGGCCACGTGGCGGACCTCGAAGGCCGTGCCGTCATGTTCGAAGCCGCCGCGGATCTGCATGATGCAGCCCGGGCAGTCCGTGGCCATGGCCGTGGCCCCGGTGGCCTTGAGATTGGCGATCTTCTTGCCCAAAAGCTCCTTGGACAGCTCCGGGAACTTGACCGAGAACGTGCCGCCGAAGCCGCAGCAGACGTCTTCTTCCGCGGCCGGCAGGTAGTTGAGTCCGGCGTCGCGCAAGAGTTCCCGCGGGGCTTCGGTCACGCCGAGGCCCCGACACAGGTGGCACGGCGCGTGGTAGGTGACGTCCTTGCCCGGTCCGCTGAAGGATTCCTCGCCCATGCCCAGTACGTCGTGGACAAAGGAGCTGAAGTCCATGACCCGCTGGGAGAACTGGGCCGCCTTGTAGGCCATGGCCGGATCGTCCGCGAACAGGCGCTTGTAGCCGTGCTTGAGGTAGGAGGCGCAGGAGGCGCACAGGGTGACGATGTAGTCGAAGCCCGCGGCGTCGATGGCGTTCATGTTGTGGGCGGCCAGTTCCTGCCCGGCCTTTTTCTCGCCCATCATCATGAGCGGCAAGCCGCAGCACGACTGGCCCATGGGGTATTCCATGGCCACGCCGGGCTTGCTCGCAATCACGGCCACGGCCGCCTCCATCTGCTCGGGATAGACGAAGTCCTGCACGCAGCCGGAAAAGAGCGCGACCTTGATGTCCGCCTTGGCCACGCGCGGCCGGATCTTTTCCCAGCGGTCGCGGAAGGCCTCGTCGGCGATGGCCGGCAGGGCGCGGAAGTCGTGGTCCTTGAAGAGGAACATGGGCAGGTGGCGCAGATAGCCGCCGCCGGACACGGGCTTTTGCAGCAGCCGGGCCGACTTGAGCATGGTGTGGAAGAGCGTGCGGTTTTTAAGCACCATGCCGGCGGCCGAGGAATACAGCGGATGCCCTTCCTCGTCCTGGATGCGGGCATGGACCTCCTTGATCATGGTCGGCAGGTCGATGCCGGCCGCGCACACGGCCTTGCAGGCCCCGCAGTTGAGGCAGTTCTGCACCAGGTTCCTGGCCTTGTCCCGGCCGTGGAAGAAGTAGGTGGCGACGAGCCCGATGGCCCCGATGTAGACGTGGCCGTACTTGTGCCCGCCGACCAGGCGGTAGATGGGACAGACGTTGGCGCAGGCGCCGCAGCGGATGCAGCGCAGGGCCTGCTTGAAGAGCGGGTCGCGGGCCATGGCCAGGCGGCCGTTGTCCACGAAGACGATGTGGTGGACCTTCTTGCCGTCAGGGCCTGTGGCGCAGGGCGCCGCGCCGGTGATCCAGGTGACGTAGGAGGTCAGGTTCTGGCCGGTGGCGTTTTT
Organism: Pseudomonadota bacterium; assembly: GCA_023399375.1. Classification (GTDB taxonomy): domain Bacteria; phylum Desulfobacterota; class Desulfovibrionia; order Desulfovibrionales; family Desulfovibrionaceae; genus Solidesulfovibrio. Next base: position 30,889 of record JAEWPX010000166.1, on the reverse strand, counting down.
GGGCAGGCACTTGATGATGCGCAGGGCGTCGTGCAGCGCGGGCACGAGCTTGTCGATGCCGGCGATGGCCACGTGGACCCGGGGCAGAGTGGTGGTCAGGCGGGCGTTGCCCTCGTTGGTGATGATGCCGATGCTGCCCGTGGAGGCGATGGCGAAATTGGCCCCGGAAATGCCCATGTCGGCCTGGCAGAACTTGGGGCGCAACTCGCGCCGGGCCACCTTGACGAGCTTTTGGATGTCCACGTCCTGCTGCTTGTGGGTGACCTCGGTAAAAAGGTCGGCGACCTGGTAGCGGGAGAGGTGGATGGCCGGCATGACCATGTGGGTGGGGCCTTCGTGGCGCAGCTGGATGATCCATTCGCCGAGGTCGGTTTCCGTGACGTCCAGGCCCTGCGCCTCAAGATGGTCATTGAGGTGGGTTTCCTCGGCGGTCATGGACTTGGATTTGACGATGGTCTTGACGCCGTTTTCCTTGGCGATGCGGGCGATGATCTCATTGGCCTCGTGGGCGGTGGCGGCCAGGTGGACCTTGGTGCCGGCGGCCTCTGCGTGGCGCTTGAACTCCTCGTAGAGTTCCATCAGGTGATCCACGGCAGCGTCCTTGGCCGCGGCGATCTCGCCGATCAGTTCCGGGGCGTCGATGCCCGCGAAGGCGTTGGCCCGGGAGGTGCGGTAGGCCACGGCGAACTTGTCCAGGGCCTCGCGCTGAAATTCGTTGTTCAGGGCCTCGCGCAACTGCTTGCGGTATTGGCTCAGGTTGGCGGCGTCTTGCATCTACTTGCCCTCCAGGATGAGGATGTGCATTTCCAGGGGTCCGTGCACGCCAAGGGCCAGCACGCGCTCGATGTCCGCTGTGCGGCTGGGGCCGGTGATGAACGCGGTGTAGCTGGGCTGCTCCATCCAGGAAACGAGGGTGGGTTCGAAGTCGTAGGAATCGGCCACGATGGCGCTTTCGGGGAGCAAGGCGATGTGCGTCTCGGCGACCATGGTGGCCAGGCGCACTTCCTCGTCCGTGGAGCGCACGACCACGGTGCCGGTCTCGGCTATGCCGGCGGCGGCCATGGTCACGGCGATGTCGATGCCGCCGAGGCGCTGGCGCATGCCCTTGGTGATGACGGCGATGCCACGTTCCTGGCACAGCGCGGCCAGCTTGGACACGTCTTCTTCGGGAAGGTCCGGGGCGCAGATGATTTTTTGCTGTTTGGTCCCGCACAGGGCTTGGGCCGTGTCCGACAGGGGGGCGTCGCAGCCCGAGGCAAGGATCTGGCAGGCCTCCTTGTTGGCGCACACGTCGGCCACATAGGCGAGCGCGTCGTCCATGGAGGCGACGGTATTGACGACGGCCGATACGAGGCCGGCCTTTTCCTTGAGGCGGTCGACCAGGGCAGGGGGAGTCGACATGGGGGTCTCCTTGTAGTGCGGGAACGGCCCGGCCCGACGCGGGATGCGTCGAACCGGGCCGTGCGAATCGAAGCGATGGCTATGGCAGCATCCACTTCAGGGCGTAGGCCTGAAGCAGGGTCAGCACGGCCACGAAGCAGAGCATGGCCAGGGAGTGGGGCAGGGTGAACCGGAAGATGTCGCCTTCCTTGCCTACCATGTTCGAGGCCGCGGTGGCCACGGAGATGGACTGGGGCGAGATCATCTTGCCGGTGACGCCGCCCGAGGAGTTGGCGGCCACGGTCAGGTGCGGATCGACGCCGATCTGCTGCGCGGTGGTCTTCTGCAGCGAGCCGAAGAGGGCGTTGGAAGAGGTGTCCGAACCGGTCAGGAACACGCCCAGCCAGCCGAGGATCGGGGCGAAGAACGGGAACAGCGCGCCCGTGGCGGTGAAGGCCAGGCCCATGGAGGAGCTCATGCCGGAGTAGTTCATGATGTAGGCCAGGCCCAGGATCAGGGCGATGGTCACGATGGGCCACTTGAGCTGCTTCATGGTCTTGAACAGGCAGGGAATGGCCTTGTCGTAGCCGTACTTCGGCATGAAGATCACGGAGAGCAGGCCGGCGATCAGGATGGCCGTGCCGGGAGTGGACAGGAAGTTGAACTTGAACTGCGCGGCGTAGGGGGCGTCCTTGGCGACGATGGGCGCGGTCTTGACGACCACGTTGTGCAGGCCGGGCCAGTCCAAGGTCGGGGCGAAAATGGCGTTGAGGACGTTCTGGACGGGCTTGATGCCCCACAGGAAGACCATGATCGCCAGGATGATGTAGGGCATCCAGGCGCGCAGGATCTCGCCGCCCGAGTACTCGGACTCGACGACGCGCTGGGACGCCGGAGGCTCGTCCGGGAAGTGCCAGACGTTCTTCGGCTTCCAGACCTTGAGGAAGGCGCCGAGGCCGATGATGGTGACGACGGCGGAAATGATGTCGGGCAGGTAGGGGCCGACGAAGTTGGAAATCAGGAACTGGGAGCCGGCGAAGCAGACGCCGGCGATGAGGACGGCGGGCAGGATTTCCGTGGTCCGCTTGAAGCCGCACATGGTCACGGACAGCCACAGGGGCACGATGACCGACAGGAAGGGTAGCTGGCGGCCGCAGATGGCGCTGATCTTCATCATGTCGAGGCCGCTGACCTGGGCGGCGACGACGATGGGGATGCCGATGGCGCCGAAGGCGACCGGCGCGGTGTTGGCGATCAGGCAGATGCCCGAGGCGTAGAGCGGGTTGAACCCGAGGCCCACGAGCATGGCTGCGGTGATGGCCACGGGCGTGCCGAAGCCGGCCGTGCCTTCGATGAAGGAGCCGAAGGCGAAGGCGATGAAAATGGCCTGGAGGCGGCGGTCGTCGGTGATCTGGGCCAGGGAGTTCTTGATGATGTTGAATTCCCCGGATTCAACCGTCATGTTGTAGACCCAGATGGCCGTGATGACGATCCAGATGATGGGGAAGATGCCGATGGCCGCGCCGTAGAGCGTGGCGTCCAGGGCGAGCTCCACGGGCATGCCCCATGCCGCGATGGCCAGGATGACGGCGGTCAGGGTGGCGGCGAACGCGGCCTTGTGCCCGGCCATGCGTTTGACGGCCAGCATGTAGAACAGCATGTACAGGGGAATGCCTGCAACCAGGGCTGAAAGCCCATAGCTTCCAAGCGGTTGGTACTGTTGGACCCACGACATGTTGTACGCTCCTTTTGGGTTGATATTCGCCAGCCGCTCCCGATCCCGTCGCCAAAAGGGGGGGTGCAGGCCGAAACCGCTTGCGGGCTGCGCCCATGGCCCGGGGCGCGCGGCGACAGGCGCGTCCCCGGGCCAGGACGGCAGTTAGATGCCCAGGTTCTTCTTGAGCGCGGCCAGGTTCACGCCCTGCTGCACGAGCTTGGCCCCGTGCTCGATGCGCGACTTGTCGCGCAGCTTTTCGCGCGTGAGCATGAGCTCCATTTTCTTGGCCACGGTGAAGGTGTCGTCGCGCACGACGATGACCGGAACGCCCTTGTCTTCGGCCTTGGCCAGGATCATGTCGTTGGGATAGAGGTTGCCGGTCAGGATGAGCGCCGCGCAGCTGCCCTCGAGGGCCACGAGCTGGAGATCGGCGCGGTCGCCGCCGCACAGGATGGCCACGTCCTTATGGCGCTTGAAGAAGGTGACGAAGTTCTCCACCTGCATCGTGCCGATCAGGAAGTTGACCACCAGGTTGTCGGTATGTCCGCCCGAGGTGATGAGCCGGCCGCCCAGGCCGTGGGCCAAGTCGGCGGCGCGCACCGCGAACATGATGGGGTCGTGGGGGATGATGCCGAGCACGTCCACGCCGCGGCGCTTGAGGAACGGCACGATGAGCGTCTCGGCCTCTTCCCGGAAGTGGTCCGGCACGTCGTTCAGGATGACGCCGGCAAGGTCGTCGCCAAGGGATTCCTTGGCCGCTGCCAGGTAGTCGTAGTTGTATTCCTGGAGGTAGCGGTCCACGAGCAGGACCTTGGCGCCGAGCGCCTGGGCCACGGACACGCCGTCCACGCCGCAGTACTTGCCGGAGTAGAGGAAGCTGCCCGAGCCGCCGACGAGCATGACGTCCTTGTCGGCGGAGAGCTTCTTGTAGCTGTCCACGATGCCGGGCAGCAGGTTGGCGCAGTCCTCGAGGAAGGCGCGCATGCGGAAGTCGCGGGTGATGACGACCGGGGTGACCAGGGACGGCGTTTCGGACAGGCCCAGGGCCTGTTGCATGAAATGCGCGTCCTCGTCGCCGATCTGGTTTTCCACCTTGTGCGGCACCGCGCCCACGGGCTTCATGTAGCCCACGCGCAGTCCCTCGCGCTGGAACTGCTGCCCGAGCGCCAGGGTGACGAGGTTTTTACCCGAATATCCTTGCGTGGAGCCGATGTAGAGACCGATCATAGGATTGTTCCTCCTGGTGTTCTTATTGGGCGCTCAAAGTGATGCGCACGTCGGCCACCACGGCCTTCTCGGCATTGACGAGCACGGGGTTGAACTCCGCCTCCTGGATTTCCGGGAAATCCAGCGCGAGTTCGGACATGGTGAGCAGGATGTCTTCGATGGCCTGGAAGTTGACCGGCGGCTCGCCGCGCACTCCCTTGAGCAGCATGTAGGACTTGATCTCGCGGATGATGTTCTTCGCATCGTCGCGGCCGAGCGGCGCGAGGCGGAAGGCGATGTCCTTGAGGATCTCCACGTAGATGCCGCCGAGGCCGAACATCAGCAGCGGCCCGAACTGCTCATCGCGCTTGAAGCCGATGATGATCTCCTTGCAGCCCTTGGGCGCCATTTCCTGAACCAGGCAGCCGGCGATGTAGGCTTCGGGCCGCAGGCGCTGGGCTCGTGCCGTGATGTCGAAGAAGGCGTTTTTCACGGCTTCGGCGTCGGCGAGGTTGACCTTGACGCCGCCCACGTCAGACTTGTGCGAGATTTGCGGCGAGGCGATCTTGAGGACTACCGGGTAGCCGATCTTTTCCGCGCCGGCCACGGCCTCGTCGGAGGAGCGGGCGAGCACCGTGTTCGGCGTCGGCAGGTTGTAGGCGCGCAGCACTTCCTGGGCCTGGAATTCCACGACCTCGGTCGCGCCCTTGGCCCGGGCCTCGTTGATGACGAGCCTGGCCTTCTGGCGGTTGCGGCGGATGTCCGGGTATTCCTGGGCCGGGGTCTGCCGCCAGAGGTTGTAGTGGTACATGGTCTCGATGCTGCGGATCAGCGGCTCGGGATAGATGGAGCAGGGGATGCCGGCGTCGCCGAGCATCCGCACGCCTGGCTCGATGCGCATGCCGCCCATGTAGTTGACGAAGATGGGCTTCTTCGTGAGCTTGGCGATGTCGATGATGGCCTCGGCCGTCTCGACGATCTGGGCGGAGGCCGTCGGCGTCAGCAGCACCAGGATGGAGTTGACCTGGGGATCGTCGATGACCACTTCCAGGGTCTTGCGGTAGCGCTCGGCCGGGGCGTCGCCCACCACGTCGATGGGGTTGTACAGCGAAGCGTAGGGCGGCAGGAATTCCTTGAGCCGCTCGATGGTCGTGTTGCTTAAGCGCGCCATGTGCAGCAGGGGCGATTTCTCCGTGGCGTCGGCCGCCAGGATGCCGGGGCCGCCGGCGTTGGTCACCACGCAAAGGCCCGGCCCTTCGGGCAGGGGCTGGGTGGAGAAGGCCAGGGCGAGGTCGAACAGGGTGGCCATGTCGCCCGCGCGGATGACGCCGGTCTTGCGGAAGGCGGCGGTGTAGGCCGCGTCCGAGCCGGCGATGGCGCCGGTGTGGGACGAGGCGGCTTTGGCGCCGGCCGCGGTGGTGCCGGACTTGATCATGATGACGGGTTTTTCCCGGCAGACCTTGGCGGCCTGCTCGATGAAGTCCGCGCCGTTGGAGACGTTTTCGATGTAGCCGAGGATGACCTTGGTGTTGGGGTCCGTGCGCAGGTATTCGAGCATGTTGGCTTCGTTGACCACGGCCATGTTGCCCATGGACACGAACTTGGAGAAGCCGACTTCCTCGCCGAGGGCCCAGTCGAGGATGGCCGTGCACAGCGCGCCGGACTGGGAGAAGAAGGCGATGGAGCCCTGTTTGGGATAACCGGCGGCGAACGACGCGTTGTTGTCGTTGTGGGTGCTTAAAAGGCCCAGGCAGTTGGGGCCGACCATGGCGATGTCGTTGGCGGTGCAGATTTCGATGAGCTTTCTTTCGAGAGCCGCCCCTTCCTTGCCCACTTCCTTGAAGCCTGCCGTGATGATGATGGCGGACTTGCACTTGATGGCGGCCAGGGCCTCCATGGAGGGCACGACCGCGGCCACGGGCACGACGATGACGGCCAGGTCGAGACCCACGGGCAGGTCCTCGATGCGCTTGGTCACGGGCAGGCCCATGATTTCGTCGGCTTTGGGGTTCACGGGGATGAGCGTCCCCTTGAACCCGGCCTCCTGCATGTTTTTGACTACCGTATGGCCGACCTTGCCCGGCGCCGCGGAGGCGCCGATGACGGCTACGGTTTTCGGCGCGAATAGCGCCTGGATGTTCTCTTTAAAACTCATTAAGTTACCTCGCTCGCCTTTTGGGGTGCGGCCGGGCTACTTCCCGGCCAGAGTCTCCGCGTAGATCTCCACCGGATGCCGGATGGCCAGCTTGTCGCCGGCCTGGGACAGCATGTCCCCGATTTGCAGCATGCATGCAGGGCAGCTCGTGGCCACAACGGAGGCTCCCGTGGCGACGATGTTGTCCCGCTTACGCTTTCCAATGCGCTTGGAGAGGTCGTAATGCTGCAAGGTGAAGCTTCCGCCGGAACCGCAGCACGAATCCGCGCCTTCCATCTCGATGAGGCGGTAGCGCGGGTTGGCCGCGAGCAAGAGCCTGGGCTCGGCGGAAATGCCCAGGGATTTTTTCAGGTGGCAGGGATCGTGGTAGGTGACCGCGATGTCGCCCGCGCCGGCGGCCGCAGGGGCCACCTTGAGGTCCTGGACCAGAAAGGCACTGATATCCTTGACCTTCGCCGCGAGCTCCCGGATCTTGAACCGGGTGGACTCGGGCAGGCCTTCGGCCATCAGCGGCCATATTTTCTTGATGGTCGAGGTGCAGGTGGCGCAGGGCGTGACCAGCACGTCAAAGTCGTGGTCGCCGAAGAGCTTCATGTTCGCGGCGACCAGGGTCTCGAAGGTGTCGCGATCGCCCGAGGACAGGGCCGGGATGCCGCAGCAGGCCTGGCCGTGGGGCATATAGACGCCGACGCCGTGATGGTCGCAGACATCGAGGACGGCCTTGCCGATGCGCGGGAACATCTTGTCCACCACGCAGCCGTAGAAGAACGCCACCTTGAGGCCCGAAGGGCCGCGCGGCGTGTCGCGCTCGGCCTGGGTCGCGTGCAGGGCGGAACCGGCCAGGGGCGCGAAATGGCGGCCCTCCAGCAGATTGGAGAATACCCTGGCGCACGACGAACCCACCATGTCGTTGACCGGACGGGTGAAGATGCCTTGGAACTTGGCCGCGATGGACATGACGGAGTCGAACAGCCGGGGATTTTTGAGGAGCCCCCGGAAGATCGCCCGCTTGACCGGCGGCAGGCCGTAGTAGCCCGTGAGGAAGGCCCGGGCCTTGAGGAAGATGTCCAGGGCCTTGACGCCGCTCGGGCAGTTGGCCTGGCACGAGCCGCACAAAAGGCACGCGTCCAGGCGTTCCTTGACGCCGGCCGGGTCCTTGATGACCTCGTCGGCCAGGCATTCGAGCAGGGCGATCTTGCCCCGGGCCACATGACCCTCAAGCCCCGTTTCCGCGTAGAGGGGGCACACGGCCTGGCACATGCCGCAGCGCATGCAGGCCACAAGCTGGTCGTCGATCTGCTTGAGCAGGCCGACCAGTTCACGCATCTCGCTCATATCATTCCCCCGTGATCTTGCCGGGATTGAGAATTCCCTTGGGATCCAGGGCTTTTTTCAGCTTCCTGGCGTAGAGGATGGAGCCCATGCCCACTTCCTTGGCCATGTATTTGGACTTGGCGGTGCCGATGCCGTGTTCGCCGGACAGGGTTCCGCCAAGGGAGAGGGCCACGTCGAAGATCTCGTCGATGGCCGCTTCGACGCGCTTCCATTCTTCATGGTCGCGCTTGTCGGTGAGGATGGTCGGATGCAGGTTGCCGTCGCCGGCGTGGCCGAATGTGCCGATGGTCAGCTTGAACTTGGACGCGATTTTCTCCAGCGCGCCGACCATGGCCGGGATCTGGGAGCGCGGCACCGTGGCGTCCTCGAGCACCGTGGTCGGGCGCACCCGGGCCAGGGCCGAAAGGGCCGCGCGGCGGGCTTCCCAGACCTTGTTGCGTTCGGCCGCGTCCGTGGCCACGTGGATGCGCGTGGCGCCCACGCGCTTGCAGATGGCTTCGACCTCGGAGGCTTCCTCCTCGACCTGCGCCGGGTGCCCGTCCACTTCGATGAGCAGCAGCGCCTTGGCGTCGGTGGGCAGGCCCGCATGGGCGAAGTCCTCAACGGTCTTGATCGTGAAGTCGTCCATATACTCAAGCGTCGCGGGCACGATCTTGGCCGCGATGATGGCGGCCACGGTCTCCGAGGCCTTGCCCAGGTCGTCGAAGACGGCCATCATGGCCTTGCTGGCCTTGGGCGGCGGCACGAGCTTGAGGATGATCTCGTTGAACACCCCGAGCGTGCCTTCGGATCCGACCATGAGCCCGTGCAGGTTCATGCCGGTGACGCACTTGACCGTGCGCGAGCCGGTTTTGACGAGTTCCCCGTCCACGTCATAGAGGGAGAGGCCCATGACGTAGTCCTTGGTGACCCCGTATTTGAGGCCGCGCAGGCCCCCGGCGTTCTCGGCGACGTTGCCGCCGATGGTGGACACGGCCTGGCTGCCCGGATCGGGCGGATAAAACAGGCCGCGCTTGGCCACCTCGGCAGCGAACTTGGCCGTGACCACGCCGGTTTGCACCACGGCGTACATGTCGGCTTCGTTGATCTCGATGATCTTGTTCAGCGCCCCGGTCAGGGCGACCACCCCCCCCGGAGAGGGGATGGTGCCGCCGGAGAGGTTGGTTCCCGAACCGCGCACGGTCAGCGGCAGTCCGAGTTCGTTGCATGTTTTCACCACCCGTCCCAGAGCCTCGGGCGTCTCGGGACGCACGGCCAGGGCAGGGAGCTTTGGGGGAAGGACAGCCGCGTCGTAGGAGTACGAATGGCGGTCCACCTCGCTGGCCAGGACGTTTTCCTTGCCGACGATTTCCTCGAACTTCTGGGACAGGTGGTTATCCATGTTTCTTCTCGCTTTGGCTTATTTCCCGGAACGGCCTTCGTCGCAAGGCTCTCCGGTTTCGGGGCGCGCGTGTTCGGCGGTTTCCGCAGTGGCGCAGAAGGCCGGATCGTTGGCCGCGCCAGTCGCGCCGGCCCCGGCAGGACCGTCAAAGACCGGCATGGCGGCCAGATATTCAAGCTCCTTGTAACGTTCCTTGTAGGCCGCTTCCATGGAGGCGCGGTAGCGCTTGGACATGTCGGGGTGCATCTTCTCCAGGGCGGCGTAGCGCACTTCGCCGGACAGGAAGCCCTGGAAGTCGCCGGCCGGGGCCTTGGAGTCGATGGTCAGCGGATTCTTGCCCTGGGCCTTCATGTCCGGGTTGAAGCGGAACAGCGGCCAGTAGCCGGTTTCCACGGCGAGCTTGGCCTCTTCCATGGACTTGCCCATGCCCTTGCGGATGCCCTGGTTGATGCAGGGGGCGTAGGCGATGACGATGGAGGGGCCCTTGTGCGCCTCGGCTTCGAGGAAGGCCTTCAGCGCTTGGTTCTTGTCCGCGCCCATGGCGATGGAAGCCACGTAGACGTAGCCGTAGGTCATGGCCATGCGGGCCAGATCCTTTTTTCCGGTGACCTTGCCGGCCGCGGCGAACTTGGCGATGGCCCCGAGCGGCGTGGCCTTGGAAGCCTGGCCGCCGGTGTTGGAGTAGACCTCGGTGTCCATGACCAGGATGTTGACGTCCTCGCCCGAGGCGATGACGTGGTCGAGGCCGCCGTAGCCGATGTCGTAGGCCCAGCCGTCGCCGCCGAAGATCCACACGGACTTTTTCGTGAAGATGTCGGCATCGGCCAGGATCGCGGCCTGGGCGGGCACGTTCTTGTCGAGCAGGGATTTCATCTGGTCGCCGTACTGGCGGGAGCCGGCGGCGTCGTCCTTATTCGCCAGCCAGCCGGCCATGGCTGCGCGCAGCGCGTCGGAAAGCGAGCCGGAAAGTGCGGCCTGCACGTTGTCGGCCAGTTTGTCGCGGCGCTGCTTGAGGGCCATGTTGTAGCCGAAGCCGAACTCGGCCGCGTCCTCAAAGAGCGAATTGTTCCAGGCCGGGCCGAAGCCTTCGGCATTGACGGCATACGGCGCGGTGGGCGCGGAGCCGCCCCAGATGGAGGAGCAACCCGTGGCGTTGGCCACCATCATGCGTTCGCCGAAGAGCTGGGTGAGGAGCTTGACGTACGGGGTTTCGCCGCAACCGGCGCAAGCGCCCGAGAACTCGAGCAGCGGCTGGTAGAACTGGCTGCCCTTGAGGTTTTCGCGCTTGACCAGCGCGCCCTTGTTTTTAAGCGACATGGCGAAGGTGTTGTTGGCCACCTGGGTCGCCATTTCCTCTTCCAGAGGCTTCATCACGAGCGCCTTCTGCTTGGCCGGACAGACGTCGGCGCAGGAGCCGCAGCCCATGCAGTCCATGGGGAAGACCTGCATGCGATAGGCAAGGCCCTTGAGCTCCTTGCCCGTGGCCGGCAGGGTTTCGTAGGAGTCCGGCGCCTTGGCCATTTCGGCCTCGTCGGCCAAAAACGGCCGGATGGTGGCGTGGGGACACACGAACGAGCACTGGTTGCACTGGATGCAGTTTTCCTTGATCCAGTGCGGGATGTTGATGGCCACGCCGCGCTTTTCGTACTGCGAGGTGGCGGTGGGGAAGGAGCCGTTCTCGGCGAAGGCGGAAACCGGCTGCTCGTCGCCCTTCTGGGCCAGGATGGGCCGGATGACCTTGTTGAAGTACTCGGGTTCGTTGGGCGCGGCCTCGGCGGCGTCCTTGGCGCTGGCCCAGGAGTCCGGCACCTTGATCTCGACCAGCCCGTCCATGGCCATGTCCACGGCGTCGACGTTCATCTTGACGATCTTCTCGCCCTTCTTGCCGTAGGCCTTCTGGATGGAATCCTTGAGCAGGCTGATGGCCTGTTCGATGGGCAGCACGCCGGCCAGCTTGAAGAAGGCGGTCTGCATCACCATGTTGATGCGCGCGCCGAGGCCGGTCTTGGCGCCGATGGCCACGGCGTCGATGTTGTAGACCTTGAGCTTCTTGTCCGCGATGGTGCGCAGCATATGGCCGGGCAGGTTGGCCTCGAACTCCTCTGGGGTGTTCCAGGAGGAGTTGAGCACGAACGTGCCGCCTTCCTTGATCCCTTCCAGGATGTCGTAGATGTGCACGTAGCTCGGCTTGTGGCAGGCGATGTAGTCCGCGGCGTCGACCAGGTAGGTGGACTGGATGGGCTTTTTGCCGAAACGCAGGTGGGAGACGGTGATGCCGCCGGACTTTTTGGAGTCGTAGGCGAAGTAGCCCTGGGCGTAGAGGTCGGTGTTGTCGCCGATGATCTTGATCGCCGACTTGTTCGCGCCGACGGTGCCGTCGGAGCCGAAGCCCCAGAACTTGCACTGCACGGTGCCTTCGGGGACCGTGGGCAGCGGACCGCCCATGGGCAGGGAGGAGCCGGACACGTCGTCGTTGATGCCGACGACGAAGTGGCGCTTGGGCGTGGCCGCAGCCATGTTGTCGTAGATCGACTTGGCCATGCCGGGGCGGAATTCCTTGGACCCCAGGCCGTAGCGGCCGCTCATGAGCTTGGGAATCGCGCCGCCGCGTTCGATGAACGCCGCGCACACGTCCTGGTAGAGCGGATCGCCGAGGCTTCCCGGCTCCTTGCTGCGGTCGAGCACGGTGACGACCTCGGCCGAGGCGGGCATGACCTTAAAGAGCGCATCCGGGGCGAACGGGCGGAACAGGCGCACCTTGACCAGGCCCACCTTCTCGCCCTTGGCGTTTAAGTAGTTGACCACTTCCTCGACGGTTTCGCACGAGGAGCCCATGGACACGATGACGCGGTCGGCGTCGGGCGCGCCCACGTAGTCGAAGAGCTTGTAGGGACGGCCGGTCAGCGCGCCGACCTTGTCCATCATGGCCGAAACGATGCCGGGCAGCACCTGGTAGTAGGGATTGGAGCGCTCGCGGCCCTGGAAGAAGATGTCCGGGTTCTGGGCGGTGCCGCGCAGGTCGGGGTGCTCGGGGTTCATGGCCTTGGCGCGGAAGGCGGCGATCTTCTCGTAATTGACCAGCCCCTTGATGTCTTCGTAGTCGATGACCTCGATCTTCTGGATCTCGTGCGAGGTGCGGAAGCCGTCGAAGAAATGGACGAAGGGCACGCTGCCCTCGATCGCCGACAGGTGGGCGACGAGCGCCAGGTCCATGCACTCCTGGACCGAGGCCGAGGCGATCTGGGCGAAGCCGGTGGAGCGGGCGGCCATGACGTCGGAGTGGTCGCCGAAGATCGACAGGGCGTGGGTGGCCACGGCGCGGGCCGAAACGTGGAAGACGGCCGGCAGAAGTTCGCCGGCGATCTTGAACATGTTGGGGATCATGAGGAGCAGGCCCTGGGAGGCGGTGAAGGTGGTGGTCAGGGCGCCTGCGGCCAAGGAGCCGTGCACCGCGCCGGCCGCGCCGGCTTCGGACTGCATTTCGCGGATGGTTACGGTCTGGCCGAAGATGTTTTTCAGGCCCTTGGCCGCCCACTCGTCCGCGATCTCGCCCATGGTGGACGAGGGGGTGATGGGATAGATGGCTGCCGTATCGCTTAAGGCGTAAGCGATATGGGTCGTGGCGGTATTGCCGTCCATGCTTTTCATCTTCTTGGCCATGCTCGCGTCTCCTTGAAGGTTGTCGTTCGACCGAAAAGAAGGAAGGCCGGGTCGACGCTTCCTCCCTAGGCAATCCTCGTGCCACATGTGAAAAGGCGGAAAAACTTCGATGCGTTGTCGCTCAGGCAATCCCACTCCTGGCTGTAACGGCGGGCGGCATCCGATTTTTCGGATATCGGCGAAGGAGCTAATACCGCGAAATATAAGGGTTCGTAAAGTGATTCCGTGACTTTGTTCCAGTCTGTTTTTTCAGACGGAATTTTTCAATCCGAAAAACCAGACAAGCCGGTGCGCCAATCCGACCTGAAACGGGATTCCTGAACCGTCATGCCACAACAGACAAGGAATGGCACGGGGAAAAGGATGAAATGCGGATTGTTCCAAAAAACGCAAAGTCGGAAGGGTGCGGACGCGAAACGCGTCCAATGCATCGGAGCAAACGCAGACGAGGCAAGTTCGTTCAGTCCGGAATGGCCAGATTGTTCTTTTTCAGCAACGCGTAGAAATGCGACCGCGACAGGCCCGAGATTTCGACCATGGCCGCCACGTCGCGGCCGTGCGCGGCGAGCAGTCCCTCCAGGTAGTGGCGCTCCATGCTTTCCTTGTAATCCTTGAGCGTCTGCCGCCCCGCAACGGGCGCGGGCGTTTCCCCGACCAGCGGCGCGAGAGCCGGAAAGGCGCGCTCCTGGAACGCCAACCCGCGCCCCAAGCTCGACTTGGTCACCTTGATGCGCAGCTCCTGGGGCAAATGCATGACGTAGAGCGTCTTTTCCCGGCCCGACGCCAGGCAGGCGCGCTCCAGGACGTTTCGCAGCTCGCGCACGTTGCCCGGCCAGTCGTGGGCCTCCAGGGTGGCCAGGAATTCCGCGTCGAATCCCTTGGGCGGCAGACCGTATTCCGAGCAGAGCGCATCGACCATGGAGAGCGTCAGGGGCTTGATGTCCTCGGGCCGTTCGCGCAGGGGCGGCAGGCGCAAGGTGATGGTCTGGAGCCGGAAATAGAGGTCGCGCCGGAACTGACCGGCCTCGACCATGGCCTCGATGTCGCGGTTGGTGGCGGCGATGAGCCGGAAGTCGCTCTTGCTCTCGGTCACGGCCCCGACCGAGCGGAAGGTCTTCTCGTGCAGCACGCGCAGGAAGGTCTTTTGCAGGGAAAGGGGCATCTCGCCCACTTCGTCCAGAAAGAGCGTACCGCCGTTGGCCAGTTGCACCAGCCCCACCCGGTCGGCCGTGGCTCCGGTGAAGGCCCCTTTCTTGTGGCCGAAAAGCGTGCTCTCGACGAGGGATTCGGTCAAGGCGGCGCAGTCCACGGTGACGAAGGGAGCCTTGGCCCGGGCGCTGTTGGCGTGAATCAGGCGCGAGAAAAGCTCCTTGCCCGTGCCGGTTTCGCCCGTGACCAGCACGGCGGCGCTCGAGCAGGCGGCATGGGCGACCTGGTCCAGGCAGGGCTGCATGCGCGGGCTCACGGTGACGCACCCGGCCAGGGACAGGGACACCGGCGCGCGGTCGCAGCGCCGCTCCTCGCGGTAGCGCAAGGCGCGCTGGAGCGTCAGCATGATCTGCTTGATGGGCGAGGGCTTGACCAGATAGTCCCACACGCCTTCCTGGATGGCCAGTTCGGCCCCGTCCGGGTCGCCGATGCCCGTGAGGATGATGACTTCCGGCGCGTCGGGCAGGCGCTTGATCTCGGGCAGGGAGGCCAGGCCGTTGCCGTCGGGCAGGCGCACGTCCAGGAACAGGACATCGAAATTTTCGCGCGAAAGCAGTTCCATGCCTGCGGCGAGGGTGCCGGCGGAGTCGCTGGTCAGGCGCATCTTGCGCGTGAGGCTGGCGATGGTGTCGCGGACTTCGGGATCGTCGTCGATGATGCAGACGGATTTCATGCGGCTTTGGTCTGGGGCTTGGCGTCGAGCACCTCGCGGATCGCCGCGGAGATGATCGCCTGGTTGTAGGGCTTGAGCACGATTTTCTTGATGTTGCCGGCCATTTCGCGATCCTCGATATCGCCCAGGCGGCCCGAGACGAGAATGACGGGCAGGCTCGGGGCCAGGGCGGCGATCTTGCCGGCCAGCTCCAGACCGTTGATGTCGGGCATGTCGAAGTCGGTGATGCAGACATCGAAGGCGGCGGGGTCGGCGGCCAGGCGCGCGAGCGCCGCCGCGCCCCCGCCGAAGGCCGCGACCTCGTGGCCGAGCTGGGCCAGCACGCGGGGGATGGTCAGCAGCTGGTCCTCGTCGTCCTCGACGAAGAGGATGCGGTCACGTCCCTTGTTGGGAGCCGCGACAGGCGGCAGGGTGGGCGCGTCGCCTTCGGCCAGAAGCGGCAGGAACACGTCGAAGCGCGTGCCGGCCCCGGGCTGGCTGGCCACGCGCACCGCGCCGCGGTGGCTTTTGGTGATGCCGCGCACCACGGCAAGCCCGAGCCCCGTGCCTTCGCCTTTCTGCTTGGTGGTGAAGAAGGGATCGAATATCTTGTCCAGGATTTCCGGCGCGATGCCCGGGCCGGTATCGACGATGGAGATACGCGCGTGGCGGCCGGCACGCACGCCGACCTGGCCGGCCAGGGTCTCGTTCAGGTCATCCTCGGCCAGGGTCAGCGTCAGCATGCCGCCGGGCTCGCGCATGGCCTGGAAGGCGTTGGTGCACAGGTTCATGACGATCTGGTGCAGTTGGGTGGGGTCGGCGCGGCAGGTAACGGGGTGGTCGGGCAGGTCGAGCACGATCTTGATGTTGCGCGGCATGGACGCCTTGAGCAGCCCCGTGGCCTCGCTCACCACGTCCACCACGTTGATGGCCGCAAAACCCGCCTGAGACGGCCGGGTGAAGGAAAGGATCTGCTTGACGAGCCGGCTGCCGCGAAGGCCGGCCTTGAGCACGCGGCGTAGGTCGTCGTCCACGGTCGTTTCGGGCGGCAGGTCCATCAGCGCGAGCTCCGCGGAATTGATGATCGAGGTGAGAATGTTGTTGAAGTCGTGGGCGATGCCGCCTGCCAGGGTGCCGATGGCCTCCATCTTCTGGGATTGGAGCAGCTGGCGTTCGAGGCTCACTTTTTGGGTCACGTCCTCTGCGGTGGAGAGCACGCCGACCACCGCGCCCCTGTCGTCGTGCAGGGGAACTTTTTTGATCTCGAGCAGCACGTCGGCCCCGCGCACGTTGCGCGCGGCCAGTTCGCCGGCCACGGTGCGGTTGTTGCGCATGACGTCGATGTCCGTGGCGCGCACGGCGTCCATGTCCTCGCGCCGCAGCGGCAACGCGTAGTCGTCGCGCCCCCGCAAATCCTCCAGGTCGGTAAAGCCGAAGAATTCGATGAATGCCCGGTTTGCGCCGATGTAGCGCAGCGCCTTGTCCTTCCAGGAAACGAGCTGGGGGATGTTGTCGAGAACCAGGCGCAGCATCTCCTGGGATTCGCGCAAGGCGCGCTCGGCCTCATGGCGCATGGTCACGTCCTCGACCACGCCTTCGACATAGGCCAGGTAGCCGCCCGGATCGGCCACCAGACGCATGTTGACGGTGACGGTGATGATCCTGGCGTCCGGGCGCACGAACCGGGTTTCGAACTTGACGGTCGCCTCCTCGTCCTCGACCGAGGCGAGCAGCGTTTCGAAGCGTTCGCCGCCGGAGAAGAGCACTTCCACGAGGTCGCCGCGCCGCGCCGCAAGTTCTGCCAGGTCGTGCACGCCAAGCATGTTGAGCAGAGCCGGGTTGACGTCCACGGCCTGGCCGTCCGGGGTCATGCGGAAGATGCCCAGAGCGGAATTCTCGAAGATGCCGCGGTACTTTTCCTCGGCCTCGCGCAACTGCTCCGAGGCGCGCCGCAGCTCGGAGATGTCGTAGAGCACGCCGACGAGACCTGCGATCTGGCCCTTGGCGCTTTCGTACACGGCCCGGTGCAGGATGACTGCGCGAGGTTCGTCGTCGGCGGTCATGATGGAGGCTTCGCCCACGCGCACGCCGGGTTCGCGCAGAAGCAGGCTGTCGCCGGCGTCGAGAAAACGCGACAACGGCGCGTCGCCGACGCCGGCGCAGGCCTCGGCGGGCGGGGATTCGCCGGCAAGGCCGCACCAGGCGCGAAAAGCGGGATTGCAGCCCTTGTAGGCCCCGGTTCCGTCCTTGAAATAAAGGGGGAGGGGGATGGTGTTGACGAGCGTCTCCATGAAGGAAAGCTGGTCCTTGATGGTTTCCTCCACCCGGCGGCGACGCAGGATGTTCGTCATGAGCAGGACCAGGACGTAGCAGAGGATGATGACGCTGATGATGACCGTCCAAAAAACGGCGATGTTGACGTGGTAGAAGGGGTAGGGCTCGTTGATGAGCGTGAAGTTCGAGGGCAGCTTGTCCGTGGTGATGCCGAGCCGCAGCATTTCCTTGTAGTCGAAGACGTAGGCGTCGTCGGTGCGCGTGACCACGGGTAGGGCGGACAGGGGCACGCCGTGCATGAGCTTGTCGGCCATTTCGGCCACGAGCCGGCCTTCCTCGAACCCGCTGTGCATTTTTCCGCCGACGATGCCGTGGCCGAGCATGAAGCGCCAGGCGCTGTAGATGGGCACGTCGGAATTGGCCCGTATGGCCGCGAGTACCTCGTTGACGGAATAGACGTCCTTTTGCGTATCCTTGTAGAAGGGGATCAGGAAGATCATGGCGTCCGCGGGCAGGGCATGCACCGCGTCGAGGATTTGCTGCAGACTCAGGTTGTCCTGGTATTCGAATGCCAGGCGGCCGGCGAAGGCGGGTTCCACGGCGCGTAACTGGTTGCCGATGGCAACGCCCGTGACCGAGGTGTCGCCGAAGATGATCAGGCGGTGGCGATCCGGATGGAAGCGCAGGGCCAGTTCCAGGGTCTCGCGGATGTCGGGTTCCTCAAGCACGCCGGTGAAATTGGGATGGCCCGAGAGCCACTGCTGGTGGAAATCGTTGACGCCGCAAAAGACTACGGGCGTGCCCGGGAAAAGCTCGTCCTGGTATTCGCGCAGGAAGTCGAAGGCGAAGTTGTCCGAGGCCAGGATGACTTCGAAGCGCGTGTTACGGTATTTGAGTTTGTAGAAAGCATAGAGCATGCCGCGAAGGATCGGCTCGGTGTACTTCTTCGAGTCCATGTACTCGATCTGTAGGTCCACGTTGAAATCGGAATGGGAAAACGCGTCGCGGATGCCGGCCAGGATTTCGTCCGACCACTGGTAGCCGTTCTGGTAGGAATTGAAATAGAGGACGTTCTTTCGGATTTTTTCGGCCATGGCCGATCCCGGCCAGAGAACGGCCAGGAGGAGGAGGCAGGAGAGAATCCGTCGGGGCATGGTTGCTCGCGGCAAGAAGTGGCGTCCGGCACAGGGGCGCAGACTGTTTCGGGCAATGTCGTCACGAGCGCCTGGGAAGTCAAGGGAAGGTCGCGGCGCATGCGAAAAGAGGGACAGCGCGTCTCTCTCCGCGAGCTTTTTTTAAGGGTTCTGAAAAAATATTATCATTATTATTGCTATATTAACGAATTGGGGCGTGGTCGGGTCTTGCTGGGATAATTTATATAGGATAAATTTATTCTTATTAATCCTATTTCGTTGGTCGACCGCGGTCGCGGCCGGCCGAAATTCCAGGAGGTCTGTCATGAGTCTTCTCGCATGGAGTGACCGCCTTTCTGTGAACATCGCCGAGATCGACACGCAACACCACAAGCTCGTGGACATGGTCAACGAGCTGCACGACGCCATGAAATCGGGCAAGGCGGAAAATGTGCTGATGCGCATCGTCAAGGAGATGAAGGAATATGCAGCCACGCACTTTGCGCTGGAAGAGCGTTACATGAAAGGTAACAACTATCCCGACTACGCCGCGCACAAGACGGAGCACGACAAGTTCGTGGTCAAGGTGGTGCAGGTTGAAAGTGACTGCAACAAGGGAAAATGCGCCATGTCCATGGACATTTTGAGTTTTCTTTCCAGCTGGCTCGTCAACCACATCAAGGGCACGGACAAGAAGTACGCCCCGTTTCTCAACCACTGCGGCATCCATTGAGATAATGGCGTGAGGGGAGCACATGATGCACCTCCCTGTGTTGGAGGCTCCGATCCTGGCAAGCCGTCCGGCACGCCCCCGGCCGCCGCAGTGAAGGAGCCGCACGCCATCAGGCCGCCGCGCCGGAAGCGGACACCGTTTCCGGCGCGGCCCGTCATTCTCGCCTGGATGTCGCGGCGCGCGGCGAGCCGCCCTGCGCCGCGAACGGCTTGATCAGAGTGCCAAAACCAATTATGAAACAGTGTTTGCACGGAAGCGTTTCGTCACCGGTGTGGCGCCTGGACTTCAAATCCAGTGTGCGGTCGCGAGGTCGCAGGTAGGTTCGACTCCTATACGCTTCCGCCATCATTGGACTTTCTCGTCATACTCGTCTATTAGGCTGACACCTCCTCGCCGACTTGATCCCACCATAGTCCCACTTCTCGATGAGGCGTTCCCCCGCCCCTCCGTCAGTGTTACGCGCCAGCCAGATGTCCACAACCTGCCGACATTGCCTGCCATTGGCAAAGTTTGGAGGCGGCGCCCCGTCCAAAGGGTCTCCGGCCTGGGCAGGAAACCATTTTCATGCTAAGCACCGATCACGATGAGAACCGTGTTCGCGACACCCAAACCCGATGGACCGCGTATTCCATGACTCTTCGAAAATCCTTGCGCAAAGCCGTCGTGCTCGGCATCGACGGCCTGGATCCGGGCCTGTGCCGGGAAATGATGGCCAAGGGCCGTCTGCCGCACCTGAGCCGGCTGGCCGCTATCGGCCTCTTCACGCCGCTGCACACCGCCAACCCCGCCCAGAGCCCCGTGGCCTGGACCTGCCTGGCAACCGGCGCCAACCCCGGCCGGCATGGCGTATACGACTTCATCGTGCGCGACCCGGGCTCCTACCTGCCCCGGCTCTCCCTGACACGCCCCGGCGCGGCCGGTCCCCTGGGCCCGCCCGCGCCGGCCTATGACGCAACCACCTTTTTCGACGTCGCCGTGCGCGCCGGCCT
Organism: Pseudomonadota bacterium; assembly: GCA_023399375.1. Lineage (GTDB taxonomy): Bacteria > Desulfobacterota > Desulfovibrionia > Desulfovibrionales > Desulfovibrionaceae > Solidesulfovibrio. The sequence goes on along the minus strand of JAEWPX010000166.1, from coordinate 11,065 downwards.
GCCGGTTGCGGCCGTGCGTTGGCCCGTGACCTATCCGCCGGCCTTTCCCGGCGCGAAGGTGCTCTCCGGGCTCGGCGCGCCGGACGTGAAAGGCCGCCTCGGCAACTACGTCCGCTACGAAGAGGAAGCCCCGGACGCGAGCGGGGGGCGCGGCAAGGTCGAGGCGGTGCGTTTCGTCGAAGGCCGGGCCGTCCTTGCCGTGGAAGGCCCCGTCGCCGTGGTCGCCGGCAAGCGCGCCCAGGCCGTATGCCGCCTTGCACTGACGCGCTACGACGGGCGGCTCCACTATGCCTGCGAGGAAGTCACGGGCGGCATCTCCCCCGGCGACTGGTCGCCCTACCTGCGCCTGCGTTTCGCCTGCGGTGACGGCCGTGTGGTGACGGGCATCACGCGGCTGTTCCTGCAAAGCCTCGAGCCGCTTTCCCTCTACTGCGGCCCCATCCAGGTCGATCCCACATCCCCGAACCTGCCCGTCGCCGCCCCGGCCGGTTATGCCGCGGAACTGGCCCGGGCGCTGGGCGGTCCTTACAGCACCCTCGGCATGCCCGAGGAGACCAAGGGGCTCACCGACGGCGCGGTCACGGACGAGGCCTTCCTGTCCTTTTGCGACGACGTGACCCGGGAGCGGGAAGCCATGCTCGCCTACGAACTGGGGCGCTTCAAGGAGGGGCTGCTCGCGGTGGTGTTCGACACCTCGGACCGCATCCAGCACTGTTTCTGGCGCTTCCACGACCCGTCGCATCCGCTTTACGACGCGGGCGCGGCCAAACGCCTGGGGCCGGTCATCGAGGACCACATGGCGCGCATGGACGCGGCCGTGGGCGCGGTCCTGGATGCCGCCGGAGACGACACGGCCCTTTTCGTCTGTTCCGACCATGGCTTCTGCTCGTACACGCGTTCCGTCAACGTCAACGCCTGGCTGGCCCAAGCCGGCTACCTGAAGCTCAAGCCGCACGACCCGGCCGATGCCGGCGAACTCTTCAAGCATGTGGACTGGTCGGCCACCTGGGCCTACGCCCTGGGCTTCGGCTCCATCTACCTGAACCTCGCCGGCCGCGAACCGCAGGGCATCGTGGCGGACGGCGGGGAGGCGCGGGAGCTTGGAGCGGAAATCGCCGCGCGCCTGCTTGCGCTCGACGACGCCGGCACGTCCGCCGTCGCCGCCGTGCACGACAAGGCGACGCTTTACGAAGGGCCGCGCCTGACACAAGCGCCGGACCTCGTGCTGGGGCTGCGCCCGCCGTACCGCGTGGCCTGGACCTCGGCCATCGGCGGCGCATGCGGGGAGGTGTTCACCGACAACCGGCAAAAGTGGTCCGGGGACCATTGCGTGGACGCGGCGTTCGTGCCGGGCGCGCTTTTTTCCAATTTGCCCCTCGACGCGCCCGTACAGGGCGTGGCGCAAACACGGCTCGCCGCCACGGTCTGCACGGCTCTAGGCCTTGCGCCGGCACCGGAAATGGAGGCGGCGTTGCCGAGGAAATAAAGGGGGGCGTCTTGACCTGACCGGCGTGCGCCTTATACTTTCTCTAACTAACTATTAGAAGGGAACCGCCATGGCAGACACACTGGATGCTTGCGCACGCGAACTCCTGGACGTGATGCCGCTGGTCATGCAGGACCTGCGGCGGACCATGCGCAGCCAGCGGAGCGCGGACCTGCGCGTCCCCGAACTGCGCAGCCTGGCTTTCTTGCGACACTCCCCCGGCTCCAACCTCACCGATCTGGCGGAATACATCGGCGTCTCCCTGCCCTCCATGTCCAAACTGGTGGATGCCCTGGCGGTGCGCAACCTGATCGACCGCCAGCCCGATCCCGGGGACCGTCGCCGGGTGCGGCTCTTCCTCACCGAGGAGGGCATGGCCTTGCTCATGAAGGCCCGCGAGGCGGTCAAGGCAGGCTTTACGGCCAAACTGTCCCAGCTCGGGCCGGATGAGGTGGCCAAGGTCACCATGGGGCTCGGGTTGTTGCGCGGCCTGTTTTCGTGTGCGGCGGCCGATGCCGGCGTTGCCGGCATCGCTGCCGGGGCCGCGGCGCAACCGGCCGGCGCGTAAGGCCGGCGGCGACGCCCGGGCGTATAGTGGGACGCCGCGCCCGTGAGGCTCCCTGTTTCAAGAAGGGACGGACCGGCCGGGAACTCTTCCCGACCGGCCGCTCCGGCAAAGGATGACGTTTTTCCATGGAGCAGCACACCACCGGGGCGTGGCGCGCGGGTATCGGCCCGCGCTCGCGGCAGTCGCTCGCCCTGCTTGTCAGATCGTTTCGGCATCGCAATTTCCGGCTTTTTTTCGTCGGCCAGTTCATCTCCCTCATCGGCACCTGGATGCAGTCCGTGGCCGTCTCCTGGCTGGTCTACAGGCTTACGGGCTCGGCCATGGCGCTTGGGGCCGTCGGGTTCGTCACGTACCTGCCGGTCTTCGTGCTGGGGCTTTGGGGCGGCAGCCTCGCCGATCGCCGCGACAAGCGACGGCTGCTCGTCGTCACCCAGGTCGCGGCCATGGGGCAGGCCCTGGCCCTGGCCGCGCTGACCCTGACCGGCGCGGCCACGGTCTGGTACGTCGGGGCGCTGGCCATGCTCCTTGGCGTGGTCAACGCCGTGGACATGCCGACCCGGCAAGCCTTCGTCGTGGAGATGGTAGGCAAGGAGGACCTGCACAACGCCATTGCGCTCAATTCCTCCATGTTCAACAGCGCCCGGGTGCTCGGGCCGGCGCTCGCCGGGCTGCTCGTGGCAGCGGTGGGCGAGGGCATGTGCTTTCTGTTAAACGGCGTCAGTTACGTGGCCGTCATCGCGAGCCTGCTGCTCATGCGTCTGCCCCCGGCCGTCGCGCGCCCGCCCAAGGAGCCCATGGCCGCCCACATCGCCGCGGCCCTGCGCCATGCCTGGGGAGACAGGACCATGCGCGGCATCCTGTCCGGGCTTTGCCTGACGAGCCTGTTCGGGGCCTCGTTCATGGTCGTTTTGCCCGTGATGGTGGACGCGGTCCTCGGCCACGGCGCGCAGGGGCTGGGATTTATCACGGCGGCCATGGGCGTCGGCAGCGTGGTTGCCGCCTTGACCCTGGCCCTGCGGCGCGAGAGCCGGGGGCTTGGGCGCATCCGCGTCCTGGCCGGCGTCGGCTTCGGCGTGGCCCTGATCGCTTTCGGGCTTTCGCGTAACTTCTGGCTTTCGCTGGCCTTCGCGTCGGTCCTGGGCTTTTGCCTGATCCTTTTTTTCGCCGCCGCCAATACGCTGCTGCAACTGCGAAGCCCCGACGACTTGCGCGGCAGGATCATGGCGCTCTATGCCGTCACCCTGGTCGGCATGGCTCCCTTTGGCTCGCTTTTCGCCGGAACGCTCGCCAGTTTCATCGGCGCGCCGGCGACGCTGGTCCTGGCCGGCGCGATCTGCGCCCTCGGCGTCGGCGCGCTTGCCGCAACCGAACCCCGGGCAACGGCCGAAGCCGCGCCCCGGACATCCTAAGGAGGTTGGCATGCGTCTCGTGCCGCTTGGGAAAACCGGAATCATGGTCTCCGCCGTGGGATTTGGCGGCATCCCCATCATTCGCCTGGACTTCGAGGAAGCGGCGCATGTCCTGCGCCACGCCGCGGATAAGGGCATCACGCTCTTCGACACTGCCAACCGCTACGCGGACAGCGAGGAAAAGATGGGCCGGGCCTTTGCCGGCATGCGCGACAAGGTGGTCATCGCGACCAAGACCGGCCAGCGCACGGCCAAGGCGGCCATGAAAGAGCTGGAACTCAGCCTTACGCGCCTCAAGACCGACTACATCGACCTCTACCAGCCGCATCAGGTGTCCCAACCCGGGGAACTCGACGCGCTGCTGGCCCCGGGCGGGGCCATGGAAGCGTTGGCGAAGGCCAAGGCGCAGGGCAAGATCCGCAGCATCGGCATCACCTCCCACAGTCTGGAGATGGCCCGCAAGCTCGTGGCCACGGGGCTTTTCGCCACCATCCAGTTTCCCTACAACATCGTCGAAACCGAGGCTGCCGCGCATCTCTTTCCCGAAGCGCGCGCGACGGGCATGGGCATCCTGTGCATGAAGCCCTTTGCCGGCGGCATGCTCGACGACGGCGGGCTGGCCCTGCGTTTCCTGCGCCGCGAACCGGACCTCATCGTGCTGCCGGGCTGCGACACGGTGGCGCAGGTGGACCAGGCCGTGGAAATCTTTTCCGGAGAGGGCGTCTGGAACGAGGAAGACGCGGCCAAGGCGCAAGGCTACCGCGACGAACTGGGGTCGCGGTTCTGCCGGCGCTGCGAATACTGCCAGCCCTGTCCGCAAGGCGTGCGCATCACCTACGCCATGATGTACAGGGTGGTGGCCAAGCGCATGTCCGCGGCCAAGGCCGTGCAGTTCGCCTCGGAAACCATGGAGACGGTGCGCAACTGCATCGACTGCGGCGAGTGCGCCACGCGCTGCCCCTACAACCTGCCGATCCCGGAGATGCTCGCGGAGCATCTCGCCATGTACGACAGCCACAAGGTCGCACAGTGACGGACGTCCGGGGAAACGCCGCCCACGCGTTACCCCGGACGTGACAGAAAACCGAACCGGGGAGAGGACCATGAATACTGTGGCAACGCTTTGCGAGGCGTTGTGGCGCGGCGTGGCCGTGACGGTCACGCCCGAGCCCGTCACCCTCAAATCGGGGCGCGTCAGCCACGTCTACGTTTCCCTGCGCCATTTCGCCTGCGACGCGGACAATCTCGCGCTGCTCGGCCACGTGTTCGGGCAGTGGCTGGACGGGCGGCGCTATGCGCTCGCCACGGCGGCGAGCCTGCTTTCGCCGGTGCTCGCCGGGGCGTTTGCGGCGCGGTTCGGTCTGCCGTTGGCGCTTTTTCGCGCCGACGACTCGGAAAAGGGGCTCGCCGGCCAGGTGTTCGGCGCAGTCTCCGCCGAGCCGCTTTGCCTCCTCGACGACGTGCTCACCTCCGGCGGCACGGCAATACGCGCCGCCCGGGCTTTCCGCGAACACGGCGCAGCATCGGTTGCGCTCTTCGTCTTCGTGGACAAACGGCCGCAAAGCCGCAAGGCGGATTTCCCCCTGCCCGTGGCTGCGCCGCTCACGCTCGGTGAGCTCTTGCATTTCGGCATCGAAACCGGGCGCATCACGGGCGATGCCGTCGCCCTGGCCGGGACGGAGCTGGATTTTTTGGAAGGTGCGTAAGGCTTGGCGGACGGATCGTCCGCTTCGCCGGCAGGGCAGGGCTACGGGCAGCATTGTCGGAAATAAAAAAAGCGCGAGTTGCCTCGCGCTTTCAAGGGAAGCCGGACACCCGGCTCCAACCGTTACCGCTGCTTCCTTTCGGACCTGACGGGGTTGGCGGCGAAACCGCCGCCCGACTTCCCCAAAATGAAGTCATTTTGTGGCGGAGAGGGAGGGATTTGAACCCTCGGTACCCGTTAAGGTACATACGATTTCCAATCGTACTCCTTCGGCCGCTCGGACACCTCTCCGCAAGAGCTCGTCTATCTATCCCAACCCCCTTGGACTGGCAAGCAAAAACTGTCGGTCAGGACAATTTTTTCCCGGTCAGCACCTCGTAAGCCGCGAGGTACTTTTCCCGGGTCTTGGCCACGACTTCCTCGGGCAGGTGCGGCGCGGGCGGCTGCTTGTCAAAGCCGACGGAGGTCAGCCAGTCGCGCAGGTACTGCTTGTCGAAGCTCGGCTGGGACTTGCCCGGCGCGTAGCCTGCGGCCGGCCAGAAGCGCGAGGAATCCGGGGTGAGCACCTCGTCGATGAGAATCAGGCCGTCGTCGGTCAGGCCGAACTCGAATTTGGTGTCGGCGATGATGATGCCGCGCGCCCGGGCATAGTCGCGGGCCTTGGCGTACATGGCGAGGCTGACCGCCTCCACCTTGTCGCACAGTTCCTTGCCGATCATGTCCTTGGCCTTGGCGAGCGTGATGTTCTCGTCGTGCGCGCCGAGGTCCGCCTTGGTCGAAGGCGTGAACAGCGGTTCGGGCAGGATGTCCGACTCGACGAGCCCGGCCGGCAGCGCGTGGCCGCAGACCGTGCCCGTGGCCTTGTAGTCGTTGAGCCCCGAACCGGTAATGAAGCCGCGCACGATGCACTCGATGGGCAGCGGCTTGGCCTTTTTCGCAACCACGGCCCGGCCTTCGAGCATGGCCGCGTAAGGGGCGAGGCCGGCCGGGAAGTCGGCCGTTTCCGTGGCCAGCAGGTGGTTGGGGATCATGCCCTTAAACATATCCATCCAAAAGAGCGTGATCTGGTTGAGGATGACGCCCTTTTGCGGGATGGGGTCGGGCATGATGACGTCATAGGCCGAGATGCGGTCTGTGGTGACGATGAGCAGACTCTCGGGCGAGAGCTCGTAGATGTCGCGCACCTTGCCCCGCGAACGCAGGGGAAAGGCCTTGATGTCGGTTTCGGTTACGGCGTGCATGGCGATCCCTCGCGTTTTAGGATTTCGTAAGCCGGCATTCCACGCTGCGGGCGTGGGCTTCCAGGTTTTCCAGGCGGGCCAGTCGCGCGATCTTCGCGCCGTGGGCGGCGACGTAGCCGGGCGCGGCGGCGATGAGGCTGGTCTTTTTCGTAAACGTCGCCACGGACAGGGCCGAGGAGAACCGGGCCGTGCCCATGGTCGGCAGCACGTGATTGGGGCCGGCGAAATAATCGCCCACGGGCTCGGGGCAGTGGTGGCCCATGAACACCGCGCCGGCATGGCGCACCTTGCCGACGAGCGCCCAAGGATCGGCCACGCACAGTTCGAAGTGCTCCGGCGCGATGGCGTTGATGCACGCCATGCCGACCTCGAGGTCCGGCACGGCGACCAGCGCGCCGAACTGCGCAAGCGACGTCGCCGCAATCTCGTTTCGCGGCAACTCGGCCAATTGGCGCGTCAGCGCCGCGCACACGGCCTCAAGCTGCGCCGCGTCCGTGGACAGGCAGATGGCCGCAGCCATGGGGTCGTGCTCGGCCTGGGACAGCATGTCCGCGGCCAGCCATTCGGGATTGGCCGAGGCGTCGGCCAGGATGGCGATTTCGCTCGGGCCGGCGATCATGTCGATGCCGATGGTGCCGATCAGCATCCGCTTGGCCGTGGTCACGTAGATGTTGCCCGGCCCGACCACGACATCGACCGGCGCGATGGAGCCCGTGCCATAGGCCAGCGCGGCGATGCCCCAGGCGCTGCCCACGCGGTAGACCTCCTCGATGCCGAGGATGGCGGCGGCGGCCAGGATATAAGGGTTGAGCGACCCGTCCGCACGGGGCGGGGAGACGACCACGATGCGCGGCACTCCGGCCACCTGCGCGGGCACGGCGTTCATGAGCAGGCTGGAAAGCAGCGGCGTTTCGCCGCCCCGGCCGCCGGGCACGTAGCAGCCGGCGGCGTCCACCGGGGTGACGATCTGGCCGAGCATGGTGCCGTCGGCGGAGGGCACCCACCAGGAGCGCTCCTTCTGGGCGGCGTGGAAGGCGCGGATGTTGTCCGCGGCCTCGGCGATGATGGCCGCGTCGGCTTCGGGAATGGCGGCAAGGCCCGCGGCGATGTCCCTTGGGGGCACGCGCAGGCAGTCGGCGTCGAAGCCCTTGCAATCGAAACGGCTGGTGAAATCGACCAGGGCCTCGTCGCCACGCTGGCGCACGTCGGCCAGGATGCGCGCGACCTTCTCGGCGGCATCCCCGGCGGCTTCCTCGCGATTGGCGAGCAAGGCGCGGATGGGTCCGAAATCCTCCGGACCGCGCACGGTGAAACTGGGACAGGGCATAGGAATTATCCTTAAAGACGACATTGCTGAGGGTGAGCGGAAAAGCGCGATGATTCTAGACCCAAGCCGCCCGAATGTCGAGCCGGGGGACGTGGGGGAAGGGGGGAAGAGGAATGCCCCCGGCAGGTCCAGGGCAGAGCCCCGGCCGCCGGAGGCGTTCGATTAAAAACGTATCAGCCACACGCCGGCGGCGAGGAGGATGCTGCCGAGGAGGCGTTTGCCGTCGAAGGGGATGTGGGGGAAGCCGAGCAGGCCGAAGTGGTCGAGGGCCATGGAGGCGGCGAGCTGGCCGGCGAGGGTGAAGGCGACCATGGCGCCTGCGCCGATGCGCGGGGCGAGGATGACGGTTGCGGTGACGAAGAACGCTCCGAGCGAGCCGCCGACCCAGTACCACCAGGGCGAGGCGGGCAGTGCGCGGGAGAAAGGCACGCCCTGGCCCATGACGGCGAGAACCAGGGCCAGGGCGAGGGTGCCGACCAGAAACGAGACGAAGGCGGCGGGGATGGCTCCGTCGATCACGCCGGCGAGCTTGGCGTTGATGCCGGCTTGCACGGGCATGAACATGCCGGCAGCCAGGGCCAGGATCAGGTAGGCGGATTGCATGGCGGCTCCGGGTCAATACGGCTTGTCGACGACGGTCTTGCCGATGGGGGCCAGGGCCAGCGCGGCCAGTTTGAGGTGTTGCAGGGCGAACGGGATGCCGATGATGGTGATGAAGTTGGCCACGGCCGCGAGCAGGTGTCCGATGGCCAGCCAGACGCCGGCCAGGACGAACCAGATGATGTTGCCGACGAGGCCCAGGGGACCGGTGCCGAGGTCTTCGCCGGAGACGTGGCGGCGGTCCACGACTTCCTTGCCGAAGGGCCAGAACGACAGGTTGCCGAGCACGAAGCAGGCGCGCGTCCAGGGCAGGCCGATGATGGTGATGGCCATGATGATGCCGGCCAGGTACCAGCCGATGCCCATCCAGAAGCCGCCGAGGATGAGCCAGAGGACGTTCATGAGGAAATTGACGGGTTGCATGGGGGCTCCTTGGGTCAGGGGGTGAGGGTTTTGCGCATGAGGTTGGAGACGGCGCGCAGGTGGGCTTTTTCCTCCTGGGCCAGGGTCGCGTAGAGGGGCGCCGTTGCGGCGTCGTCGGTTTTTTTGGACAGTCGGGAGTAGAGGTCGAGGGCTTGCGCTTCCACGGAGGACGCCAGTTCGAAGGCTTCCAGGTCGGAGGCGGGCGTGCCGCCGAGCTGGGCCAGGAACGCCTCGCCGGGCAGGCCGCCTTCGAGGCTGGGGGATGCGTCGGCGAGCAGGGCGGACAGGTCCGTTTCGTCGCCCGTGGTCTTGCGGTAGAGGGTATGGACGTAGTGGAGGTGGCGTTCTTCGAAGCCGGCCAGGCGTTCGAACACGGCCGCGGTTTCGGCGTCGGCGGCGTCCCTGGCGAGGGTTTTGTAAAAACCGCCGAGCGCCGCTTCCATGCCGAGGGCCGCGCGCAGGATCTGCACCGGCGTTTCGTCGCCGCGCAGCAGGGTCATGCCGGCGTCCGGGCCGCCGATGGCGGCCGCGCCCTGCCAGGCCATGGCCCCGCCGAGCATGTTGACGATGTCGGGAAAGCCCGCGCCGGCCAGCAATTTGGCCGCGGCGGCGCTGCGGCCGCCGGAGCGGCAATAGACCACCACCGGCCGGCTGCGGTCGATGGCGTCGAGCTTGTCCGGGAGGTCGGGCAGGGGCAGCAGCGTCGCCCCGGGCAGGTGGAACTCTTCGTATTCGGGCTCCATGCGGACGTCGAGGAGCGTCAGATCGCCCTCCTGGACGCGGTCGAGCAGGTTGCGCACGTCCTCGGCCGAGGCGTTCCGGATGGGATCCGGCGCGATTTCGCGCGACATGGGTATCTCCTTAGAACGGGTTGCGCAACGGCCTGCCGGTAGGATAGGAAACGGCCAGCCTGCCCACAGCTTATGCGCGTGGCGGGGAAATCTTGTCAAGGCGGGAGCGTATGGCGCGCACGCGGTTGCTCGTTCCGGTATGGCTGGAACTTTTCTGCATCCTGGTGCTTGGCGGCGGCTTGTCCGTGGCCATGAACATGGCCAGGGAAGCCCCGCTTCCCTGGGTAATCGATTTCGCGGCCATGGACAGGCGCGACGCCCTGCGCAAGGGGCTCGAGACGGTGGACGCCCACGGCGCGAGGATCATGCTCGGCAAGCCCGGGGTGGTGTTTCTCGACGCCCGGACTCCGGAGGAATTCGCCATGGGGCACGTGGCCGGTGCCAAGAGCCTGCCCCAGGAAACCATGTACGGGGACCTGGACGCTGCGGCCAAGGCCCTGGGGCTGACCGCCGAGGACCGGCTCATGGTCTACTGCGGCAATCTGCTTTGCGACAAGAGCAAGGAATTGGCCGAGGCGTTGCGCACGGCGGGCTATCCCTACGTCACGGTGGTCACCGACGGGTATGAGGGATGGACGGCCGCGGGCGGTCCCACGGAGGGCGGCATATGAGGGTGGTGTATTTCCTGTTGCGCTTCGCACTGGGCTGCGTGTTTCTGGCGGCGGCCTGGGACAAGATCGTCGATCCGCTGGCGTTCGCCAAGATCATCCGCAACTACCAGCTCCTGCCGGAGATGCTCGTCGGCGGCGTGGCGCAGGTGCTGCCCTGGATCGAGGTGGTGGTCGGCATGTGCCTCATCACGGGCCTTTTTTCCCGCGGCGCGGGCTTTTCCGCCACGCTCATGATGGCCGTGTTCCTGGCCGCCATGGCCTGGGCCGTGCACAAGGGCATCAGCACCCAGTGCGGCTGCTTCACGACCAAGGCCGACGACGCCATTTCCACGCGGACCTTCCTCCGGGACGGCTCGATCCTGGCCCTGGCCCTGCTCGTGACCGTGGGCAGCTTCCTGCGGGCGAAGCAGGCCTAAGGCTTTCCCCATGTCCGGGGTGAAAATCATTCCCATCGGCCAGCCCCGCACCGTGCGCGAGCGGCTGCTCGAGGCCCTGGGTGACCTGCTCGCCCGGGAGGGCTTCGAGGATCTTTCCCTCGAGGCCGTGGCCAGGGCGGCGGGACTCGAACGCGCCGTCATCCTGCGCCATTTCCAGGACCTCGACGACATGGTCACGACGTTTGGCCAAAGCGCCGCGTTCTGGCCGCCCGTGGCCGAGCTGCGCGCCGAGGTCGCCGACCGCTTCGCGTCCATGCCGCCAAAAGCCCAGCTTGCGCATTTCTTCAAGGCGACCATACGGGGCCTGCTCGCGCGGCCGCGCACCCTGGACATCCTGGCCTGGGAGCTCATGTCGCGCAACCGCTACACGCGGCTGCTCGAATATCCGCGCGTGCGCTGTTCCCTGG